>JAQCKI010000118.1 GCA_027592645.1 Chloroflexota bacterium | reverse complement strand
AGCGCGCTCGGCGGGCGGGGTCTGGGCCATCTCGGCTGTCCTTGCTCCCGTCCCGGGACCCCGGGTACGGCTGCTGGCGGCGATTATCCTCCGGGCGCGCTACCCCCGCCCGGTGGGGCGGGCGTCGACTGGCGTACGGGCAGGAACATCATCCCGGCGGCGATGACGCGGCCCGCCGAGGAGATCACCATCGCGGCGCGAATCCCCCACGTCGCCACGATCACGGTGCCGATGGTCGGTCCCAGGAACGAGGCGACCAGCACCGTCATCTGGTGCGTGGCCGCGTAGCGCGGGATGTTCTTCGGCGGGGCGTACTCCATCAGCAGGTTGAACGACACGACGTTGTAGACGGCCCACGAGGCGCCGCCGATGAGGTGCGGGATAGCGGCATGCCACGGTGTCTGAGCGAACAGCCACACGAACGGGATCAGCGGCGACGTGAACATCACGATCCGCACCAGGCGCTCCGTCGGGTAGCGGGACACCACGAACCCCAGCGCCAGTTGTGCTGCCACCGCGGCCCCGAGGTCGACCGTGGCCAGCACGCCCACCTCGGCGGTCGTCGCACCGAGGTCGCGCACGAGGTACGCGGCAAAGAACGGGCCCACGATCATCGTGGTGGTGTGGAGCATGAACGTGGCCGCGAGGTAGCGCGTGAAGAAGCCGTCCGCGAGCATCTCGCGGATCGAGCCGCGCGGGCGCTCGGCGGCGCTCGGGCGGGGCGGCTCGGGGATGCGCGCGTAGCAGTAGGTGCTGGCGATGCCGAACGCGAAGGCGGCGGCGAAGATCCACTGGAAGCCCTCGATGCCGCCGATCGCCCGGATGCCGAAGCCGGCGGCGGGCGCGGCGAACGCGCCCACGATGGTCATGCCGAGCATGCGTTGGGAGACATAGAAGCGCCGCAGGTCGATCGGGATGATGTCGGCGAGCAGGCCCACCCAGGACGGGTGGCTGGTGCTCCCCGCGAGCCAGCGCAGGAACGTCAGCGCGATCAGCGCGTAGACGGCCTGGCTCGGGTCGCGCAGGAACACCGGTGCGAGCGCCATCGCCAGCACGGTGAGCCGGCCGATGCCCGCCGCGCCGATGAGCACCACGAGTTTGCGCGAGGCGACCCGATCCGCAATCCGCGCGCCGGGGTAGAGCGCGAGTGCCCCCGCCAGGCCGTTCGCGATCGCGATCAGGCCGACCTGCGTGTTCGATGCGCCCAGCGCGATGGCGTAGATCGAGAGGAACTGTTGGACCACGGTGTCGGACGCGTTCGCCGTGAGGCCGTCCCAGTAGAACCACCGCTGAGCGGGCGTGCCGAAGATGCGGGTCTGGTAGGACGTGCGAGGGTGGTCGGACAGGGGGCGTCCACGAAATCGCCACCGCTGCCGGAGATCGGTCCCAATGGGGAGCCGCAGACGCCGAAGCACCCGCACCCGCTCTCAGGCCAGACACGCCGCCGACGTGGCCGGACGCGGCGAGCATAGGGGACGGCCTCGTCCCACGCACCGACCGGGCGGCTTCAGAAGATTGCAGGCGATACCCCTACCCGGGGGGTATGGGTTGTGGTAGCCTTCCTGCATCGGCCCCGCACACACTCAAACCTCCAGGAGGTAGCCCGATGCCCCAGATGACCCTCTTCGCCCCCGACATCACCTGCGACCACTGCATCGCCACGATCCGCGAGGCGGTCGGCACCGTCGAAGGCGCCCGCTTCATCTCCGGTGATCCGGACGCGCGCTCGTTCGTCGTGGACATCGAGCGCGGCGCGGTGCTGGATCAGGTCGCGGAGACGCTCGCCGCCGAGGGCTACCCCCTTGGCGACCCCTCGGCCGTCTCGCCCGCCGTGTCAAGCACGATGATCCCGCTGGGCATGATGCACGTCGCGCCCTCCGCAGCGCAGGCCGCGACGTTCGTTCCGACCTACCGCGCGGAGCGGTCGGACGCCGGCGCGGACGTGGTCTACTCCTGCCCCTGCGGCAGCACCACCGAGGTCTTCCACTATGACCGCTCGAAGACCGAGCAAGAGCCGCACTCCTGCTGCAACCACAAGGTGCTGGTGGCCCCCGGTGCGGCGGACCGGTTGCGTGCGATTGCACCCGGCTTCGAGGTGATCAACGTGCAGACCGTGGAGATGCCGTGGGGCCAGCCGCTTGAGGCGGCGATGGCCGTCGCGAAGTAATCGCACCCCACCCGAACGAGCGAGCGGAGGCCCGCCAATGGATCACGACAGCAAGGCCGATGTCCTGAAGCGGCTCGCCTACATCGAAGGCCACCTGAACGGCATCCGCCGAATGGTGGAGGAGGACACGTACTGCGTGGACGTTCTGAAGCAGATGTACGCGGTGCGCCGTGCCGTGGAGAAGGCGGAGTCGCGCATCCTGGACGGCCATCTGCACCACTGCGTGCTGGAGGCCGTCACCGATGGTCGCCACGGTGAGGTGTTCGACGAACTGGTCGAGCTGTACTCGATGAAGAACCGGTAGCGCCGCGTGGCGTGTCGAAGCAAGGAACAGGGAGCAACGCGATGAGTGCGGCACCGGCCACCACGGAACGGCTCCGCTTTGGCGTGCGCGGCATGACGTGCGCCTCGTGCGTGCGGCGTGTCGAGAAGGCGCTCGGCACGATCGAGGGCGTCTCTGGCGCGGCCGTGAACCTCGCCACCGAGCAGGCGACGATCGACGCGCCCGCAGGGCTGGACCTCGTGGCGCTGCGTGCCGCCGTCGACCGGGCCGGCTACGAGCTCGTGCTCCCCGACGCCGGCGATGACGAGGACTCGCAGCAGGACTCGCTGGAGCGTGAGCGCCGCGCGGAGGAGCAGCGGCTGAAGGTCCGCATGATCTTCGCGCTCGGCGTCGCCGCCATCACCATGACGTGGATGTTGCTGCGCCACGGCGGCATGACGGTGGGCTGGGAGATCGGCTGGGTGCAGGACGCGCCACTGCGCATCGTGAACCCGCTTCAGTTCCTGATCACGCTCCCGGTGCAGGTGTGGGCGGGCGCGCAGTTCTACCGGGGCGCGTGGAAGATCGGCCGCCACGGCGCGACCGACATGAACACGCTGATCGCCGTCGGCACGTCCGCCGCCTTCATCTACTCCACCGTCGCGACGTTCGCGCCCCAGGTGTTCGCGTCTGTGCACGGGCTGGAGGCGGAGGTCTACTTCGACACCGCCGCCGCGATCATCGGCCTGGTGCTGCTCGGCCGATGGCTCGAGGCCCGCGCCAAGGGACGGACCTCCGAGGCGGTGCGGTCGCTGATCGCGCTGCGCCCACAACTGGCGCGCGTGCTGGAGGACGGCACCGAGTACGAGATCCCCGTCCGCGCCGTGCAGGTGGGCGACATCGTCATCGTCCGCCCGAGCGAGCAGATTCCTGTCGATGGCGCCGTGGTCGAGGGCCACTCCGCCGTCGACGAGTCGATGCTGACCGGCGAGTCGGTGCCGGTCGAGAAGGAGCCGGGCACTTCCGTGTTCGGCGCGACGATGAACACCACGGGTCTGCTGAGGGTGCGCGCGACCGCCGTGGGCGCGGACTCGGCGCTGGCGCGGATCATCGGGCTGGTGGAGGAGGCACAGACCTCCAAGGCGCCGGTGCAGGCACTCGCCGACCGCATCTCGTCCGTGTTCGTGCCGATCGTGCTGGTGATCGCGCTCGTGGTGCTCGGTGGGTGGTGGGCGTTCGGGCCGGAGCCGCGGCTGACACTGGCGATCCTGAACGCCGTCACCGTGGTGATCATCGCCTGCCCGTGCGCGCTCGGGCTGGCGACGCCAACCGCGATCATGGTCGGCCTCGGCCGGGCGGCGCAACGCGGCGTGCTGATCCGCAACGCCGAGGCACTCCAGCGCGCACGCGACGTGGACACCGTGGTGCTGGACAAGACCGGGACGATCACCGAGGGCCGCCCCGAGGTCACGACCGTGGAGCAGGTGCCCGACGCACCCGTCGATGAGGACGCGATGTTGCGCCTGGTCGCCTCCGCCGAGCGTGGCTCGGAGCACCCCTACGCGGAGGCGATCACACGCGAGGCAGAGCGGCGCGGGCTGGTGCTCGACTGGCCGATGACATTCCTCGCGGTGCCCGGTGAGGGCGTCGTCGCCACGGTCGCGCTCGATGGCGCGACGCACGAGGTGCTGATCGGCAACGCAGACTTCCTGCGCTCGCGCGGGGTGGACGGTACCACGCGCGGCGGGCTGCGCTTGCCATTCCTGTCCGAGCGCGCTCAGACGGCCGGGGAGACCGCGATCCTCGTGGCGGTCGATGGCAAGCCAGCCGGTGTCATTGCGCTCGCCGACCGCGTCCGCGCGACGGCGAAGGACGGCGTCGCGCGGCTGCAGGCGATGGGCATCCAGGTGGTGATGCTCACCGGCGACGGCGAACTGACCGCGCGCGCGGTCGCGCGGCAGGTCGGCATCGACCAGGTCGAGGCGAACGTGAAGCCGGAGGGCAAGGCCGCCGTGGTGCAGGCGCTCCAGGCGCAGGGCCGCGTGGTGGCGATGGTCGGCGACGGTATCAACGACGCGCCCGCGCTGGCCGCCGCGGACGTCGGCATCGCCATCGGGAGCGGCACGGACGTGGCGATGGAGGCGGCGCCGGTCACGCTGATGCGCGCCGACCTGCTGGGCGTGGCACATGCCATCGCGATTTCGCGGGCGACGATGCGGACGATGTGGCAGAACCTGGCGTGGGCGTTCGGGTACAACACGGTGCTGATCCCCGTCGCGGCGGGCCTCGGCTACCTCGTGTTCCGCGAGGTGCTCGGGATGCACGAGGTTCCGACGCTGCTGCAGCCGATCTTCGGGCACGCGGGATTCCTGAACCCGATTGTCGCGGCCGGGGCGATGGCACTTTCCAGCGTCTCGGTGATGGCGAACAGCCTGCGCCTGCGCCACACCCGCATCGACTGAGGTCCGTCAGGCACTGCCGTACTTGTCCGGTGGTGTCCTAATTAGAACTCTGACGGTTCGGGAGACGGATCGAGTCGCTGCATCTCGCGGATGTGTCCCCATCCGCCACATTGGGGGCATGGATCATCGGCGAATGGGTGTTGATTTTCATCGCCGCAGCCTGGACACAACGGGTACAGATCGTGACCCTGACCTGCCCCCGGTATTCATACCACCTGGAGAGTTAGTGTTTCGTCCCTGAGCAGCGGTGCCCCA
>JAQCKI010000117.1 GCA_027592645.1 Chloroflexota bacterium | reverse complement strand
AAGACGGTGACGCTGGTCACCGGCTTGCCGGGTAGCCCTGCCGAGATCGAGGCCACCCTCAAGACCCTGAAGCAACTCTGCGGCGCCGGCGGGACCATCGAGGATCGCGACGTGGTGATCCAGGGCGACCACCGCGAACGCGTCCGCACGCGGCTGGAGGCGATGGGCCACCGCGTGAAACTGGCCGGCGGCTAGCCGCCCGCCTCGCCCTTCGCTTCGTCCTTCTCCATCCAGCAGGCATCCAGCCCACAGAGCGTGCACTTCATCTCGCCCGGTGCCGGTGCGGGGCGCGTTGCTTCGTCCGCCGCGAGCTTCGCGGGCGCATTTGCCGTTGCGGTGGTGGCTTGAGGGGTCATCGGGCCGCCTCGATCTGCTGCTTCAAGTAGGCGCGCACCGTCTCGACCGTCTGAGGGATCACCTCGGGCGCCTTCCATGACTCGATGTAGGTGCTGTTCGGCAGCAGCCGGTCGACCTCGACCGCCACGCTGGTCGGGTGCGCCGCGTCGGCGCCGGCGAGCACCAGCATCGGCGTCGTGATCGCCGGGAGCCGCGCCTTTGGCACGCTGAAGACAAAGTCGTCCTGGTGCCACATCGCCTGCCCGAAGCCGAGTAACTGCTCGGTGGTCAGGTCGTCCCGGCGCGCCACCAGTTCCTCGCCCCACGGCTTCCAGATGTTGTCCTGGAAGACCTGGGTGTTCGTCTCCACCAGCCCGATCGGCTGCTCCAGCACGCCCGCGACCATCCGCCCCGGCTGCTGCTCCGCCTGCTTCAGCAGGTAGGAGCATCCGATGCAGCACCCCAGCGCCACGTACCGGTCGACCCCGAGGTGATCGAGGAGCCCGAGCTGGTCATCGACATAACGCGTCCACGGATCGACCGTATCGAGCGGTCCCGCGGACTGGCCACAGTTGCGTTGGTCCATCGCGATCACACGGAAGTCGTCCCGGAACGACTCGATCGGGTTGAACGGCATCCGCGCCCAGAACGCAATCGCAGAGTTCATGCCTCCCGGTGCGATCAGGAGCAGCGGGAAGCCATCGCCCCCAGCGTCCTCGTAGTAAATCGATGTGTCGCCTCGCTGGTAGATTGGCATCATGTGCCCCCTTCGGTGGTCTGAGGCCGGGAGTGTAGACGGATGGGCGAATCCCCGGTCCTCTCCACGCGTGCCCTGAACCGTGCGCTCCTGGCACGGCAGGGCCTGTTGCGCCGCGAGGCGCGGCCCGCGCTCGAGGTGATCGAGCACCTCGTCGGGATGCAGTCGCAGGTCCCGACCGATCCCTACGCGGCATTCTGGTCCCGCCTCGATCCCTTCGACCCGGAGGAGCTGTCGCGACTCATGGAGGAACGCGCGGTGGCGCGTGCGCCGCTGATGCGGACGACGATCCACCTCGCGAGCGCGCGGGACACGCTCGGGCTGCGTCCGCTGTTGCAGCCCGTGCTGACGCGTACGCAACGAGGCGCATTCGGGAAACGCCTGCCGGGAGTCGACGTGGACGGGCTGGCCGAAGCGGGACGCGCGTTGCTGGAGCAGGAGACGCTGACGTTCGCCCAGGTGCGTGACCGGCTCGGCGAGGCCTACGCAGGTCACGAGGCGATGGCCGTCACCAACACCATCAGCTACCTCGTACCGCTCGTACAGGTGCCGCCGCGCGGCCTGTGGCGCAAGAGCGGCTTGCCGACGTGGACGACGACCGAGCCGTGGCTCGGCAAGCCTCGGGCGCCGCGCGTCACTCTGGACGAGATGGTGTGGCGCTACCTGGGCGTGTTCGGTCCGGCGAGCGTGCAGGACGTGCAGGCGTGGTCCGGACTCACGCGGCTCCGGGAGGTCATGGAGCGCCTACGTCCCCGTCTGCTGACGTTCCGCGATGAGCACGGGCGTGAACTCTTCGATCAACCGGACGTGCCTCGGCCACCGGAGGAAACGCCGGCGCCGGTCCGCTTCCTGCCGCAGTACGACAACGTGGTGCTGGGCCACGCCGACCGAGCCCGGATCGTGTCGGAGGATTACCGCGCAAGGACGTGGCGCGGGAACGGCAACTACTCAGCGTTCACGATGGACGGGTTCGTCGCCGGGCTGTGGCACATCGACCGTGCCGGCGAGGCCGTGACGATGACGCTGGACCCGTTCGAGCGGTGGACGAAGCGAGACCGCGCCGCCGTGGAGCGCGAGGCGGAGCGCTTCATCGCGTTCCTCCACGCTACCGCCACATCGCGCAAGATCGTGGTCATCCCGTTGGCGTAAGGCTCTGGATCGCATCGCGTCTCGTATGATGCCCGCCTGCAATCGAGAACGGGCGAGGGGTAGCGCATGGACATGGGACTGACGGGCCGCGTGGCGATTGTCACGGGCGGCAGCGAAGGCATCGGCAAGGCCGCGGCGCTCTCGATGGCGCGCGAGGGCGCACGCGTCGCGATCGCGGCGCGGCGGCCGGACGTGCTGGAGGCCGCCGCAGCGGAGATCCGCGCCGCCACCGGCAGCGAGGTCATCGGCATCCCGTGCGATGCGCGCGACGAGTCGCAGATCCAGGCAATGGTGGCGCAGGTGGTGGAGCGCTGGGGCGGGGTCGACATCCTCGTGAACAACGCCGGCACCTCCGCCGCTGCGCCGTTCGACCGCGTCGATGACGCGACGTGGAACGAGGACCTCGGCCTGAAGGTGTACGGCGCGATCTACTGCGCGCGCGCCGTGTTGCCGCACATGAAGGCGGCCGGCGGCGGCCGCATCATCAACGTCACCACGCCCGGGGGGAAGGCACCCGGCGCCAGTTCGCTCCCGACGTCGCTGGCGCGCGCAGCCGGTCTGGCGCTGACCAAGGCGATGTCGAAGGATTACGCCGCCGACGGCATCCTGGTGAACGCTGTGTGCATCGGCCTGATCAAGAGCGGCCAGCACGAGCGCCGCTACGAGCGCGAACAGGAGCGGAACCCCTCGCGCACGCTCGACGAGTTCTACGAGGGCATGGGCGGCCGCGTGCCGCTCGGCCGTGTCGGCGAGGCGTCCGAGGCGGGCGACGTGATCTGCTTCCTGGCCTCCGCGCGTGCCTCGTACCTCTCCGGAACCGCGATCAACATCGATGGCGGTACCTCGCCCGTCCTGTAGCCCTCGGAGGCGTCCCCATGCTGGAGCGATTCAAGGTCCCGGAGCACGCGCGGGTCTACGTCCCGGTGGAGCAGGCCCGGCGCGCGACCGAGCAGATCTTCGAGAGCGTCGGTCTGTCCGAGGAGGACGCGCCGCTGGCAGCGGACGTGCTGATCACCAACGACCTGCGCGGCATCGAGTCGCACGGGGTCTCGAACATGCTGCGTTCCTACGTGGCGGAGTACCGCGCCGGCACGCTGAACCCGCGTCCGAGTTTCACGATTACGCGCGAGACGATGACCACCGCCGTCATCGATGGCGGTGGCGGCCTCGGCCTGCACGTCGCACCCAAGGCCATGGACGTGGCGATCGCGAAGGCAGCGGAGACCGGCATGGGCGCGGTCTGCGTCTTCAACGTCGGTCACATGGGCGGCACCGGCTATCACGCGATGCGCGCGCTGCCGCACGACATGATCGGCGTGGCGATGACCTCCAGCGGGAAACCCTCTGTGCTTCCGACCGGTGGAGCGGTCGCGCGCCTCGGCACCAACCCACTCGCGTGGGCGGCACCGGCCGGCGAGATGCCGCCGTTCGTGCTGGACATCGGCACGTCACAGGTCGCGCAGAACAAGATGCGTCTCGCCAAGCGCGTCGGTGCCCTGGTGGAGCCCGGCTGGATCGCGAATCCGGACGGCTCGCCGATCATGGAGCGCGTCCCCGTCCCGGACGAGTGGCTGCTGCTGCCGCTCGGTGGCACGCGCGAGCAGGGCTCCCACAAGGGCTACGGGCTCGCCTCGATCGTGGACATCATGTCCAGCACGCTTACCGGCATCGGCCCCGGCTTCATCGGCCTGACGCCCGGCTTTCACCTGCTGGCGTATCGCATCGATGCGTTCATCGATGTCGCGCAGTTCAAGCGTGACATGGACGCCTTCCTGCGCGGCATGTTGGAGACCCCCACAGCGCCGGGCGTCGATCGCGTGATCTACCCCGGCTGGCCAGAGGCCGAAGAGGTGCCACGCCGCATGAAGGAGGGCATCCCGTACCACACCGAGGTGATCGAGTGGTTCGGCACGATCGCGAAGGAGCAGGGGCTGCGCTTCGACTTCGTCTAGCGCGGGCCGCCCTCGGTCAGTCGATGACGGCGATCGCCTCGATCTCGATCAGGTAGTCCGGTGCGGCGAGTGCCTGCACGCCGATCAGCGTGCTGGCGGGCAGGTCGCCGGTGACGAACTCGGCGCGGCCAGCGCGGTACGCGGCGCGCATCTCCGGCGTGTAGCCCACGATGTAGGTGTTCATCTTCACGACGTTCGCAAAGGTCGCCCCGGCGGCCTTCAGCGCGGTCTGGATGTTCAGGAACACCTGCCGCGTCTGCGCCTCCAGGTCACCCGCCCCCACCACGTTGCCGCCAGCGTCGGCCGCCACCTGCCCCGCGAGGTAGATCGTGGTGCTACCGCTCGCTTTCACGACGTGTGAGTAGCCCGTGGGCGTGTGCATCCCGTCCGGGTTCATCCGCTCGATGGCCATCGTTGCCTCCTCCGCGCGCTCAGTCAGCCGGGGGAGGATACCGCGCCCGCGTCCCGTCAGACGCCTGCGCGCCTACCAGGGCATCGCGGCGGCAGCGGGCGTCGCCAGGTCGGTGGAGGTGCCGCGCACCAGTCCGCTCGTGCGGAGCGCCGCGAGCAGCGCGTTGAAGGCATCAGGCCCCGCGACCTCCAGGCGGAAGGTGAGGCGTGCGACGCCGACCGGGAGGTCCTGCGTCACCAGTTCGTGCCGCACCTCCACGATGTTCGCACCGGCGTCCGCCAGTGCGGCGGTGATGCGCGCGAGTTCGCCCGGCACGTTCGCGGACGCCACCGTGAGCATCCGGTGCCGTCCCGCGTGCAGCAGGCCGCGCGCGACGAGCCGCCCGAGCGTGTTCACATCGATGTTCCCGCCGGAGAGCACCACCGCCGTGCGGCCGCGCACCACCGGCAGCCCGGCGAGGATCGCGGCGACGCCGAGCGCCCCCGCGCCCTCCACCACCAACCGAGCGCGCTCGATCAGCAGCACGATCGCCTGCGCGATGGCGTCCTCTGGCACGCTGTAGAGGTCGTCCACGTAGCGCTCGATGAGCGCATGCGTCAGC
>JAQCKI010000116.1 GCA_027592645.1 Chloroflexota bacterium | reverse complement strand
TTGGCACACGTGCCCACCTTGCGGCGCGCATCGATCTTGCCGCGGTCCGTGATGTACCGCTTCAGCATCTCAGCGTCCTTGTAGTCCACCACGTCCGTCTTGGAGCGGCAGAACTCGCAGCCACGGACGCGGCGGAACCGGCCACCGCCGCCGCCGCCACCTCCACCACCGCCGCCACTGCGCGGGCGGCCACCGCCACCACGAGGACCGCGGTCGAAACCTTCTTCGTTCACCATCTCAGATGCCTCCAGCCCGGGATGCCCTAGAAGGGCAGGTCGTCCGGGTCAATGTCGCCTTCACTGTCGGGGCCCACTGCGAAGCCGGGGGCCATGCCGCCGCCACCGCCTGGGCCGGAGTCGCCGCGGCCGCCGAGGAATTTCACTTCCTCAGCGATGAGCTCCGTCATGTACCGCTTCTGGCCCTGCGGGTCGTCCCAGGAGCGCGTCTGTAGACGCCCCTCCACGAAGACCTGCCGGCCCTTCACCAGGTACTGGGCGCACGTTTCGGCCAGGCGGTTCCACGTCACCACGCGGAACCACTCTGTCTCTTCACGCCGCTCGCCGCTTGCGTCGTTGTATGACCGGCTGGTCGCCACGCGGAACGTGGTCACGGCGTTTCCGTTCGCCGTGTACCGCATTTCCGGGTCAGCGCCCAGATGGCCAATGATCATGCACTTATTGAGCACGCGGGAACTCCCGAGGTGCGGGGGAGGGCTTTACCCCTCGGCCGGCTCGTCGCCATCATCGCCATGATCCTCGCCAGCGAACGCGGCCACAGGGGCCTCGTCGCGCCGGTTGCGGTCGTCACGGCGATCACGGTCGTCGTCACCACGGTCGTCCCGGTCGTCCCGGTCGTCGCGATCATCGTCGCGGCCGCCGTAACCACCGTCACGCCCTCGGCTCTGGGGCTCAAAGGGGATGATGCCACGGATGAGCAAATGCCGCAGGACGGGCTCAGAAATGCCCAGCCAGCGCTCAACCAAAACCGCCGATGCCGGTGGCATCTTCAGGGTCATCAGGGTGTAGGTGCCCTCCACGTACCCCTTGATCGGGTACGCCAGGCGGCGCCGACCCCAGACATCGGTGGAGAGCATCTCCCCACCGTTGGCGACGATCTGGGCCTCGACGCCCGCAATCGCCGCCGTAGTTTCATCCACGTTCAGACGCGGATGAAACACGGTCATCAACTCGTACTCGTTCACGTTGCCTCCGCTGATCACGGTCGATGGAGGCAACTGGCCCGGCAGGCGCCGGCGTTGCCCCGATCCGCGGTGAAATGGGTTCCTGTGAGTGTAGGCGCGCCGCTCCGGCAGGATCAAACGGGCGGTGGCGCTCCGGACCCCTCGCCCACCCCGGACAAGCAGCCGGGCCACCCTTGCGGATGGCCCGGCGTGTGTGCGCTTCGAGCGGCCCGAAGACCGCCGACGGCTAGCCGCACGGCAGGCCCCCGCGGCGGTAGCCGCGATCCGTGGTGCTAGCCGCGCGGAAGGCCGAGGCCTCGCGTGGCGATGATGTTGCGCTGAATCTCGGACGTACCCGCGGCAATCGTCGCGGACACCGAGAACACGTAGCGCTGCGTGAACGCGGCGTCCACGGCGGAATACTTGCTCTTGGCGTCCCAAACGCCGCTGTAGAGGCCGAACGCCTTGATGCCCGTGTTGGAGAGGCGCTGCACCAGCTCCGAGTTGAAGAGCTTGGAGGTCGACGCCTCGTAGTTCGGGATCAGGCCGCGGTCCTGCATCGAGATGATGCGGAACGAGAAGTTGTACATGACCTCGGTCTCAATGAACCGGTCGGCCACGTCCAGGCGGATCGAGTTGAACTCGCCCAGGCGGGAGCGATCCTTGCCCTCGCCCTTCGCGTAATCCAACAACTTCTCGATGTCCCGGCGAGCGGAGACGGCGCCCGTGATGTTGGAGCGCTCGTAGTCCAGCAGGGTCATGCCCACGTACCAGCCGCGGTTCTCGTCGCCCACGCGGTTGGAGACCGGCACCCGGACGTCTTCGAAGAACGTCTCGTTGAAGCCGTGCGCCCAGCCCATGTTGATCAGCGGGCGAACGGAGAGGCCGGGCGTCTTGCCGTCCATCAGCAGGAAGGAGATGCCGCGGTGCTTCGGTGCATCCGGGTCAGTACGGGCGAGAGCGAAGAACCAGTCCGCCAGGTGGCCACCGGAGGTCCAGATCTTCTGGCCGTTGATCACGTACTCGTCGCCATCGCGGACGGCTCGGGTTTGAAGGCTGGCCAGGTCAGAACCGGAGCCCGGTTCGGAGTAGCCCTGTGCCCAGACCACGTCGCCGGAGAGAATGCCGGACAGGTGCTGCGCCTTCTGCTCTTCCGTGCCATGGACGATCAGCGTGGGCCCCAGCATGGCGACACCGGAACCGCCCACGTCGGGCGCGCTGGCCTTCGCCATCTCCATCTTGTAGATGAACTGCTCCATCGGGCTCAGCCCGGCCCCGCCGTATTCCTTCGGCCAGTGGGGAGCGACCCAGCCGTTGGATGCCAGCGCCTGTACCCAGTCCTGCGCGGCCTTGCGCGCGTCCGGGTCGTCGCTGCGGCGGTCGGTGGCCCAGCCGCCCTCGAACCCATCGTCCCCGCCGCCGGCGTACCGCTTCGGCAGCTTGTCCTTGATGAATGTCAGCACCGTGGTGCGGAAAGCCGCCTGCTCGGGGGTGTCGTTCCAGTCCATCTGATTCCTCCAACCACGCCGATGCCTGCAACGGCCCGACGCGATCCCCATGGCCGACGAACCGTCGACCAACGTGATCATAACTGCGCGCCACAACGATGCCCCCGCCCGTATCCGAGGCGAGACGCAGCACGAGGGCCGTTGCCAGCCCTCGTGCGAGGTGTCGCGAGACACGTCCTATGAGCGGACGGGGATGCCCGGCGCGGGGAAGCGGCTGGTCATCGCCAGCACCTCCTCGCGCACCTTCGCGTGCTCCGCGGTGTCGCCGATGGCGTGCAAGACGCGGGTGATGAACGCCCCCACCTGCTGCATCTCTGGCTCCTTCATCCCGCGCGAGGTCAGCGCCGGGGTGCCGAAGCGGATGCCGCCACCCTCGCGCGGGGGCAGGGTGTCAAAGGGGACGCCGTTGAAGTTCAGGACGATACCGGCAGCCTCCAGCGCATCCGCGGCCTGGCGGCCGTTGATGCCCAGCGGGCGCACGTCCAGCAGGATCAGGTGGGTGTCCGTGCCACCGGAGACCAGCGTGAAGCCCGCATCGAGCAGCACCTTCGCCAGCGCCTTCGCGTTCGCGACCACCTGGCGAGCGTGCTCGCGGAACTCGTCGGTCGCGGCTTCCTTCAGCATCACCGCCTTGCCGGCGATGACGTGCATCAGCGGCCCGCCCTGCGAGCCGGGGAAGACGCCGCGGTCGATGCGGCGGCGGTAGCGCTCGTCGCACAGGATCATGCCGCCGCGCGGGCCGCGCAGGGTCTTGTGGGTGGAGGTGGTCATGATCTGGGCAACACCGGCCGGGCTGGGGTGGACGCCCCCGGCGATCAGGCCGGAGATGTGCGCCATGTCCGCCATCAGCACCGCACCCACCTCATCGGCGACCTGGCGCGCACGCTTGAAGTCCCACTCGCGCGGGTAGGCGGTGGCGCCCACCACGATGATCTTCGGGCGGGCCTCCTTCGCTACCTTCAGCATCTCGTCGTAGTCCACCTGCTGCGTCTCGCGGTCGACGAGGTACGGGACGAACTGGTAGAGGATCCCGCTGGCGTTGACCGGCGAGCCGTGGGTCAGGTGCCCGCCCGCGTCCAGTTGCAGGCCCATCACCGTGTCGCCGGGCTGCAGCAGGGCCAGGTACACAGCCATGTTCGCCTGTGTGCCGGAGTGAGGCTGCACGTTGGCGTGATCGACGCCGAAGAGCGCCTTCGCGCGCTCCTGCGCCAGCGTCTCCACGCCGTCCACGAACTCGTTGCCGTGGTAGTAACGCGCGCCCGGGTAACCTTCGGCGTACTTGTTGGTGAGGACGGAACCGACCGCCTCGATCACCGCCGCTGAGGCGTAGTTCTCGGACGGGATCATCTCCAGCACCTGCTGCTGGCGCTGCTCTTCGAAGCGGATGATCTCCGCGACCTTTGGGTCTACCTGATCGAGCGCGCTCATGGCATGCTCCCCACCACAACGACATCTGCTGAGGGCTGATGGTACCGCCGCGACCGGCTACCCGCCCCACTGACGGGGTGAGGAGTCCGCCCATGCCCAGACCAAAGCGCGAGCACCCGGATACCGAGTTTGTCGCGTCCCTCCTCGACCGGTTCGGCGCGTTCGCGCCGGTCAGCGCCCGCGCGATGTTCGGCGGCTTCGGCCTGTACGTGGACGGCGCCATGTTCGCGCTGGTCGATGACGGCACCGCCTACCTGCGCGCCGACGACGTGAACCGCCCGGCCTTCGAGGCGCTGGGCATCGAGGCGTGGCGGTACGAGGCGGCTGGGAAGTCGACGCGGATGCCCTACTACCCACCGCCGGAGGAGCACCTCGACGCGCCCGATCTGCTCCGCGAGTGGTTCGAGGGCGCGCGGGCGGCGGCGCGGCGAGCGGCGACGGCACGGAAGCCTCGGAAGCCCAAGGGGGCCTAGCGGCGGCCCGCCAGCCGGTCGTGTTCGTCCCACGCCCACTGGTTCAGCAGGTGCATGCAGCCGCCCACCAGGGAATGCCCGCCGAGCACCACCGGCACCGGTGACGCCACCGCCGCGGCCACGATCCGGCGCAGCGCCGGATCCTCAATCGCGCCGGCCTGGCCGAGGTCGGCTGCGAAACGATCGGCGCGCGAGGCCCGGATACCCAGTTGCACCAGCGCCGGGCGAATGTCCAGGAACGCCGCGTCACACAGTTCCGGCAGCAGTTCGCCGAACGCGCGCTCTGGGCCCGCCTCCGCGATCCACTGGCCGAGCAGCGACCGCGCCGTGCCATCCACATCCGTCCCGGCCGACTGCATCCCGCGCTCCTCGGAGAGCACGCGCACACGGCACGCCGCCTCGGTCTCTAGGTACCGCCACGTGCGTGAGGGTACCCGGCCGGCCACCAGCATCTGCTTCGTGCGGTCGACGAACACGCGCGACGCCTCCGACACGCGCGAGGTGTCCAGGCGCGCCTGCTTCAACACGCGCCGCAGGCGCGGACCACCACGTCCGGCCAGCGCCAGTGTCACCAGGTCGTTCGGAGTGTCCAGGTTGAACTGCGTCTCGACGGTCCTCGGCAACTCTGTGACGGCCACGCCGTGAG
>JAQCKI010000115.1 GCA_027592645.1 Chloroflexota bacterium | reverse complement strand
GCCTCGGCCGAGACGGCCTCGGAGACACGTGCGACAACGTCCTCGTTGAACACGGACGGCAGGATGTAGTCCTCCGTCAGCAGTTCGTCCGGGATGGTCTCCGCGATGGCGCGGGCGGCCACGATCTTCATCTCTTCCGTGATCTGCTTGGCGCCGGCGTCCAGCGCGCCCCGGAACAGGCCCGGGAAGCAGAGCACGTTGTTGATCTGGTTGGGGAAGTCCGACCGGCCAGTGGCGATGACGCGCGCCTTGCCGGCGATCTCGTGAGGCATGACCTCCGGAACCGGATTGGCGAGCGCAAAGACGATGGCGTCCGAGGCCATCTTGTCCACCCATGACGGATTGAGCAGGGCCGGGCCGGAGAGGCCCAGGAACATGTCCGCGCCCTCCAGCGCCTCTTGCAGCGTGCCGTCGAAGCCCTCCGGGTTGGTGTGGTCCGCGAACCACTCCTTCGCCGTGTTCATGTGCTCCTTGCGTCCGCGGTAGACCGCGCCCTGGCGGTCGAAGCCGATGACGTTCTTCACACCGAAGTTCATCATGATCTTGGAGCAGGCCACGCCTGAGGCGCCCACGCCGAGCACGCAGACCTTCAGGTCTTCCGGACGCTTCTTCACGATCTTCAGGCTGTTCATCAGCGCGGCCAGTACCACTACGGCGGTGCCGTGCTGGTCGTCGTGGAAGACCGGAATGTCCATCTCGGCGCGCAGGCGGTCTTCGATCTCGAAGCAGCGTGGTGCGGAGATGTCTTCCAGCAGGATCGCGCCGAACCCCGGGGCGATCGCCTTGGTGATCCGGATGATCTCCTCGGTGTCCTTCGTGTCCAGGCAGATCGGCCACGCGTCGATATCGGCGAAGGACTTGAAGAGCATCGCCTTGCCCTCCATCACCGGCATCGCGGCCCACGGGCCGATATCGCCGAGTCCGAGGACGGCGGTGCCATCCGTGACGACGGCGACGGCGTTCGGCTTGATGGTGAGGGACCAGACGGCGTCCGGGTTGTCGTAGATCTGCATGGAGACCCGGCCGACGCCCGGGGTGTAGACGTGCGAGAGTTCCGCGTTGGTGCGGATGTGCACCTTGTTCGCAATCTCGATCTTGCCGCGCCGGTGCAACTGGAACGTGCGGTCGGATGCATGCTGCACCTCGACCCCATCGACGGTCTCAACGGCCTTCACCAGTTCGTGCGCCTGCGCTTCGTCCGCGCAGAGGATGATGAAGTCGCGGACGATCACGTCCGGGTTCACATCGGCAATGTCGATGTCCAGGATCTGCGCGCCCTGGTCGCCCAGGACGGTGGCGACCCGACCGTGCATGCCGGGGCGGTTCTCCATCCGCAGGCGGAGGAGCAGCTGATAGCCAGCTCCCGGGTTGGTGCGATCCGGGAACTGCTTGATGTTCCGCTCGGCGCGGTCGGTGATCATGACGCTACTCCTGAGCAGTCTGCGAAGACCCTGACTATACGCCTCGGCCTCGAACGCAATAGCCCTGCGGATCCGGTCTCAGCCGGAACAGGCAGGGTGGCAGCGGGGATGCTTCAGCGTCAGTCCGCGAAGCGTACATCCTCCGGGGGTGGGGATCACGCGCAACGTGTGCCTAGAGTGTGCACAGGTTCACGAAGGATGGGCGCGGGCTCTCGGGCCGGGCCGCCCATCCATGTTACAGTAGACCTCCCGCCGGGGGTGGAGCCACTTATCCACACCGGCCGCGTCGCAGAGACGCCCGCCGGTACCTGCTAGGCGGTACCGCATGCACATCATGATCCCGAACCGCAACCGCATCCGCGCCATGGCGCGCGACGGTCGTCGTCGCGCGGAGTCGCTTCGTGGCTCCGTCCCAGACGTCACCATCGAGGACGCCCGGCACGCCGTGGAGGAGTTGCGCGAGCACGTGGACGACCTGCGCGAGCAGGTTGAGCCACTCGTCGGCCGCGCCCTGCGCCGCAAGCGCTCCCGCCGTGGCCCCGCGTATCTCGTCATCAGCCTGTTGGCCGCCGTGGCGATCGCCGCGGTCGCCTACCTCGTGTGGAAGCGTGACGACGAGCAGCCCGCCTACCTGGTGGAGGAGCCGGAGCGCCCCGACATCACCCCGGCCACGCCGATCGCGCCTTCGGGCAGCGCGCCCTCAGCGCCCACATCGGACGGCCCTGACGTGACGCCCAGCGCCCCGTCTGCTCCTTCGCCGATGCGTGAGGCCGTGGGCGCTCGTGGCTGGATGCCGACCACCAGCAGCGCCACGACCGGCAGCGAGGAGCGCCCCGCTCCGGAGCCTCGGGCGAGCCGCCCCTCCGGCATTTCGTTGCCGTCTTCCGCCGGCGCGCCGTTCGCTGCCGCGCGTGACCTGCTGCCGGGCCGCGGCAACCTGGGGCTCCCGCGTTTCCCGAGGTAGCACCAGCGTCCTGATCTGACCGTCTTTGGACGGGAGCGAGCCCTCGCCGTGACCGGTCGGGGGCTCGCTGCTATTCTCGTCAGGTTCAGCGGCCGGCCCGACGCCCCCATCGTCTAGCGGTCAGGACGGGACCCTTTCAAGGTCCAGACAGGGGTTCGACTCCCCTTGGGGGCACCATTTCCTCGGCCGCCCGCCGCCCCGCACGCGACACCCACGCGCCCGGTGACAGAATGGACTCCCACCCACCGTGGAGGAGCGCCTCATGTCCGCGTGGCTGAACCGAGTCCTGAAGCGTCGTGCGCTCCTACGGGGCGCGATCATCCTGCCGCTGGGCGTGGTGATCGCCGCGTGCGACACCGGCGAGGACGCGGCGTCCGCGACGCCACTCACAGCCACGACCGCTCCGTCGCCTTCCGCGACGGCCGAGGCCCCCGCCACGGCATCGACGCCGGCGGTTGCGCCCACCCAGGGCGTGATGCTGGAGGCGACACCGGCCTGCGGTGACGAAGATGACGACCCAACCCCGGCGCAGACGGAAGGCCCGTATTTCACGCCGAACTCACCGCAGAGGGTGAACCTGCGTGAGTCCGACACGGCGGGCACGCGGCTCCACATCGAAGGGTTCGTGTTGTCCACGGACTGTACGCCGGTGGCGGGCGCGCTGATCGACCTCTGGCAGTGCGATGCAACGGGCGTGTATGACAACGCCGGTTACCGCCTGCGTGGTCACCAGTTCACCGAGGCGTCCGGCGTGTGGCGCGCCGAGACGATTGTGCCGGGCGAATACCCGGGGCGTACGCGGCACATCCACGTGAAGGTGCAGGCGCCGGGCCGTTCGGTGTTGACGACGCAGATCTACTTCGGTGGCGACGCCGGCAACGCCGCCGACCGCATCTTCGACGCGCGGCTGGTACTCCGCGACTGGCAGGAGTCGGGTGGCGCGGCGAGCGCCCGGTTCGACTTCGTGCTGAACCTCGCCTGAGACTAGCGCTGCACCTGCGGCAGCACCTCCGCCGCGACGAGTTCCAGCGTGGCGAAGTCAGACATCGCGTGATGCTGGAGCATGGTGCGGCTGATGCCGGCCTCCTCGCGGCGGCCGAGTTCGTCGACGATCTCGCCGGGCGTGCCGACGAGCCAGCCGCGCGCCTTCACGCCGGCCAGTACCTCGTCAGGTGCGCCCCGCCCGAGCATCGGGTTGCGCTCCGCGATCCGGCCGAGATGCGCGCGTACCGCCGCCTCGTCCTTGCCGATCACGAAGCCGCCCATCTGGGAGTGACGGATCGTGGCCGGGTCGCGGCCGATGTCGGCGCAGTGCTGCTCCAGCACGGAGCGCTTGTGCAGGTAGCCCTCCAGGTTCAGGCCCACGCCGTTCCACTCGGTTGCGTGCTCCGCCACGATCCGGAGCGTGCGGCGTTCGCCGCTACCGCCGACGAGCAGTTGCTGAGGGTTGGCGGCCGGCTTCGGGTGGGAGTCGACGTCCTTCAGCGAGTAGTAGTGGCCCTCGAACGTCGCGGGGCCCTGGCCCCAGAGGCCCTTGATCACGCGGATGCCCTCGTCCAGCCGGTCCATGCGCTCACGCACCGGCGGGAACGGCAGGCCGAACGCCTCGTGCTCCGGGACGTTCCAGCCGGCACCCACTCCGAGGATGAAGCGGCCGCCCGACAGCACATCGATCTGCGCCGCCATGCGCGCCAGGAGCGAGGGGTGCCGGAAGGTCATCGAAGCGACGAGCGAACCGAAGTGGATGCGACTGGTCTCCTGCGCGGTCATGACGAACGAGACGAACGTCTCCAGCGCGTCGCGGTCGCGCGGGCCGGAGAGCGAGAAGAAGTGGTCGGAGCGGAAGAGCGACTCGAAGCCGAGGTCCTCGGTGGCGCGGCTGATCCTCCGCCAGAGGTCCCAGTCCAGGCCCTCCTGGCCTTCGATCATCACGGCGAGGTTCATGTGTCGCTCCTTCCAGGTCGCATACGGGCGGCCTCGGGGATGCTACCGCACCTCGGAGCGGCGCCCAGATCTGGCGCGAGGCGGGCAGGCTCGGTAAGGTAGACCACGTTCCGTTCAGGGGCCCGTTCGTCTAGCGGTTAGGACGCCACCCTCTCAAGGTGGAGATCGCGGGTTCGAATCCCGCACGGGTCACCAACGCACTTCCAGGGCCGCCTCGCGCGGCCCTTCTGCTATCCGCCGCCGGATGCCATTCACCGGCACCGTGGAGGCCGCCAGTGGTCCAGGCACGTCCAGACGGCAACCATCGCTACCGGTTCTGTCCGAAGTGTGGCGCACCGTTCGATCTCATCGAGAAGTACGGACGCCCGCGGCTCGCGTGCCCGGCGTGCGCCTTCGTGTTCTTCCAGAATCCCGTGGCCGGGGTCGCGGCGATCATTGTCGAGGACGGTGCGGTCCTCCTGACGCTGCGTGGCGACGGGCGCGGGTGGGATCTCCCCGGCGGCTTCATCGAGTACGACGAAGACATCGAGGAGGCGGCGCGCCGTGAGTTGCTGGAGGAGACGGGCCTGGAGATCGCCATCGACGGCGTGTACGACGCGAGGTCGAACTTCCACGGCCCCGACCTGCACACCGTGGGCATCTGGGTGCGAGCGCACCGCACCGGTGGCTCGCTGATCGCGGGCGATGACGCCGTTGAGGCGCGCTTCTGGCCACTGGACGCGCTGCCCGCCGACAGTGAGATCGCCTTCCCGACCGACCGGCTGGTGCTGGCCCGCCTCCGCGAGGACTACCGCCGCCCCTAGCCGCGCCTGCGAAGGGCCGGCGGTACACTCGACCGCATGGCCGACACTCCCTTCAGCACGCCCGAGGGCGACCCGAAGCAGGCCTACCGCGACGCCTATGCGGACTGGCAGCGCCACCTGGCGCGCGTCCACGCGTTGCTCCTC
>JAQCKI010000015.1 GCA_027592645.1 Chloroflexota bacterium | reverse complement strand
CAGCGCCGCGGCCTGGTAGCCCGCGCTCGCGGCACGCGCGGCGTGGAACGGCTTGCCGTCGCTCCCGAACACCTCGCGCACGCCCGATGCCTGCGTCCCGGCGAGGCCGAACGCGGCGACCAGTTGCGGCACGTCCAGCCCCAGCAGACGCGCCGCACCGGCGGCCGCACCCAGCACGCCCACGGTCCCCGTGATGTGCCAGCCCGCGTCGTAGTGCCATGGGTGCACGGACATGGCAACGCGGCACGCGATTTCCTCGCCGAGCGCGAACGCGATGAGCGTGTCGCGGCCGGAGGCACCCGTCTCCTCGGCGGCAGCGAGGACAGCGGGCCAGACCGGCGCACTCGGGTGCAGCACCGTCGGGAAGTGCGTGTCGTCGTAGTCCTGCAGGTGCGCCAGGAAGCCGTTGACCTGCGCCGCCAGCGTCGGGCTGGTCGGCAGGTCGCAGCCGAGCACGGTCGCCCGTGCCGCCGCGCCCTCGGCCCGCGCCCACTCGAAGAACGTCTTCGCGGAGCGGTGCTGCGAAGCCGAGATCGAGATCGCCAGGACGTTGACCAACTTCCGAGCCGCCTCGTGCATCACCCACGGAGGCGGCTCGGCGGCCCCCACGACGAACTCGGCGATCGTGCGTGTCGATGACATCGGGGTCCCTCCACGGTGGCGCGCATTCGAGCCGGCGACACTCGCCGACGGCAGGCGCAGGCATCGCCGGATGGTACGCGGGCGCGAGGCGAGACGCCCGCCCTCGTGCCCGCGACTGCAAGCAGCAGTGGCCCGTCGGTTATCGTTTCTGGGTGGCCCGTGAAGTTCGACCCACCGACTCACCACCTGTTCCGCCCGGGCAGTCCGACGCCGGGTGCTGGGTGCCAGTCGCGGACGCGGCGCGCCTGCTCGGTGTGAGCGTCACAACCGTGCGGCGCAGAATCGCAACCGGGAGCCTCAGCAAGCGCCGGGACGAACGCCCGCAGGGGTTCCGGTGGTTGGTGTGGGTGCCGGAAAGTCCCGACGCAATCGATGCCAGGTCTCGTGCCACAGCAGCGGTGGTCGCCAGCCCTGGTACGACTTGGCCGCCACGTCGTACTCGACGAGATCACCTGATCGCCACGGCAATCAGCGCGGCGCTGTTCATCGTCGCGATCGCGATCTACTGGCTTCGCCTGGGCGGCTGGGTTCATGGTGGGGCGATCTCGCTGGCGCTGGTGGCGGGGCTGATCACGGCGAACGAGGCGCTGGCCGCCCTCACCTATCCCGCGCGCCCCGAGGATGAGTCACCCGATCCCGAGTGACCGGGTCGGCGATCGCGTTCGCAGCTGTCCGAGGCCATCGCCAACGCTGTGCGATCAGTTGCAGACAGCCATGTCGCCGGAGCGGTAGCCCGTGAGGAACGCGGACTGCCGCTGCTCGGCAGAGCCGTGGGTCCAGTTCTCGGGCGTAACGCGGCCCTCGACACGCTCCTGGATGCGGTCGTCGCCCACGGCGGCAGCAGCGGCCAGGCCGTCGGCAATCGCCTCGTCGCTGATCTCGACGATGTACCCGGTGCGAGTCGCATTGTTTGCCCAGGCTCCCGAGTAGCAGTCGGCCTGGAGTTCCAGCCGAACCGCCTGGCTGTCAGGTCCAGTCTCCCCGTCGCGCCCGGCGGCATTGAGCAAGCCCTGGAGGTTCTGCACGTGGTGGCCGTACTCATGCGCCAGCACGTAGGCCTCGGCGAAGTCGCCGCCGCTGCTGCCAAATCGGACGCGCAACTCCTCGAAGAACCCAAGGTCGAGGTAGATCGTCTGGTCTGCTGGGCAGTAGAACGGCCCGACCTGTGCACTGCCCAACCCGCACGCCGTCTGGGTGCTTCCGGTGAACAGCACCAGCGGGCCGGGTGAGTAGACCATCCCGTTCCGGGGCAGTTCTTCCGACCAGAACTCCTGGATGCTGTTCACGAACGCGACGATCCGGCAATCCTGCTGCGTCTCCGCATCGGCCCCGGTCACGCATGCGCTGAGGTTCCCGGCGGTCGGGGTCTGGGCGAGCGGGCTGGCAGAGTTCTCCAGCGGGTTCACGCCCAGCAACATCATGATGACGATCACGATCAGCCCGGCGCCACCGCCGAGGCCACCCAACGCCATGCCGGACGCGCCACGTCGGTCCTGGACCTGAGACGTATCGAGCCGGGCGCGTCGGTTGAATCGTGGCATCGTTCGCTCCAATTGAACGCCGGGATCGCTGACACGAATGTAGCCACCTCGACCCGTGCGGAACCATCACCGGGCACCACGACAGCGGGTCTATGCGTGGGAGCCCCCGACGCCTGGGCATCGGGGGCTCCGCGGATGGGAGACGAGCGCAGGTCGCGCGCTCAGACGGGAACCCGTCGTGATTTAGGCGCGGCCACCGTAGTACTGATCGATCTCGGCGCTCCACGCGGCGTCGGCGGTGTCCGGCCAGTTGTTCTTGTCGAAGCCGGGCGCTTTCTCGAGGGTCTCGCGGGGGAGGTCGAGCATGAACCGGTGCTCGTGCTGCTGCAGCGTCAGCTTCTTCCACGGCACGGCGAACAGTTTGTCGCCCATGCCCAGGAAGCCCCCGAAGGAAACGACGGCGTACTCGATCTGTCCGTTGGCGGTCCCCAGCATCAACTCTTCGATCTTGCCGAGATCATCCCCGGCCGCGTTCACCACCGGGTCGCCCATGATCGTCGTGGCGGAAATCAGTTGAGGCATCGAAGCATCTCCTATTGGTCGGCAACTCGTTGATCGGCATGGTTGAACGCTCCGCGTCACACTCACGTCACGTCCGGGCGTATCACCGTGCGTCCACGACTGTGAAGTGGCCCGCCGGGCCATTGACTCCGCGTCCCCCACATCCATCGTGCTCGTGCCGCTAGGTCGAGCGGTCGGGCGCGACACCGGCCAGTTGACATGGAGATGGGTGATCGTGAAGGTCGTCCCGAGCATGTGCTGGAGCGTCACCATGGCGAAGCGGAATTTTCTGGTGGAGGGCTTGTCTGGTACTGGCAAGTCCTCGGTTTACGAGGCGTTACTCCGGCGCGGCTACCAGGCCATCAGTACCGACCGTGTCTGGGCCTATCACGCGGATCCCGACACGGGACTTCCAGGTGGCCCCATCTCGCACGACACCTGGATGTGGGACCGGCAACGGGCTGTCACCGAACTCGAGAGCCCGGAACCCGAGGTGCTGTTTGTCTGCGGGAGCAGTCGCAATCGCGACCACTTCCTGCCCTATTTCACCAAGGTATTCAACCTGCGCATCGACGATGGCACGATGCGTCGCCGCCTCGAAGCGCGCACCGATGACGACTGGTCGCTCGGTCAGGAGGGAATCGACCTCATGCTCGAGTTAAATCGGAGCGACGCAGGACCGGCAGGAGCGATAGATATCGACGCCACCCGACCTCTCGACGAGGTGGTCGACGAAGTGCTTCGCCTGGCATGTTGAACACGCGGTGCAAAGCCGGTTACATCCTTGGCGAGCCGGCCGAAACGCCATGGACGCTGTTCAACCGCGCGATTCGTGAGGGCGGAAAACAAGATGCCGTACGACTGCCGTACGGTTGTCGTAGGGGTGTCGGTTCGGAGTCGGGCATCGCCGTGGTGGGCGCACGACCCATCCCATAACCTCGCGCCATACGAGGGCTAAGACGAACTGTGGTGACGCTTGAAGATCGACGGACACCTCATCCTGGCCCTGCGGACACAGCGATCCTGGTCGCAAGATGAGTTGGCAGTTGCCGCCGGGTTGAACCTCCGGACGGTTCAGCGGATCGAGCGCAGCGGGACGACTTCACTGCATTCTAAGAAATCTCTCGCCGCGGCGTTCGATTCTGGCGAACGCGTACACCACCGTCCTCCTGAGTACGTTCAAACGGCCTGCCGGGCCCGCCGATGACAACATGCGGGCGTGATTCACCGCTAGGCGAAGGCACTGGAACGCCGCCTACCCCCAGCTCTTTCCCTCCGGCACCGCCAGTGCTTCGGCTGGCACGAGCTGCTCCACCGACTCCGCGATCAGCGTGCGCTGTTCCCCGCCACGGGCTTCCAGTTTCCCTCGCACGCGCACGAACGCCGCCGTACGCACCACATCCCGATGGGCCTCGACCAGTGCCTTGCTGACGAGGATGTTGACCAGGCCGTATTCGTCCTCCAACAGCAGGAAGATGATCCCTCGCGCGGTCATCGGCTGCTGACGGCAGACGACGAGGCCGGCGAGGTTGACGCGCGTGCCGGCGGGCATCGAACGCAGATGGTGGCTGGAGATGACGCCCTCACCAAGCGCGGGACGCAGGAACTGCATCGGGTGACTATCCGGCGAGAGACGCAGCACCGCGTAGTCCCCGGCCATGCGCTGGTAGGCGGTGAAGTCGCTGAGAGCGACCTCGTCCTGGGTCGTCGATAACGCCAGCCGGAGCTGACGGTTGCGCGGCCGGCGCAGGTCTGCCTGCTCAAAGCCGCCCGCGAAGAGCCCGAGCTGCCAGATCAGTTCGCGGCGGTTGAGGCCGAGCGCATCGAAGGCCCCGATGCGGATCAGGTTCGTGGTGGCCTCCCGGGAGAGTCCCGTGCGTTGTACGAAGTCGAAGAGCGAGCGGTACTCGCCCGTCCGTATGCGCTCCTCCGCGATGCGCGCGGCTCCGGCCTCCCCGACACCGCGCACATAGCCGAGGCCCACGCGCACCGCGCCGCGGAGATCGGTCTGCACGCCCTCGCGCGTGACCTCCTCGACGGTGCATTGCGCGTCGCTGAGGTTGATGTCGGGGCGCCGGATATCGACGTCGTGGCGCTGCGCGTCCTTGGTGAGAACGTGGGCGGGGTAGAAGCCCATCGGCTGTTCATTGAGCAGCGCACACAGGTACTCGGGCGGGTAGTAGTGCTTGAGCCAGGTCGACTGGTAGGCGAGCAGCCCGAAGGCGGCACCATGCGACTTCGGGAAGCCGAACTCCGCAAAGCCCAGCAGGTTCTCGAACATCTTCGTCGCCACCGCCCGAGACACGTCGGGATGCGCGAGCGCGCCGGCCATGAACTTCTGCCGGTAGCCCTCCATGATCGGGAGCGAACGCTTGCGGCTCATCGCGCGACGGAAGGTCTCGGCCTCCCCGGCGGTGAATCCGCCCATCTCCTTCGCGACATCGATCACCTGCTCCTGGAAGAGCACCACGCCGAGCGTCTCTTCGAGGGCGTCCCGCACGCACTCGGGCATCTCGGCGCGGTAGGCGGGATCCCGGCGCTGTGCCTCGCGGCGGCGGACGTACGGGTTTACGGCGCCGCCCACGATCGGGCCGGGGCGCACGATCGAGACCTGCACGGTGAGGTCCTCCAGGGTGCGCGGCTGGGTGCGCGGGAGCATCGCGATCTGCGCGCGTGACTCGATCTGGAAGACGCCAACCGTATCCCCGTTGCAGATCTCGTCGTAGATGGTCTCGTCCGCCATGTCGATACGCGAGAGGTCGACGACGCGATGGCGGTGCCGCTCCACGAGGTCCACACATTCCTCGACCACGGAGAGCATGCCCAGGCCAAGGAAGTCGATCTTCACCATGCGCGCGTCGTCGATGCTGTCCTTGTCCCAGTGCGCGATGTAGCGGTTCGGCCAGCGCGCCGGCTGGCAGGGAACGCAATCGATGAGCGGCTCCGATGAGATCACCATGCCACCGACGTGCTGTGAGAGGTGGCGCGGGAAGCCCGCCAGTTGCGCTGACATCTCGCCGAGGTAGCGCCACGCGCGATCCTCAGATGACTCGGTCAGATCGGTGAGCGTGGTGCCATAGAAGGCCCCGCCGTCCGCCACCTGCCGCCGAGGATGGTCGCCGCGCTGGCGCAGCACTTCGCCCGTGACCTCCGTCGCGCGGTCATATGGCTTCGATCGTTTCGCCAGCCGGTCCACCTCGGCCTCCGGCAGGCCCAGGGTCTTGCCCACGTCGCGCACGGCGCTGCGCATGCGGTAGGTGGGGAAGATGGCGACGAGGGCGGCGTGGTCCTTGCCCCACTTTTCGTAGACACGCTCGATCAGTGCTGCGCGGATGTCGCGCGGGAAGTCGAGATCGATGTCGGGCAGCGTCACGAGGCCGTCGTTGAGGAAGCGGTCCACCTTGAGACGGTTGCGGACCGGATCGATGTGGGAGAGCCCGACCAGGTAGCAGATGATCGACGCCACCGAAGAGCCGCGACCGCGCCCTGGCGGCAGCTCGGTCACGCTCCGTGCGCGGCTCGGACCGCGCACCTCGGCCGCTACCTGCTCCGCCAGTTGCATCACCTCGTAGTAGACGAGGAAGAAACCGGCAAGCCCGGTGCGTTTCACGAGTTCGAGTTCCTGCTCCAGTCGCCGCTCCGCCACCGCGCGTTCGTGCAGCACGTACTTGCGTCCGAGCCGCTCGGTACAGACCTGGCGCAGTTCCTCCAGCGTCGTGCGGCCTTCACGCGTCGGCGGCGAGGGGAGGCGGTAGCCCAGGTCCTCGGTCAGGTCGAACGTGCAGCGGCGGGCGATACGGACGGAGTTCGCGGCCGCTTGCGGGTGATACACGGCGAAACGGCGCGCCTGCTCTTCCGGCGAGCGCAGGTAGAATTCCGCGTTCGGACGCCGCTCGCGGTGCGACTCGTCCAGGGTCTTGCGGTGCCTGATGGCGACGAGCACGTCCTGCAGCCGGTGGCGGTCGGGCTCGTGATAGTGGACATCGCCCGTCCCCACGACCTCGACGCCGGCGCGCCCGGCGAGCGCGACCAGCGCGTGATTCCGCGGTCGGTCGCCGAAGACGAGGTTGTCCTGCAACTCGACGAAGACATCGTCGCGGCCGAACCACGCGACCCACCGCTGCAGCGCTGCTTCCGCTTCGGCAGTGCGGCCCTCCTGCACGAGCCGCGGCACGAGGCCATCACGACAACCGGTGAGCAAGATGAGGCCGTCCGCGTGCTCTTCGAGGAAGGCGACCGGCACCACCGGATCGAGGCGGCGGATCTCGCGGTCCTCCTGTTCGTCCTCGAAAAGGCCGAAGGCACGGCTCGAGAGGCGGCAGAGGTTCGCGTAGCCCTCGCGCCGTTCCGCGAGCAGCGTGAGGTGGTGCCGTGTGCCATCTGCCTCCATGACCGTGACCTCAAGGCCGGTGAGCGGACGCAGACCGACCTCTTTGGCGGAACGCGCGAACTCCATCGCTCCGTACATGCCATCGTGGTCGGTCAGCGCGAGGGCGCGATGCCCTTGCTGCGCGGCCTGCACGAGCAACTCGTCGATGCTTGATGCGCCCTCCAGCAGCGAGTAGTTGGAGTGCAAGTGCAGCTCGACGTACGGCACGTCGTCCAGGACGGAGAGTGGCACCGGCTCAGTGGGGCCACGGCGCGCCATCGAGCGTGGAGTGTCGCTCTCGATCGCCTCGTCGGCACGCTGGCGGCGTGCCTCGAACCCCTGCCACGAGTAGTCCTGCTCGCGGAAGTGCGGGCTCATCGAGCCGTCCCTTCCTGGCGAGGTTCCGAGTACGGCTGCTCAAACCAGGCGCCGGTCGCGTCATCGCGATAGACCGAGAGCGGCCGCCCGCCCTCGAGGATCACGCGGAAGTAGGTACGCGCCTGCGACCCTTCGCGCCACCACGCCTCAGCGACACGCCATATCTCGTCGATGCTCTCGACGTGCGTCTCAGTCCCATGTCGCCCACGCGCGGCAACACGCGTGACGGCGATCGGCATGCCTTCCGCGTCCACACGCATCGAGATCGCGCGTGGCAGGCCCACCGGCCGCAACGAGGTGTGGCGCTCGCTCACGGGTCGTACTCCAGCAGCGCGTAGCGGTGCTCCGGCAGGCGGTGCCAGGGTTCGACGGGGACAACGCGGCTGACCGGCGACTGGCCGAAGCGCACCTTCAGGTGGCGCACCATCTCATCCAGTTGTTCACGGCGGCGGATCTGCTCCTCGCTGAAGAGGTTGTGCTGCCGCCCGCTCTCCGCCGTCAGCGCCCCGAGTTCCAGCGACAGCCGAGTCAGCGGGCCGGGGAACGAGGCGTATTCCACCTGCGTGCGGATCAGCCGCCAGAGGCGATCGCGGTCGCCCTGCGGCTCGCGCAGCACCTGCTCGCGCTCCCAGAGGCCACCCCGCTCGCCCTCGGCACGCAGCCGCAGCAGCCGGACGAAGCGACGGCGCGCCATGGGGTGGCGCAGCGCTCGCCCCAGCATCTGCTCCAGCGCGTGCAGGATCGCCTCGTGGCTGACCAGCGGTGGCTCCGCCTCCACCACCTCCACCACCCGCTCGCGTACCCACGGACGCGGCCGTAGTGGGGTGGTGTCCTGCCCGCGCGCCGCCAGCCAGGCGATCCCACCCGGATAGCCGAACTGCGCCTCCACGGCGTGACGCGGCAGCGCAGCGAGCTGTCCGCACCGCTCGATGCCGAGCAGGTGTAGCTGCTCGACCGCGTCCGTATTCAGGGCAAGCCGCGAGATAGGCGCATCGGCCAGGAACTCAGCCGCGTCCCCAACAGGTACGTGGACGACCTCGGACGGCTGTGCGTGCAGCGCCGCAATGAACGCGGTGAACCGATACTCCGCAACGCCGAGTTGTGGGCGCAACGCCGGGGGGATCCCAACAAAGATGGCCCGGCTGAGATCCTCGATGCGCGGGTACAGCCCTTCCGTCCCGCGCAAGTCCGCAAAGACGAGCCCACGCTCGGCCTCCTCCACGAACGGGCTGACCGCCTCCATCGCCTGCACCAGGCCATCGGCGTACTTCGCCACCAGCGCGGGGCGCGGTTCGAGGATCGTGAGCATGGGGCACAACGCCACCGCGTCTCGTAGGGTCATCCCCACCCGCACCCCGTAGTGCCGCGCCTCACGTGTCGCTTCCGTCACGCGCGACCGCACCTCGTCACTGAGGGCAACCGGACTCCCGATGAGCCCCGGCCGGTCCACGAGCTCACACTGAAGCGCGAGCGATGGGATCGCCAGGCAGGCAATAGATCGGGACCGCAGGTCAGGTCGGAGTGTGGACATCTGTTCCCCCGCCAAGAGGTGAGGGGAGTGTATCAGAACGTATGTTCGTCAGTCACTCAGGGCGACACCCTGCCCGCCAAAACCGATCGGTACGATGCCAACCTGGACGGAAGTCCCTGCCGGCCAGAGTGTCCCGTGAGACGAGGTCGCTATGGAATCGAATCGCAAGGTGACGCTGGTGACTGGTGCCGGGACGGGCATCGGCCGGGCGGTGGCGATCGCACTCGCGGGCGCGGGCTACTCGATGGTCCTCGCGGGACGGCGCGAGGATCGCCTGGCCCAGACGGCGACGATGCTGGCCGAGGGCACCGAGACGCTGGTGGTCCCCACCGACGTGAGCGATCCAGCCGCGGTAGCCGCGCTCTTCGCCGCCCTCAGGGAGCGCTTCGGGCGCATCGATCTGCTCTTCAACAACGCCGGTATCGGTGTGACCTCCCGCATTGAAGACCTGTCGGTCGAAGACTGGCAACGGGTGGTGGATGTGAACCTCACCGGGTCATTCCTCTGCGCGCAGGGCGCCGTGCGGCTCATGAAGGCGCAGGTGCCCGCCGGCGGTCGCATCATCAACAACGGCTCGATCTCCGCACACACGCCTCGGCCCAACTCCGTTGCGTACACCGCCACGAAGCATGCGATCACCGGACTCACGCGGTCGCTGGCACTGGACGGCCGCGCGACGGGCATCACGTGCGGCCAGATCGACATCGGCAACGCCGAGACGCCGATGACCGAACGGATGTCGGTGGGCGCCCTCCAGGCCGACGGATCGACCCGCCCGGAGCCGCGCATGAACGTGGAAGACGTCGCCCGTGCCGTGGTCTACATGGCGAGCCTGCCGCCGGACGCGAACGTCCTGTTCATGACGGTCATGGCCAACGGCATGCCGTTCGTCGGCCGAGGCTGACGGGGAACCTCAACCGACCGGGTGGTGAACCGCGCCGCTGACGGCGGAGCGATCTCGCTGGCGCTGGGCGCCGAGGCGCTCGCCGCCCTCACCTACCCCGCCCGCCCCAAGGACGCGCCTCCTGATCCGAACTGACGGCGGGCGGCAGGTATCGATCGTGGGGAAGCTGATCACGAGCGAAGAACGGAAGGCTGGTGAAAATATGAGAGGACGACGCACCTACCGCGAGCGCCTTGCCCGGGAGATCGCGCACGATCTCGCATATGAGCTATGGGCAGCCGATAGCGACGCCGCGGTCTCGCTCCGCACTCACGGAGAAATCGTCAGCGGGTACTGCATGACGAGCGAACTAGGGTGGGGTAACGGCGATGGCGGGCTGTTCTCTGTCGTAGTCATGGCTTATCGGACAGACGACGAAGGTTGCAATGAGTGGGAACGAGTGAGGGCCGGTCAGCACCCGGACTGGACGAGGCGTGAACGCTTGGGCCCGGACGTATCTATCCCGATGGCTGACTCCATCTATCGACGCGGGGATCGTACTCGTGTCTTGCTCATTGCAGGCGCGGTGGCCGCCGGTGCCCTGCTCCTCTTCCGCGTCTGGAGTGACTTCACGTGATCCGCCGCCTCATCTGTACGTCGTCACGTCCGAGGATCATCAGCAGCTAAGGCGAAGTGTGTTGGAGCGGGAGACGAGGCTCGAACTCGCGACATCCTGCTTGGAAGGCAGGCGCTCTACCACTGAGCTACTCCCGCTCGCGAGGGGTATGCGGGTAGCGTACCGCCTCGGCGGGCTGGTTGCAGCGAGGCGTGACGTATGCGCGGTGAAGTCGCTGTCCGCGATCAGCGCGTCCGCCCCGGGCTCGACCAGCGCGCGAATGAAGTCGAGACGTTCCAGCAGCCACGCGCGTGCATCGTCGTCGTTAGGCTGAGGCTCGGCGGGCATGAGGTGCAGCATGTGGGTTGACGGTGGAGGCGCGATCAGTGATCGCAAAGGTCAAATGGCCTCGTCGAGAGCGGCCCGAAGTGCTACCACCACATCGTGAAGTCCACCTTGTATGCCATCGGCGCTGAGAGACTTGATCCACTCACCTCGCAGGGTGACGCCGCGTCGCCCGAACGGGTGCGCCAGCTCGACGCTCACGCTGTACTCGCGTGTGTCGCTATCGGACCACACAGCGACCCCGCTACCGGCGTCGAGTCTCGTTTCGGGGAACCGATCGACGAACGAACGCAGCTCGTCCAGCGAATTCAGGCTATACGGGAACGGCGCAACCCCATAGACCCGATCGCTATCGGCGAATCCGGCCTCTTCTAGCACGTTGTGCAGTTCCCATAAGCGCGCATCCACGAGCGTTAGCCGAGCGCTGAGGGAGGCGAGCTGATCAAGGCTCACGTCCTCACTTTCATGCTTGCTCCACCTCCGATGCAACTTCGATCGATAGGGCATAGCCCCCTGATCTGCCCACCAAAGTGAATGAATAATTGTGTTGCGTTCATCATCGAGCCTGAGAAGCTCCTTCACCAAGGATGGCTCCAGAGGGGTGCCAATGCGCGCCCCGTCCCAGAGCGCTTCGAGTGCCCAGACGAGGCTCTGATAGGGCAGATGCCCTATCAGGGCGAGCAACCTTGGCTGCACGTCGTATACCCGCGCGTACACGTCATGAATGCCAATGCTGCAAAGCTCCTCGAGAACATCCCTGATAGAAGCGGTCAGACGTTCAAACCGAATCGCGACGCGGCCAACTGCTTCCGAGAGGGAGGCTTCTAGCGCGGCTGTTTCGCGCTCCCAGTCCTCTTTTGTCCAATCCGTCGTGTCGGGTTGATCGACCACCGCCATTGCCCCCTACCTTTCGGTTGGAGCCAATCCTACAGCGGATAATTGAACACGTTTGGGTGAGGGTGCCACATCTAGTAGCACAGCGCGTAGACCGCTAGGCTTGGGCAGGCGCTCTACCACTGAGCTACTCCCGCTCGCGAGGGGTATGCGGGTAGCGTACCGCCTCGGCGGGCTGGTTGCAGCGAGGCAGCGCGCCCGGCGACGCGCCCGGCGCGCGGGTCAGCGGAGGTCGACGGCGACCGTGCCGCGCGAGGCGACATCGGCCTCGAAGAAGGCGCGCGGGGCGAAGCGGAACAACGCCGCCACCAACATCGAGGGCAGCGTGCGCCGGGTTGTCTCGTACTCGGTGACGAGCGCGTTGTAGTAGGCGCGCGCGTAGGCGATGCGATCCTCGGTGAGCGCGAGGTCGGCCTGCAGCGATTGGAACGACTCAGCGGCGCGCAGTTCCGGGTACGCCTCCGCCACCGCGAACAGCGACCGCAACGCCGAGGTCAACGACGACTCCGCCGCGCCGTGGCCATCGGCGGCGCTCTCTGGCACCGACACGGCACCCGCCCTCGCATCGGCGACGCGCTGGAAGATGTCGCCCTCGTGTGCGGCGTATCCACGCACCGCGGCCACGAGCGAGGGGATCAAGTCGTAGCGGCGCTTCAGTTCGACCTCGATCAGCGACCAGCCCTCATCCACCCTCGTGCGACGGCGGATCAGCACGTTGAACGTCCAGGCCACCCAGGCCAGCACGAACACCACGGCCACGATGGCCACCGACATCCCGAGGTCCATCTCGCCTTCCCGTCACGTCCCATGCCCGGCGCGATACGGTCGCGCCCGCAATCTTTACGCCCGGCAGTCCGCACCGAGGCGCTGTGGACAGTATCCTCGCACCGGCCCTCGTGCGGTCGCGGGCCGGAGCATCCATGACCTCTCGCCGTCAACTCGCGTCCCTCGCGGTCGCGGTCTTCGCCATTCTCGCCGCCGGACTCGGCGTGGGCGGTCGCGCGGCCGCGCAGACCTCAGAGCGCATCCTCTCCTACGACGTGACGATCGAGGTCGAACGCGGCGGCATGCTGCTGATCGAAGAGCGCATCCACTACGACTTCGGCAGCAACGAGCGGCGTGGCATCTTCCGCGACATCCCGATCCGGCTCCGTTACGACGACACGTACGACCGCCTGTACTCGGTCAACGACGTAGCGGTGGCGTCCTCCACCGGCGCGCCGTCTGACCTGGCGCTGCTGCACGAGCCGGGCGGCATCTTGCGCATCCGCATCGGCGACCCGGACGTGACGATCAGCGGACGGCACCAGTACGAGGTGCGCTACCGCGTGTCGGACGCCCTCAACGCGTTCGAGAGCCACGACGAGTTGTACTGGAACGCCATCGGCACCACCTGGGACGTGCCGATCGATCGCGCGACGATCTCAGTGCGGGTCCCGGCGGAAGTGGGGCAGATCGCTTGCTTCGCCGGGTACGAGGGCTCCAACCTCGCCTGCGAACACGCCGCCCGCGCCGGGAGCAACGCCGCATTCGGCGATGGCGGCCTCGTCCCGTACCAGGGCGTCACGGTCGTCGTCGCGATCCCGAAGGGCGCGGTGACTGCGCCCGTCCCGGTGCTCGAGGAGCGCTGGACGTTGGCCCGCGCGTTCGAGGTGACACCGCTCACCCTCGGCGGTGCCGGGGCCACCATGGCGCTGGTGCTGGGCGGCGTGTCGCGCGTGATCTGGCTGCGCGGCCGCGACCGTCGCTTCCGCGGCTCGCCGGTGGACGTGGTCTTCGGTGGTGCCGGCGGCGAGGACGAGCGGGTGCCGCTGTTCCAGGGCGGCCCGTATCCGGTGGAGTATTCGCCACCGGATCGCCTCCGGCCCGGCCAGATCGGCCTGATCATCGACGAGGTCGCCCACACGGTGGACGTGACCGCCACGATCGTGGACCTGGCCGTGCGCGGCTACCTGCACATCGAGGAGATCCCGGGCGAAGGCTGGTGGCGGCGCAAGCCAGACTGGCAACTCAGTCGCCGTCGCGCGCCGGACGCCTCACTGCTGGAGTACGAACGGCTGCTGATGGAGTCGCTGTTCGCCGGCCGCGAGGAGGTGAAGCTCAGCACCCTGCGCACGAAGTTCCACACGCAACTCTCCCGGGTCCAGGACGCGATGTACAAGGATGCCCTCGAGCACGGCTGGTACCACCAGTCTCCGGAGAAGACGCGGGGGATCTGGGTCGCGATTGGCATCGTTGCGCTGATTGCCGCGATCGCGCTCCAGGCGGCGGCGATCGCCTTCACGCGGGTCGCCCTGATCCCGATCCCGCTCGTCCTCGGCGCGCTGATCCTGTTGATCGCGCACCCGTGGATGCCGCGTCGGACGGCACGCGGCACGGCGGCGCTGACCCGCGTGCGGGGGTTCCAGCGCTTCATCGCCTCCGCGGAGACGGAGCGCGCCCGCTTCGCGGAGCAAGCACAGCTATTCTATGAGTACCTGCCCTACGCCATCGTGTTCGGGGTCACCGAGCGCTGGGCGCGCGCCTTCGAGGGCCTCGCCCAGATGCCGGACCAGACGTGGTACCGGGGCAGCCAACCACTCGCCTTCGGCACGTTCGCGACGGCGATGGACGACTTCTCGGTCACCACGGGGGGCACCATCGCGTCCACGCCGGGCGGCTCCGGGAGTAGTGGCTTCTCTGGCGGCTCGTCGGGCGGAGGCGGAGGCGGCGGTGGAGGGGGCTCCTGGTAGGCCCAGTTTCGGCCTCCGCCGTTCGGAACAATATATTTGCATTCTGTTGCCCTCCACATCACAGATTCTTACCATTCCCTCCAGACACCCGGCCCGATCAGTTCGGGTCAGGACACGGAGGGAATATGACTGGTTTGCGTATCGCGGATTGGCGCCGCTCGGCGTTGCTTCTGCTGGTCGCGCTGGTAGCCGGATTTGCGCTCATCGCGTGTTCCGACGAAGACACACCGGAAGCCCCGACAGAGCCGCTGAAGATCGCCTTCCTGGCGGACTTCTCCGGCCCGCTAGGTGAGTTCGGCCCGGAGATCCAGAAGGGCGTCGAGCTCGCCATCAAGCACGTGAACGCCGCTGGCGGCGTCCACGGCCTGCCCGTCGAGTTTGTCGTCGGTGACGACAAGACCGACCTGACCGCCGCCACCGAAGAGGCCCGCCGCCTCATCGAGGTCGAGCGTGTCGCGGCGATCGTTGGCCCTCTGGCCAGCGGCATCACCGTGGCCGTGGCGGAAAGCATCGCCGGTCCGGCTGGCGTCATCGTGATCTCGCCCTCGGCGACCTCGCCGATGGTGACGACCGCGGATGACGCCGACTTCCTGTTCCGCTCCACCACGTCGGACGCGGCGCAGGGCGTCGTCCTCGCCGACCTGGCGAAGGCGGAAGGCCTGACCAGCGTGGGCGTCCTGTTCCTGGACGACGCGTACGGCCAGGGACTGGCTGACGCGTTCGAGGGCGCCTTCGGTGAAGGTGTCACCAAGGCCGCCTTCCAGGACGGTGCTGCGTCCTACCTCGCAGAGCTGCAGGCCGCCAAGGCCGGTGGCGCGGACACCCTCGTCGCGATCGGCTACCCGACGCAGGCGCAGGTGTTCATCCGCGAGGCGCTGGAGAACGGCCTGTTCTCCAAGTTCCTGTTCGTGGACGGCACCAAGTCTGAGGACCTGATCGCGGTCGTCGGCGCCGCCAGCCTCGAAGGTATGAAGGGCACCGCGCCCGTGGGCGGCCCGGACAACGACGCGACCCAGGCCTGGGACGCGGCGTTCATGGCCGAGTACGGCGCGCTGCCAACCCGTCCGTTCGTGCGCGAGGCGTACGACGCGGTCGTGGCGATTGCACTGGCCGCTGAGAAGGCTCGCTCCAACAGCGGTGCCGCAATCCGCGACCAGCTCCGTGCCGTGGCCGGCCCGGGTGGCGACCGCTTCATCCCCGGTGCCGAAGGCGTGAAGGCGGCCATTGAGGCTGTCCGCGCTGGTGACGACATCGACTTCGATGGCGCGGCGACCACGCTGAACTGGGACGCCGCCGGCGATGTGACCACCGGGTTCATCGGCGTGTGGCAGTACCAGGGCGGTCAGATCGTTGAACTGGACACGGTCGCCTTCGACCTGTCTAAGTAGAGCGATCGGCTCAGCCGAACCACAGGGCGCCCCTCTCTTCGGAGGGGCGCCCTTCTTTGTGCTTCGGGCAGGCTCGCCAGTGGGCGGGGTCAGGCCGCCGACTCGCCTCCGCCGAGGCGGGCGCGCAGCCGGTCGAGTGCGCTTCGATGCGCGGTGGGGGCAAAGCGGCTGACCGGTGCCTGTTCCGGCACCAGTCCCTTCGGCAGCCAGAGGATGAACGCGACCACCAGCAGGCCGATGGCGAACTGGCGTAGGACGAAGACCTGCGTGCCGAGCGCCTTCGGCAGATCCTCCTGGATCAGCGGTGTGCCGAACCAGAAGAAGCCAACCACCAGCGTCCCCACGACGGCCCCGAGGTGGTTCCCGGACCCACCGACGATCAGCATCGTCCAGATGAAGAACGTGCCAAAGAGGTCGCTAAACGAATCCGGCGCAATCGTCCCCACGCGGTGCGCCCACAGTGCGCCAGCGAAGCCCATGATCGCCCCGCCGAGCACGAACGACTGCATTCGGTACGGCACGGTCGCCTTGCCCGCGGCCTGCGCCGTCGCCTCGTTGTCTCGGATCGCGCGCAGCACCCGTCCCCACGGCGACTGCGTCACCGCGCGCACGAGGAGATACACCAGCGCCAGTGCCACCACGCACGTGGCGAGCAGCACCCAGCGGTAGTCGGAAGGTTCCACGTAGTCGCCCATGAAGCGTGGGATGCCGTTCAGGCCTCGGGCGCGGTTCACCAGGCCTTCGCTGGTATTCGCCACCGTGCGCAGGATCGCCGCCATGCCGATGGTGGCGATCGCCAGGAAGTCGCCACGCAGGCGCAGTGTCGGCATGCCGATCAGGAACGCGAGCACCGCACCCGCCGCCGCACCGCCGAGCCAGCCGACCACGACCGGCAGTTGCAGGCCCAATTGGTAACTCTGGAAGTCCCCCGCGGGCGGCAGCGTCAGCAGCGCCGAGGTATACGCACCCACCATCAGGAATGCCGCGATACCGAAGTTGAAGACGCCGGTGTAGCCCCACTGAATGTTGAGCCCCAGCGTGACGATCCCGAGGATCGCGATGGTCGTGAAGAAGCCCACCGACCAGTTCATCACGCCGCTGAGGCTGACCAGGAATGTCGGAACGGGCAGCAGCGCCTCGATCATGCTCGCCCCTATCCCTTTGGCCCGAAGAGGCCGCGTGGCCGCACGATCAGCATCACGGTCAGCAGCACGAACGGCACGGCCGTCTTGTAGCCGGTGGGGATCCAGAGCGTGGAGACCTCCTGCGAGATGCCCACCACCATGCCCCCGGCCAGCGCGCCCCACGGGTTCCCGACGCCGCCGAGGATCACGGCCGCGAACATCGGCAGCAGGAACTCGAAGCCCGCGTCGAACTTCAGTTGCGACTGCACCCCGAACATCACGCCGGCCACGGCGATCAGCGCACCTGCGATCATCCAGGTCGCGGCACGAATGCGCTCGGTATCGATGCCGGAGATGTCGGCGAGCGCCGGGTTGTCAGAGGTCGCGCGCATCGCCTTGCCCAGCCGCGTCTTGAACAGCAGCAGGTAGAGGCCGACCGCGAGCGCGAACATCGCGATCACGATCAGCACCTGATCCGGCCGCATCCGCAGCCCGAATGGCAACGTCCACGCCACGTTGATCCCGGTGGCGTACCGCACGGGCGTGGGGCCCCAGATCAACTGGATCACCGCACGCACCATGATCGCGACGCCGAGCGATGCGATCGCCATCGTGATGCTCGCGCTGCCGCGCCGCCTCAACCGGCGGTACACGGTCTGGTCCACCGAGGCGGCAACGAGGCCCACGCCCGCCATCGCGATCAGCATTGCGGGCACCATCGCCAGGCCCACGGAGAACGGGCCCATCGCGGTGCCATCGAGGCGCGTGTAGACCGCGTACGCCAGGAACATGCCGAGCGTCATCATGTCCCCGTGGGCGAAGTTCGCGAACTTCAGGATGCCGAACGCCAGGGTCAGCCCCATTGCACCGAGGCCCACGATCGAGCCGACGACGACGCCCACCACCAGGAGTTGCGCGAACTCGGTCATCGTGACCCCTCCGCACCGGGCGCATCTGCCTCGATGGCTCCCGACTCGACGCGGCCGAGGAACAACCGACCGACCTCCGGGTTCGCCAGCATTTCGGCGCCGCTCTGTTCAAGCGCGTTCTGCCCGTTCACCAGGACGTAGCCGCGGTCAGAGATCTCCAGCGCCTCGCGCGCGTTCTGCTCCACCATCAGGACGGCGACGCCGCTGTCCCGGATCGCGACGATCTGCGCGAAGATCTCCTCGCGCATGATCGGCGAGAGTGCAGCCGTCGGTTCGTCGAGCAGGAGCAAGCGCGGCTCCAGCATCAGCGCGCGGCACATCGCCAGCGCCTGTCGCTGTCCACCGGAGAGCCGTCCCGCCGTCTCGTTCGGACGACGCGCGAGCTCGGGGAATCGGTCCAGGAGTTCATCGATCCGCTCGTTCACACCCTGCTGCCGGCGGTACGCGCCCATCTCCAGGTTTTCGCGGATGGTGAGCGACGGGAACACGTTCTCCGTCTGCGGCACGAAGCCCGCCCCGGCCTGCACCATCTGGAACGCGCTCAGCCCGGCCACGTCGCGCCCTTCGAGGATCACGCGGCCCTCGGTCGGCCGGATCGCACCGAACACCGCCTTCAGCAGCGTGGACTTCCCCGCGCCGTTCGGGCCGATGATCGTGACGATTTCGCGCGCCTCGACGTGGATCGACACGCCGTGGACGATCCGCACATCGCCGTAACCGGCGGAGACGCCCTGCACATCGAGTAGCGGCGTCATCGGACCTGCCCGCCGAGGTAGGCCTCTTGTACCTCGGTGTTGCTGAGCACCTCGTCCGGGGTGCCCTGCGTCAGCACCTGCCCGGCCGCCATCACGACGACGTGATCGGAGAGCCGTGCGATCACGTCCATATCGTGACCGATCACCAGGAACGTGACGCCCGTATCGCGGCGGATCCCAAGGATGTCGTCCACGAGGCGCTGCGCCAGAGTCGGGTTCACGCCGGCGCTCGGCTCGTCCAGCAGGATCATCTTCGGAGTCGCCATCAATGCCCGCGCCAGTTCGAGGAGCTTGCGCTGTCCGCCCGAGAGGTTCGCAGCGGGCTCCAGCGCCAGGTGATCCTGCGTCATCTGGCGCAGCACCTCGTGCGCGCGCTCGGCGTTCGCCTGCTCCTCGGCGCGCACGCGCCACGGCCGCAGCAGCGGCTCCCAGAGGCGCTCGCCGGTCTGGCCGGCCGGTACCAGCATCAGGTTCTCGATCACCGTCATCCGGCCGAGTTCCTGCGGGATCTGGAACGTGCGCACGAGGCCGTGCCGGAAGATGCGGTGCGACGGCTGGCCGGTGATATCGCGACCGGCGAAGGTGACCCGGCCGCGGTGCATCGGCTGGTGGCTGACATCCAGATCGTCGATCAGGACACGGCCCTGATCGGCCTGGACCAGGCCGACGATCATGTAGAAGCAGGTGGTCTTGCCGGCGCCGTTAGGGCCGATCAGGCCGGTGATTGAGCCGCGCTGGACGGAGAACGATGCCCCATCCACGGCACGGTTTCCACCGAACCGCTTCTCCAGTCGGTCCACCACCAGGATCGGGTCGTCTGCCACCGCGCCCCCGTGCATCCCCTCGCCGCCGCAACGGCCCGCCGAAGAGCGTTCACGGCAGAGTACGGCCTCCGATGCTCGCCGTGCGAGCAATTCTCCGAGAGGGCCACTGCCAGTGGCGAAGCGGGGGCGTAAGTTCGATCACAGATGAAATCGTCGATGACCTACCTCCGCACAGTCCGGACGCGCCTCGCGGCGTTCCTCGCGGCCGTCGCGCTCCTCGCGGCTGCCGCAGTCGTCGCGTGCAGCCCGTCCGACCCGGCGACCGTCGCCACGCCCACGCCCTCGGCGACTGCGAGCGTGGTGCCCACGGCCACTCCGATCCCCGCACGCACCGACATCGCGCTCGAACCCAGCCCCGCCGAGGGCTCACCGATCAGCGGCGAGGACTTCGTCGAGGCGCTCGTCGCGGCCGGCCTCGCCTACGCGCCGAAGGCTCAAGGCCTCTCATGCGCCGGCGCGAGCGCGCACGGGCACGTGTACGGCGCGCCGTCCCTGCCTTCGTTCGTGCTGTGGGTGTACCCGAGCCCGGAAGCGATGGAGGCCGACTGGCGCCTGCCGACGGGCGGCCCACCGAATTCAAGGCACGATGGCTGCACGGCCGCAGGTGACACGTTGTGGGGCGAGAACCTAGTCCTCGAACTTGGCGACTCCAGTCGGTGGCGGGATCACGACGATGCCCGCACCGGAGTGATCGTCACGTTCCGATGGCTGCTCGGGAGCATCCATCCGCCATTCGGGCATCCGCTGGACACGCGCACCGGCATTCCCACCGTGGACGCGATCGTGGACGCATACCTCGCGCAGGACGCTGACCGCCTGCGCGCCCTCGCGCGGTACGAGTCGTCGCCGTGCGCGACCACGACCACGAACGACTGGTACGGCCCGCCGCCCCAGTGTCCCGACGGCGTGCCGCCAGGCACACCACTGGAGATCATGACCGTGGTCGGCTGCCACGGAGGGATACTCACGCCCGACGATATGCAACGCGGTTGGCGCGCGCCGATCAGCGACCAGATCCGGCTCTACGCCGTCGCCACCGCAGACGGCCACACCGACCCTCGGGCGGAACATGTCGTGTTCTTCGCCAACGCCATCGGAGGCGGGAACGATCTGGGCATGGTGTTCGTGACTGGCTCGGGAGGCTACATCCACCTTGACAGCGGCTGCGGATTCAGCCCCGTGGACATGGTGGAGCGCTACCAGCCGCTGGACTTCCTGTTGCCGCCTCCCCTCGCCCAGGACTAGCGAGCGTGCGCCGGGGGCCGCAACAGCGCCACGCGATATCATGGAGTCATGGCCCAGCAGTACGTCGCCAACGATCCCCGCTCCGGCCTGGAAGTCCAGGTCACCGGCGAGTTCCCCGGTGAGCCGGACGATCGCGTCCGCATCGCGCGGACCACGAACCTGTTCACCCGGCTGATGTCCACCATTCTCTCGACCGAGAACGACACCGAGCGCCGCGAGCGGTTCAAGGCGATTGAGACGCAACTCGAAGTCGCGGACGCCCTCGTGCGCGGCGACACGATGGAGGTCCAACGCCTCTTCCGCGAGACGCTGCACCAGGCCGGCATCACCGAGGAGCACCTGGCGGAACTTGAGCAGCAGCTGCGCGACCAGTTCGCGGCGGCCGGCGCAGAGTTCCCGCCCATCTTCGGTGAGCAACTCACCCGCACGCACGACGAAGCCTCGCCCGAGGGCGATGACCGCCCCGCAGAACTGGACGACCCCGACCGCACCGATACTGCCCCACCGGCCGAGGAGCAGCGTCCGCAGCCGTAACGCTGTGCGCTACGCCCGGGGCCACTCCCAGCGGGTCGCGCTGGGCCCGAACCGCGCCGCATCTTCGATGAATCCGAACGCGATGACGGGGCGCACGAGGTAGCGCGTGCCCGGCGGTCGCGACCCGTACTTCGTCTCGTACGCCGCGAGGTACGCCTCGATCGCGCCGTCGTCCTCGACGCGCTCGGCGAGGCCGTGGAGCATCACCGCCTCGGTTGCCTGCTCGGTGGTCACGACCACCCTCGGCTGGCCCGCCAGGTTGCGGGCTTTGCGTGACGTGGCGGCGGTGTCGAAGAGCAGCGCGCCATCCAGCCAGACGCCCCAGACCGGGGCGGCGTGGGGGTGGCCTCGCTCGTCGGTGGTGCTGATCCAGTAGTTGCGGCTCGCGGTGAGGCGCTCGGCGCCCCAGGACCACGGCAGGAGGCCCTCCAGCGTCTCCGGGACGCCGTACTCCGCCATCCGTCGCGGCCGCCCGGGGACAGGATCGATGCTCATCGCGCGCATCCTAGCGGCGCCGGCCTGCCATCAGGCCGATGTGCCCTGCGAGGGTTCCGCCGGACCCGCCTCGCGCGGTACCATGTCTGTTCGGAACGTCGCCCTCCCCCGCTCACGAATGAAGGTGCTGCCGATGCCTCTGGACCGCATCGTCGTGACCGGCGCGCGCGAACACAACCTGAAGAACATCACCGTCGCGATCCCGCGCGACCGCCTGGTGGTCATCACGGGCGTCTCCGGCTCCGGCAAGTCCTCACTCGCCTTCGACACGATCTACGCCGAGGGCCAACGTCGTTATGTAGAGTCGCTATCCGCCTACGCCCGCCAGTTCCTGGGCCTGATGGAGAAGCCGGACGTCGACTACATCGAGGGGCTCTCCCCGGCAATCTCGATCGACCAGAAGGGCGTCTCCAAGAACCCCCGCTCGACCGTGGCGACGGTCACCGAGATCTACGACTACCTCCGACTGCTCTTCGCGCGCGTCGGAACGCCTCACTGTCCGCACTGCGGCCAGGTGATCCGCCGCCAGACCGTACAGCAGATCGTGGACGCGATCCTCGGGCTGGACGCCGGACGCCGCGCGATGATCCTCGCGCCGGTGGTGCGCCATCGGAAGGGCGAGCACCTCCAGGTGCTGGAGGCCGTGCGTCGCGGCGGCTACGTGCGTGTCCGCATCGATGGCCAGGTGCTGAACCTGGACGACCGCATCGCGATGAGCAAGAACAAGTGGCACGACATTGATGTCGTCGTCGATCGCATCGTCATCCCCGCGCCGGGCGACGAGGAGTTCGATGCCACCCGCACGCGCGTCTCCGAGTCCGTGGAGCAGGCGCTCCGCCTCGGCGAGGGCATCGCCGTGCTGGCGCTGCTCGCCGAGGACGGCGCGGTCACCGAGGAGCAGACGTACTCCGAGCATTTCGCGTGCCCCAACACCACGCACCCGCCGTACTCGGTTGGAGAGATCGAGCCGCGCAACTTCTCGTTCAACACGCCACACGGCGCCTGCCCCGCCTGCACCGGCCTCGGCTTCCAGATGCAACTCGACGAGGACCTCGTCGCGCCGAACAAGCGCCTGAGCATCGATGAGGGCGCGATCATCCCGTATCAGCGCATGGCGACATCTTCCGGCTGGCAGCGCCGGCGCCTGCAGATGCTGGGCGAGGCACTCGGCTTCACGTTGCAGCAGCCGTTGGGCACGCTCACCGAGAAGCAGTACCACGCCCTGATGCGCGGCACCGGCGACATGGCCGTGGACAAAGTGGAGATGCGATCCGCCTCCGGGAAGGTGCGCACCTACCAGATCACCTGGGAAGGGGTGATGACCAACCTCGACCGCCGCTACCGAGAGACCGAGTCCGACTGGGCGCGCGCGGACATCGAGCGCTACATGGTCGCCGTCCCCTGCCCCACGTGTGGCGGCGCTCGGCTGAAGCCGGAGATCCTGCACATCTTCGTGGACGGCCGCTCGATTGTGGATGTGTCGCGTATGTCGGTGGCGGAGGCGCTGCCGTGGACCGAGCGGCTGCGCGACGCCGCCTCGGGCGCACTGACCGAGCGCGATCTGACGATCGGCCGCCAGATCCTGCAGGAGATCGAGTCGCGGCTGGTATTCCTGCGCGACGTGGGGCTGGAGTACCTCACGCTGGACCGCTCGGCCGGTTCGCTCTCGGGCGGCGAGGGCCAACGCATCCGCCTCGCCACGCAGATCGGCTCCGCGCTGATGGGCGTGCTCTACGTCTGCGACGAGCCGAGCATTGGCCTCCACCCGATCGACAACGAACGGCTGATCCGCACGCTCACCCGCCTGCGGGACCTTGGCAACACCGTGCTCGTCGTCGAGCACGACGAGGCGATGATGCTCGCCGCCGATCACCTCATCGACATCGGCCCCGGCGCCGGCGAGCACGGCGGGCGCGTGGTCGCCTTCGGCACACCGGCCGAGGTGAGCGCGCACCCGGACAGCCTCACCGGGCAGTACCTCTCGGGCCGTCGTGCGATCCCCGTCCCGGCGTCGCGCCGTCCGGGCAACGGACACGCCCTCGTCGTCCGCGGGGCGCGCGAGAACAACCTGAAGTCCGTCACCGCGGAGTTCCCGCTGGGCACGTTCATCGCCGTCACCGGCGTCTCCGGCTCGGGGAAGTCGTCGCTGGTGAACCAGATCCTCTCAAAGGCACTCGCGTACCACCTCAACGGCGCGCGCGAGAAGGCCGGCGGCCACGATGGCATCGAGGGCATCGAACACCTCGACAAGGTCGTGATCATCGACCAGTCGCCGATCGGTCGGACGCCGCGCTCGAACCCGGCGACGTACACCGGCCTGTTCACGCAGATCCGCGACCTGTTCGCGCAGGTGCCGGAGGCGAAGGCGCGCGGCTACCAGCCCGGCCGCTTCTCCTTCAACGTGAAGGGCGGCCGCTGCGAGGCGTGCAAGGGCGATGGCTACAACCTGATCGAGATGCAGTTCCTGCCGGACGTCACCGTCCCTTGCGAGATCTGCAAGGGCGACCGCTACAACCGCGAGGCGCTGGAGATCCTGTTCCGCGGCAAGACCATCGCGGACGTCCTCAAGATGACGGTGACGGAGGCGCTCGACTACTTCGATGCGTTCCCGTCGCCGCGTCGCAAGCTGGAGACGTTGCGCGACGTGGGCCTAGGCTACATCCGCCTCGGCCAGCCCGCCACCACGCTCTCCGGCGGCGAGGCGCAGCGCATCAAACTGGCGACCGAGCTGTCACGCCGCTCCACCGGTCGCACCGCCTACATCCTCGACGAGCCGACCACGGGCCTCTCGTTCTCGGACGTGGAGGCGCTACTGGAGGTGCTGCAGCGGCTGGTCGATGGCGGCAACACCGTCATCGTGATCGAGCACAACCTGGACGTGGTGAAGGGCGCCGACTGGGTGATCGACCTCGGCCCTTACGGCGGCGAACGCGGCGGCCTGATCGTCGCCACCGGCACGCCCGAGGCCGTCGCCCGTGACCCCGAGTCCGTCACGGGCCGCTTCCTGCAGGATGTCCTCGACAAGCACGCCCCGGTCGCCGCCCCCGCGAAGCCCAAGCGCGCCGCGAAGGCCTCGAACGGTGCCACCCCCGAGCCCTCCCCGAAGCAGGTCAAAGCCGCCAAAGCCGCCGCCCGAGCAAAGAGCGCCGCGGCGGGAAGGAGAATCTAGGTTCAGCTAGTCAGCACCGTGAGCAGGATCGCCACGACGCCCGACGCGACAATACCGGCAATTGCGAGTGTGGTGTCTCGCGCCATGAACCGGGGTGGCACGGCGCTGTCGGCTCCCTTAGCGGTGTTCCACATGTCGAATGGAGGCGGGCGCCACCCTTGTAGTACCTCGCCACGTTGCCGCGCAAACCGCACAAGGATCCACGCAGTGGTAGCTACCACGAGTCCAGCGATCAGCCAGCGGGGCGACACAGCGTCTTCGCCGTGGACGAGTAGCAACCCGACTACTAGGGCGACTATGCAGAGAAAGAGCACATGTGAAAGTACTTCCAGACCGCCGCTAATCCCATACCAGAGGATCAGGTTCTTCTGCACCCACGTCTGCGGAGGCGGATCTTTCGTGATGATCCGCGAGATACCTCGAATAAGGCGGTCGAACGTCTGCTGATTCTCGGAGCCATTAGCAAAGACAGCAATCCGCCCCATCGACCCGGTCTCAAGAAACAGATTGACCGCCGATTGGTATGAGGGCGGTTGGGAAGCAGAAAACGCGTGGAGATCGATAGAAGGGGCGAGGGGAACCTCATCACGGAGGGGGATTAGATCGGTGAGCGTGTCCGTCGTGACTTTCGCGCTACCAATCTCGCGCTGTCCCTTGAGTGACCATTTCTGCTCCAGACCTTCGGCCGACACGAGTGCCTCTAACTCGCGATAGTCCTCAATCCCCAACGCCGACGGCTCTCCGACTCGCCACTCGAACGTCGACTCCCGCCTGGCAGGGAGATGCTTCGTCGAGTCAGTTGAAGAGTCGAAATCCTGAGCCATGGGCGCGATACTACCGGAGCACGGGCTGCCAAGCATCGCGATGCGTCACGCGACGATCACCATGGCACCCATGACGTCCGAATACGCCACCTACCCGCCCCGCTTCTTCGTCGCCTTCGCCGCGTACCCCTCGGGCGGTTCGGCGACACGGCGGGCCGAGGCGCGGCGCTTCACGAAGCGGACCTCGAGGTCGTAGCCCATCGCGTGTGCAGCCGAGGCGATCGTGTCAATGCGGGGGCTGTGCTGGCCGGAGAGCAGCCGAGCCACGACCGACTGCGACACGCCCATGCGCTCCGCCAGTTCGCGCTGCGTCAGCCCCTCGCGGTTCCTCGCGCGGACGATCTCGGCGATCACATCCCACCGAGGCGCAAGCCGGTCGTACTCCGCCTGGAGTGCGGGGTTGCGGGCGAACATCTCATCGACGAATTCGTCCGCACTGGATCCCACATTCGCACGCTTGATGGTCACGTCCCCTCCTGACCTCTGAGCCGTGAGAGAGCAACGGCCAACTCGGTGGTGTCCAGCTTCTGTGACCGCTTCCGCCAGGCGTGCAGCAGGACGACGACACCCCCGGACTCGACGTACGCGATCCGATGGCTCCCGATGCGCATCTCATGTACGCGACGACGCCGCTCGATCATCCTCGTGTGCGGCATTCCCAGGATCGGCCCGGACTCGTCCATGAGCGCCCGGACTCGTCGGTAGTTCACAAGTGCGCCCGCATCACCCTGACGCTCCAGCACCGCGAGGTATTCCCGCACCGGCTCCCGACCTCGGGCGTTCCGCCAGAACCTGACTTCCATGCCGACGATATAGCATATTCGCTATGAAGTGCCACGTGTGCAATGGCACTGCGTTGACCGCTCCCCGTACAGTCGATTGATGACGCACGCACTCACATCGCGCCTTGCACGCCCGTTCATTGCCCTCACGCTCGCCGCCTCCGTGCTGTTCGGCGCGGCGTCCGAGGTGGACGCGCAGGAGGCGGGTGCGCCGTTCACCGTGGAGTTCAGCGGGGAGACGGAGTTCCTCGCGGAGTTCGGGGTGGTGCGTGCGTTCGTGGGGTTGGCTGAGTGCGGCAGCGTGGACCTCCGTGCTGGCGAGCAGATGCTCGTGGTCGGCGCGGCCGGGACGGTCGAGGCATGCCGGGACGCGGGACGCGTCGTTGACCTGATCCCCGACGGGTTCTCACCGATCGGCATCGCCCCGGTGCTGCTGCCGGGCGAGACCTTCGTCATCTCCAACCTCGCACCCTACCCCGCGGTGGACGGACCAGACGTGGCCTTCGCCATCGAGGTACGCGTGCCGCCTGAAGACGCATCGATCCTGCCGTTGATCAAATCGCTGACCGCGTACGTCGGCGGCGAGGTGTGCGGCACGGTCGACCTCACCGGCGATGAGCGGTGGCTGCCCGTGGGCGCCGCGGGGACACCGGACGCGTGCCGGGAAGCGGGCGCAGCGATCACGCTGGTCGATGGCAACGGCCACACGCTCTTCGTCCGTCCGAGCGTCGGCCCCGGCCCCTTCACTGTCCTGGAGAACCTCGTACCGCTGCCGCCATCCTCGGGCGCACCGACCGACGTGCCCCACGCCGATGCGCCGGCCCCGAGCGCCGTCGGCGACTACGTCGTCGGGGCGGAGGGCGGCCGTCTCGCCATGCTATTCGCGCTGCTCGCAGCGACGGTCATCGCCGCGGGCGTCGCACGCGCGGGCGTCCGGCGCGAGGGTCCGACCCCTCAACATCCATAGCGCCGTAGACTTCCCTCACACCTGACCCACCGAGGAGTCCACGCGACCACGTGACCATCCCCCTGATCGTCCTCGGCGTGGTCGTGGGGCTGATCGCGGTGCGGCAGGTGGGGAGCGTGCGCCTGCAGATCTGGCAGATCATGGCCGCCGGCGCGGTGGCGATGCTGCTCTCCGGCTCCATCTCGGCACCGCACGCGCTCGACGCGATCGATGTCGACGTGATGCTGTTCCTCTTCGGGATGTTCGTGCTGGGGCGGGCGCTGGAGGAGTCGGGCGCGCTGGCGGCGCTCTCCTACCGGCTGTTCTCGCGCGCCGGCAGCGTGGACGCGCTCGTACTGGCGATCCTGTTCGGCGGCGGGCTCGCCTCGGCGGTGCTGATGAACGACACGGTCGCCATCGTCGGCGTGCCGGTGGCGGTCGGGCTCGCACGGGCGCACCGAGTCACGCCGCGGCTGACGCTGATCGCGCTGGCGCTGGCCGTGACCGCGGGCAGCGTCCTCAGCCCGATCGGGAACCCGCAGAACCTGCTGATCGCGCTGCAGGGCGCGGACGTGGGGAATCCGTTCATCACCTTCGCTCGATGGCTGGCGCTGCCGACGCTCGGTGCGCTGCTGCTCACCTACGCCGCGCTGCGCCTCGCCTACCGCCGCGAGTTCCACGGCGAGCGGCTGGTCCACGTCAGCGTGCAACTGCGCGATGAACGCCTCGCGCGGCTGTCGATGGTCGCGCTGGGCGTGCTGCTCGCGCTGATCGCGGCGCGTGTGGCGCTGGTGAGCGCCGGCGCGACGTTTGACCTGCGCCTGACGGTGATCGCGCTGGTGCCGGCCGCGCTGCTGCTGGTGGGGAGCCCTCGGCGGGTGACGCTCGTGCGCGGCATCGACTGGCCGACGCTCGCGTTCTTCGCCGCGCTCTTCATCGTCGTGGAGTCCGTACACGAGGCCGGCGTGACCAAGGAAGTTGTGATGCACCTCGGCGCTCGGATCGCCTCGACGCCGTGGATCCTCGGCGTCAGCGCGGTGGCGTCACAGGTCGTCTCCAACGTCCCGCTGGTAGCGCTCGCGCTGCCGGCGATCCAGCAGGCCGGTGGCGGGCAGGAGGCGCTGATGGCGCTCGCCGCGGGCAGCACGCTCGCTGGCAACCTGACGCTGATCGGCGCCGCCTCGAACGTCATCATCGTGGACAGCGCGGAGCGTCGCTTCGGCGAGCGCGTCTCGTTCTGGGAGTTCGCGCGCGTGGGCTTCCCGCTGGGCATCGCCCAACTCGCGTTGACCTGGGCGCTGCTGACGCTGCTCTAGCCGTGCGCCGCTATTCGATGCCCATGTACTTCAGGTGCTCGTGGTAGTGACCCCACGCGTTGCCGCCGTAGAGCGACACCAGCCGCGCCGTCCACGCCTCGACCGGGATCGCACGCATCTGCGCCATGAACGCGTCGCGTGCGACGAACGCCCGCCGCCGTGCATGGGTGAATGAGACACCGGCGTCCTCGGCGAGCCAGAGGTCATTGAGGGCCTCCGTGGAGTCGGGCAGTTCCGGCACCACGCCGGTGGCCAGCCCAGCCTCGGCACGCGGGAGATTCACCACCATCCACCGCTCGAGGTGCGCGTAGATGTCGGCGGCCGTCCACACCCGCCCATCGTCACCGGTGTGCAGCATGCCCGTCGGCTGCGCATCAAGGACGCGTGTGACGTGTTCCCACTTCGACGACTCGTCCGCGGCCATGCCGGCGACCATGTACGACCAGTGGGTGTCGAAGTGACCCACGAGGCCGCCACGAACCACCGCGGCGACGCGCTCCGTGCGGCGCTCGGCGGGGAGTCCATTGATCAGGTCGATGTACGCCTGCCGCGCCGAGGCGCAGCGCTCACGCGCCTGCTCGTGCGTCAGCGCACGGTCTTCGGCGGCCCAGAGCGCGTTCTGTTCGTCCTCATCGGCGACCGTGGCCGGCGGTGCGGTGCCCTCGAATCGTGCGCGGGCGTGGGCGCAGGCGTACTCCAGCCAGTGGGCGAAGTGGGCGTACTCGTCCCGCGCCACCCACTCGACCTCCGCGCCGCGAATGCGGTAGTCCGGGCCCCAGTCCAGCACCTCGGTCAGCCGCGCCCAGCGCGCCTCCGCGTCGTGCCAGAGCGCTTCGAAGATCTCGTCAGCCATCTGCGTCCTCCGAGTTCGAGCGTAGCGCCCGCGCGGGTAATCCGGCACACCCCGGTCGTCCCTCGGGCACACCGAACGCGCCTCGGGTACGCTCGATGCATGACGCTGCTCCAGTTCCGAAGCGAAGACGCACGCATCGTGTACCTCGCCACGATTTACCACCTCGCCCGGCCGGGGGCCGAGGCGCGCGCCGTGTCCTCGGACGCCGGGGGACAGGGACTGCAGGCGATCTACGACGAGGTCTTGCCCCGCCTGAACCAGGCGGTCGTGGAGATCGAGGCGTCCGCCCAGCAGATCCTCGGCCTGAACGAAGCCTTGCTGGGCGTGGCGAACGAACTGAAGCAGTTCGGCATCGCCAACGGCCGCACGATGGTGCCGAGGTTCGCGGACGCCCTCCACGAGATGTTCCCGGAGACGCGGGACGATCCGGGCATCGCCCTGGACCTGGTGCAGCACCCGGTGATGCTCCGTGGCCGCCTGGCGTACGCCATCGAGCAGGCGCAGCGCGAGGTCGCCGCGGCCGAAGTAGCCGCCGAAGAGGCCCAGCGCAGCCGTAAGAAGTGGTGGCAGGTGTGGAAGCAGGGCTAACCGCCCGCGAGGCGCCCCCATGACGCCGGAGATTGCCCAGAAGCGCCCCGGATCGGTGCCGCTTGTCTGGAAGCGGAACCCCCCGATATAGTCCCCACAGCGTATCCGCCAGCGGCGGGTCGGCATCTGCTCAGGTGGACTCCGGAAGGACGCCGCAATGACCTACACGATCACGACGCCGTGTATCGACACCATGGACCAGTCCTGCGTGGACGTGTGCCCGGTGGACTGCATCCACTACGAAGAGGGCGTCGACAAGATGCT
>JAQCKI010000001.1 GCA_027592645.1 Chloroflexota bacterium | reverse complement strand
TCAGGTGGAGGTGCGGGTGCGGGTGGCCGGGCTGCGGGCTCCTCGGGCGCTGCGGCCGCCGGCTCCGCCGGCGTTGCCTTCGGTGCCTCCGGCTCGCTCGGGGCCGCTGGTGCTCCCGCAGCGGCCTGCGCCTCGACCGTGACGAGGATGGCGCCGACCTGGATCGTCTGCCCGGCGGTCACGTGGATCTTCGTCACCACGCCCGCCTGCGTCGCGGGCACGTCCAGTGCCGCCTTCTCCGTTTCGATCTCGATCAGCGGCTGGTCGATCTCGATGCGGTCACCCTCGGCGACCAGCACCTTCAGGACATCCGCCTCGGTGATGTTCTCGCCCAGGCTGGGGAGCGTGATCTCGGCCATGCCGCCTCGTCCTCTCGTCCCTCGCGCGTCGCTACAGCGTCGCCGGGTTGGGGCGTTCCGTGTCGATCTTCAACGCCTCGCCCGCCCGCACGGCCACGCTGACCGGTATCTGCTCATCCCGCGCCAGTGCCGATAGCGCCGCGAAGGCGATGTGGCGCGCGTCGACCTCGAAGAAGTCGCGCAGCGCCTCGCGCGTGTCGCTGCGGCCGAAGCCGTCCGTCCCCAGCGACACCATCGGCGCATCCACCCACCGCGCGAGGCCGTCGGGGAGGGCCTTCATATAGTCGGACGCGGCGACCACCACCTGCCCCGCCCCGAGCGCCTCCGCGATGTACGGCAAGCGCCGTGGCTCCGCAGGGTGGAGCAGGTTCCACCGTTCGACCTCGATCGCGTCGCGTCGCAGTTCCGTGTAAGACGTCACCGACCACACATCCGAGGCGACACCGAACTGATCGGTGAGCAGTTCCTGCGCGCGCAGCACCTCGTTCATGATCGCGCCGCTGCCCAGCAGGTGGACGCGGGGCTGGCCGCCATCGCCCAGCGAGCGGAATCGGTAGATGCCGCTCACGATGCCCTCACGGACGCCCTCGCCCTCCGGCATCGGGGGCTGGCGGTAGGTCTCGTTGGTCACGGTCAGGTAGACCAGCCGTTCTTCGCCCTCCACGAACATGCGGCGGATGCCGTCCTCCAGCAGCACGGCGATCTCGTAGGCGAACGCCGGGTCGTACGCGTGCAACGTGGGCACCACCGAGGCGAGCACGTGGCTGTGGCCGTCCTGGTGCTGCAGGCCCTCCCCGTTCAGCGTCGTGCGGCCGGCCGTGGCGCCCACGAGGAACCCCCTCGTGCGTGCGTCCGAGGCGGCCCAGACGAGGTCGCCGACACGCTGGAGGCCAAACATCGAGTAGAAGATGAAGAACGGCAGCGTCGTGACCCCGTAGGACGCCGCCGCGGTGCCGGCCGCGATGAACGAGGAGATCGATCCCGCCTCCGTGATGCCTTCCTCCAGGACCTGGCCGTCCTTCGTCTCCTTGTAGAAGAGCAGGTTCTCGCGGTCGACCGGCTCGTAGAGCTGGCCCTTCGACGAGTAGATGCCGAACTCGCGAAAGAACGTCTCCATGCCGAACGTGCGCGCCTCGTCCGGGACGATGGGCACCACGCGGTTGCCGACCTTCGGGTCGCGCATCAGGGAGGCGAGCATCCGCACGAACACCATCGTGGTGGACGCCTCGCGGTCGCCACTGCCGCGGAAGAACTCCTCGAACGGCTCGAACGATGGTGCTTCCACCGTCGCGTTGCGGACGCGGCGCTGCGGCAGCGGCCCGCCGAGGTGTGCTCGACGGTCGCGCAGGTAGCGCATCTCCGCGCTGTCCGCCGCCGGCCGGTACAGCGGCGCCGTGGCGACCTCAGCGTCGCTCAGCGGGACCTTGAAGCGGTCGCGGAACTGGAGCAGTTCCTGCACGTTCAGGTGCTTCTGCTGGTGGCTGATGTTGCGGCCCTCGCCCGCCTCGCCCAGCCCGTAGCCCTTGATGGTGCGCGCGAGGATCACCGTGGGTGCGCCACGGTGGTGCGTGGCCGCGTGATAGGCGGCGTACACCTTGTCGGTGTCGTGCCCACCGAGGCGCAGGCGCCACAGTTCGTCATCGGAGAGGTGTGCCACCATGCGCGAGAGGCGCGGGTCGGTGCCCCAGAACTGCTTGCGAATGTAGGCGCCGCCCGCGACGGTGTAGGTCTGGTACTCGCCGTCCACCACCTGGCCCATGCGGTCGGCCAGCAGGCCCTCCGAGTCGGCGGCCAGCAGCGGATCCCAGTCCCCGCCCCAGATCAACTTGATCACGTTCCAGCCGACACCGCGGAATACGGCCTCCAGTTCCTGGATGATCTGGCCGTTGCCACGCACCGGACCGTCCAGCCGCTGCAGGTTGCAGTTCACGACGAACACCAGGTTGTCCAGGTGTTCCCGTGCCGCGAGCGAGATCGCACCCAGCGACTCCGGCTCGTCCGTCTCGCCGTCACCGAGGAAGCACCACACCTTCTGGTCGGTCGGCTCCTTGAGGCCACGTGCCTCCAGGTAGCGCATCATCCGCGCCTGGTAGATTGCCATCAGCGGCCCGAGGCCCATCGAGACCGTCGGGAACTGCCAGAAGTCGGGCATCAGCCACGGGTGCGGGTAGGAGGCGAGGCCGTCCGCCGAGAGTTCTCGGCGGAACGCGTGCAGCCGGGCGGGGGTCAGGCGCCCCTCCAGGTACGCGCGCGCGTAGATGCCGGGGGAGGCGTGCCCCTGGATGTACACCAGGTCGCCGCCCGAGGGGTGATCGGGGCCGCGCCAGAAATGGTTGAAGCCCACCTCGTACAGCGTCGCCGCCGAGGCGTACGTGGAGATGTGCCCGCCGATGCCGGGGAAGCGGTCGTTCGCCTCACTCACCATCGCCAGTGCGTTCCAGCGGATGATGCTCTTGAGGCGATCCTCCACCGGGATGTTGCCGGGGTGGGGCGCCTGGCGCGAGACCGGGATCGTATTTACATAAGGTGTACGCGACGTGACCGGGAGCGTGATGCCGAGGCGCTGCGCCGCGATCTGGAGCGACTCCAGCAGGCTGCTCGCGCGATCCGCGCCGCCGCTTCGGGCGACATCCCGCAGCGCATCGATCCACTCCTGCGTCTCCACCCAGTCCGGGGTGGCAGTGGAGGGGGGCGCCATCGGATCGTCGCTCATCGCATCGCTCCGGATACACCTCGCGCGGACGCACGGGCCAGCGTCCAGCCTAGCGCAGCACCGCCGTCGCGATGCACTGGGGGCGCCCCCGAGGTTGCTAGACTGGCTGTATGACTCCTGAGACGGCCCTGCGTCGTGCGTTGGTTGCCTGTGTCCGCGCAACCGGCGTGGACTACGCCGCCGGCCTGCGCTGGCAGCGCACCGCGGCGTCCACGCTCCGCTCCGGCGAGGGCCGCGAGTCGCTCGCCCTCATCGAGCACGCGTCCGTCTACACCGCTGGCGCACGTGCGGGGCTTCAGTCGCTCCGCGTCGAGCGCGACCGCCTCCGCGCGCCACTCGTCGAGGCCGACCGCGGCGGGGACATCACCTGGCATGGCCCCGGTCAGATCGTGGGCTACCCGGTGCTGGATCTGCGGGCCCGCGGCCTGAAGGCCGGCGACTACATCCGTTCACTGGAGCGCGTGATCATCGCCGCGCTCGCCGAACTCGGCCATGCCGGGGAGGTGGTGGACGGTCGTCCCGGCGTGTGGGTGGACGGTGCCAAGGTCGCCGCCGTGGGCGTGCGCGTGCGCGACGGTGTCTCGCAGCACGGCTTCGCTCTGAACGTGGACGCCGACCTGCGCTGGTTCGATGACATCGTCCCGTGTGGCATCGCGGATGCCGCAGTCACCTCGGTCGCGACGCTATCTGCCACGCCGGTCTCAATCGAGCGGGTCGTGGAGGCGGTGCGAGCCGCGTTCGTGGCCGAGTTCTTCGTCACGCTCATCGGCGCAGAGAACTGGAACGCCCAGGCGCGCGCGGTGGAGGCGTGGGTCGCGGAGCGGTGGGGATGACGGCGCCGACGCCGGTGCGCGAGCCGAAGCCGGCATGGCTGAAGGCGCGATTCCCGTCCGGTGAGCGCTTCTCACACATCACGGACCTCCTCCGCACCGAGCGGCTGCACACCGTCTGCGAAGAGGCGCGCTGCCCGAACATCGGCGAGTGCTTCAACAGCGGCACCGCCACGTTCATGATCCTGGGCGATGTCTGCACGCGCGCCTGCGGCTTCTGCGCCGTCACCTCTGGCCGCCCGGATGCACTCGACCTGCTGGAGCCGTACCGGCTGGCGAAAACGGTGGAGACGCTGGGCCTGGACTACGCCGTCATCACCTCCGTGAACCGGGACGACGTGGCGGATGGTGGCGCCGCCGTCTTCGCGGCGTGCATCCGCGCGATCCGCCGCGTGTGCCCGGACTGTCGCGTGGAGGTGCTGATCCCCGACTTCGAGGGCAACCACGACGCCCTCGCGACGGTCGTGGAGGCGCGTCCAGACGTGCTGAACCACAACATCGAGACGGTGCCGCGCCTGTACTCGCGCGCCCGCCCGCGCGGCGACTACCAGCGCACGCTGGCGCTGTTCAGGCGCGCCCGAGCACTCGCCCCGTCGATGCCGCTGAAGAGCGGGCTGATGGTTGGCCTCGGTGAGACCGAGGATGAGCTGCGCGCCGTCTTCGCCGACCTGCGCGCCGCCGGTGTCGATGTGCTGACGGTGGGCCAGTACCTGCGCCCGACGCCCAAGCACCTGCCGGTCGCGCGCTACTGGCACCCGGACGAGTTCGCCGCGCTGAAGGCGCACGCGCTGGACCTCGGCTTCGCGCACGTGGAGGCGGGGCCGTTCGTGCGTTCCTCCTACCACGCCGGGGAGCAGGCAGACGCCGCGCTCGCCGGCCTCGAGCGGGCGCATGCCTGAACGGCTCGTCATCATCGGTGGCGATGCGGCCGGCATGACCGCCGCCACCAACGCGCGCCGCATGAAGGCTGCCGACGCGCTGGAGATCGTTGCGTTCGAGCGCTCCGACTGGATCTCGTTCTCCGCGTGCGGTGAGCCGTACTACGTCTCCGGTGAGGTGATGCCGTTCGAGCGCCTGCTCGTACGGTCGGTGGAAGACTTCGCGCGGGGCGGCATCACCGTCCACAAGCGGCACGAGGTCACCGCGATCGACCTCGGTGCGCGCTCGGTGACGGTGCGCGACCACGCCGGCGAGCGTGACCTCACCGTGGAGTACGACCACCTCGTCTATGCCACCGGTGCCCGCGCGCGACGCCTGCCGATCGAGGGCTACGACCTCGCCGGTGTCCATGAGATGCACGTATTGGACGATGCCCTCGCCGTCCGCGCGATCGTGGAGGCCGGCCCGAAGCGCGTCGTCGTCGTCGGTGGCGGCTTCGTGGGCATCGAGATGGCGGAGGCGTTCCACGTCAACGGCATCGAGACGACGGTCGTCACGTCTGGCGCCGGCCTGCTTGATGGCGCATTCGACGACGATTTCTCTGAGCGCATCACCGAGGCGGTCCGCGCCCTCGGCATCCGCGTCCTCACCGGCCAGCGCGTCGAGTGCCTGCACGGCGAAGGTGGCCGGGTGACCTCGGTTGGCTGTGAGGAGCAGGCGATCCCGGCGGACGTGGTGCTGTTCGCGGCGGGCACCGTGCCAAACGTGGAACTGGCGCGAGGGGCGGGGCTGCGCATCGGCGAGTCGGGCGGCGTCTGGGTGGACGGCCACATGCGCACCAGCGCCGCCGGTGTCTATGCCGCGGGTGACTGTGCCGAGTCGACGCACCGGATCAGCGGCCAGCCCGTGAACCTGCACCTCGGCACGCTCGCCAACCGGCAGGGGCGTGTCGCCGGCTTCAATATCGGCGGGGGTGACGAGGTGTTCCCCGGCGTGCTGGGCACGGCGATCACGAAATGCCTGGACCTGGAGATCGCGCGCACCGGCCTGACAGAGGTAGAGGCGCGCGCGGCCGGCTTTGATGCCGTCGCGGTCACGTTCGAGTCGCCCACGAAGGCGGGCTACTGGCCCTCCAGCACTCGGATGTCGGTGAAGGCCATCGGTGATCGCACATCGCGGCGCCTGCTGGGCGTCCAGATTGCCGGCGGCCCCACGGCCGGGAAGCGGGTCGACGCGATGGCGGTCGCCCTCTGGGCGGAGATGACCGTCGACGACTTCCTCAACGCCGATCTGGCCTACGCGCCGCCGTTCTCGGGTGTCTGGGATCCGATGGCGACCGCCGCGCGCCTCCTCCAGAGCGCACTCGACCGCCCGGAGCCATCACGGGCCCGATAACTCACACAAGCGTCACATGAGGGCCGCCTGCTGCCGGTGCGCATAGGTGCGCGCGGCGTAGCATCGGGGCCATGGGTCGTCGCCTCTTCCCGAACGTGTACGAAGGCTGGGTCGTCGTCACCTCGGCGGCGCTGATCATGCTCGCCATGTCGGCAGCGTTCTTCTATGGCTTCGGCACGATCTTCAAAGAGGTCATCGACGAGTTCGGCTGGAGCGTGGCCGCGACCTCGCTTGCCTTCTCGCTGCGCTCGGAGGTCGGTGGCATCGCCGCGCCACTGGTCGGCGTGATGCTGGACCGCGTGGGCCCTCGACGGGTGATGATCGGCGGGCTGCTGGTCTCCGCGCTGGGCATCATCATCATGTCGCTGATCCAGGAACTCTGGCACTTCTATGCGGCGATGCTGGTGATCGCCGTCGGCTCCTCCGCCGCGGGCGGCCAGGTCGGCCTGGTCGCAGTAGCGTCCTGGTTCGAGCAGCGCCGTGCGAGCGCGATGTCGTTCATGACGATTGGCGGCGGCCTCGGTGGCCTGCTCGTCATCGTGATCGCGTGGCTGGTGGAGTGGCTCGGCTGGCGCTCGGCGCTGCAAGTGCTGGGCGTGTTCATGGCGACCGGTGGCGTCTTCTTCGCGCTGAACATCCGCGCGCGCCCGGTCGACCACCCTCAGCCGATGGACGGCCTGAAGTACGCCGACGACGAGATCGTGCCCGCACCCCTCGTGCGGTGGGGCATCCCCGTGCGCGCCGTCCTGAAGTCGCACCCGTTCCTGCTGCTCGCGGTTGGGATGTCGCTCTACGCGTTCGGCTCCACCACGTTCGTGGTGCACCAGATTCCCTACCTGGAGAAGGATCTGGACGTCTCCAAGGCCGCCGCCTCCACCACGGTGGCGGTGTTCACCGTGTTCTCGATCGTGGGGCGGCTCGGCTTCGGGATCATCGCCGACCGCTTCTCGAAGGCGAGTGTGCTGGCCGTCTCCACGGCGATGGTGGTGCTCGGGCTGGTCGTGCTGGCGATGGCGAACTCGTTCTTCGTCGCGATGGTGGCGATCCTGATCATCGCGCCCGGCTTCGGCGGGGCGATCCCCGTGCGCCCGGCGATGCTCGCCGACTACTTCGGCACGAAGTACTTCGGGACGATCAACGGCCTGGGTGCGCTGATCATGACCACCGGCGGCGCCATCGGCCCGTGGTTTGTCGGCTGGGCGGTGGACCGCACGGGGAACTATGAACTCGGCTGGTACGTGTCTGCCGCCGTCACCGCCGCCGCGATCCCGCTGTTCCTCATGGCGAAGCCGCCGGACGCCCTGGTCGTGGCCGCGCGCGCCGAGGCCGAGGCGGAACGGGCCGCAGGCGGCCTCGGTGCCACGGCGGACGCGCCGATGGCCGGGGGGCACTGAGCCCGCACCCGGCCATCGAGGTCTGCGTCCAGCGTTACGCCTTTTTCGGGTAGATCTCCATCAGCACGAAGTTGGACGAGGTGGGGTGCACCCACGCGTTACCGCCGTTGGGGGCACGGTTCACCCGGCCACCGTTGTCCGTCACCTGCTTCACGAAGCCCTCGGTGTCGTCGGACTCGTAGGCGAGCAGGTAGATGCCCTCGCCGTGCGGGTTGAACGGGTTGATCCGCTCTTTCATCAACTTCGCGATCGGGCTTTCATCGGACACCGGGCAGATCAGGTGACACATCACCTGCCCGTTGAAGCCCACCGGCTGGTAGGTGAAGTTACCGATGCTGTTGTGCGCCGGCTCGCCAATGGCAGTCATGCCAAAGCGGGACTTGTAGTCGGCGACCGCCTGGTCCAGGTCATGGACGGCGACGGTGTAGTGCTTGAACGTGATCACGGACTGGCTCCCATCACACCTCGGGTTGGCGTGGGGAGACTAGCAGAGCGGGGAAGGGGAGCGGGGAGGTCGGGGGCCTACGCCTCCGCGAACAGCGGCCCGCCCTTGTCCAGCACCGCGCCCGAGCCGTCCGCTGCGATGACCACCGGGCGCTCCTCGCAGTAGACCTCGGACTCGCACTTCACGAACTGGAAGACCGGCGCGTTGTCCCGCTTCTCAAAGTGGATGTGCCAGGTGCCCAGCACCAGGTTGTCCTGCCGCCCCTTGGCGATCTCCGCCTGCAACGCCGCCACCAGCGCCTCGAGTTCCTTGATGCCCATGCTTACCGCCTTCCCTGTCCCCTCAGTGTACCGGGGGGAGGTATCCGGGGGCGCTGGCCCTTGCCGGTGACCCCCATAGAATGAGGAGTGCGCGAGGGGGTGCCATTGGCTCTGCAGGACGCCGCCGGTAAGGCGAACACCGGCAATTACTTCGAAGACCTCACCACCGGTCGCGAGATCGTCCACGCCGTGCCCCGGACTATCACCGAGGGCGATGCGGCGATGTACATCGCGCTGACGGCGGCACGCCAGCCGCTCTCCTGCGACGCCGAGTTCGCCCGCTCGTTGGGCTTCCAGCGCGAAGTGGTGCACGACCTGCTGCTGTTCCACATGGTCTTCGGGAAGTCCGTGCCGGACGTCTCGCTGAACGCCGTCGCTAACCTCGGCTACGCCGATGTCCGCTTCGGCGTCCCCGCCTACCCCGGCGACACCATCACGTCCACCACCAGGGTCATCGGCCGGCGCGAGTCCAGCACGGGCGACACGGGGGTGACCTGGGTGCACACCGTGGGCCGCAACCAGCGCGGCGAAGAGGTGCTCTCGCTGATCCGCTGGGTACTGATGAACAAACGCGACACCTCCGCCTTCACCGGCATCGACGAGGCGCCGAAGACCCCGCCACAGGTGGATCCGGCCGCCTTTCATGTACCCGCCGAGTTGGACCTGGGCCGCTTTGACGCCTCGGTCACCGGGGGCCAGTGGTTCTGGGAGGACTACGAGCCCGGCGAGCGCATCCACCACGTGGAGGGTGTCGCCATCGAAGAGGCGGAGCAGCAGATGGCGGCTCGCCTCTACCAGAACATCGCTCGGGCGCACTTCAACGCCCACGCGCTGAAGGGGACACGCTTCGGCAAGCGCGTGATCTACGGCGGCCACATCATCTCCATGGCCCACGCGCTCTCCTTCAACGGCCTGGAGAACGCAGTCCGCGTCCTGGCCTTCAACGGCGGCACGCACAGCAATCCCACCTTCGCGGGCGATACGCTGTTCGCATGGACCGATGTCATCGAGCGGATCGATCTCGGCCGGGCAGACGCGGGCGCACTGCGGCTGCGACTGGTGGGGGTGAAGAACGCGGACCCGTTCACGGAGGAACAGCCGTTCAAGGTCGCAGATGATAGCGGCCGCGAGCGCTACCACCCGAACGTGGTGCTGGATCTGGACTACACCGTCTTGATGCCCCGGCGGCGTTAGCCGCATCGATGGATGACCCGCGGCGGTAGCCGCACTGATGAGTGACCCGCGGTGGTAGCCGCCTCGATCAACGCCCGTCCCGACGCGCGGCAAGAGCGAAGGACCGACTGATGACCATGACCGATGTTTCTCCGGCGACGGCCGCACGCACACTCGTCGACGCCACCCAGCGCGTCGTCGACGCCGCTGTGCAGCGCGCCTCCGCGGTCACCGACCGCGGCGCGAAGATCGATGACCACCAGGTTCACACGGAGCGGATCGCCTACCTCGCCACGCAGGTGCGCGCGGCGCAAGACCTGACCGCGTATGTGGAGCGCCTGCAGGCCGCCGGCACGCCGGACGCGCTGCAGGAGCGCATGGCGCACGTGTATGCGGCGGAGGTCACCCACGCGCTCCGCTCGCAGGTGGAGGCGGCCTGGGACGACTTCGGGCTGTCCGAGGCGGACATCGCCCCGCTGCACACCTCGGACGTGCGGACACTGGTGCGCGCCGGCCTGGACGAGGGCGCGATCCGCGCGATCGGCCGCGAGATGATCGCCACCGGCGGCCAGAACAACTGCGAACTTGAGGACGAGGTCGCCGCGCTGACCCGCGTCATGGCGCGCGACTTCGCCAAGACCGAGGTCATGCCGATTGCCCAGGAGATCCACCGCCAGGATTTGCTGGTGCCGGACGACCTGCTCCAGAAGTTCTCCGCGCAGGGCTTCTTCGGCTCCTCGATCCCCGTCGAGTACGGCGGCACCGGCATGGGCGACCTGCCGATGATCATCATCACCGAGGAGCTCTCCGCCGCCTCCCTGGCGGCGGCTGGCTCGCTCGCCACGCGCCCGGAGATCCTGACCAAGGCGCTCCTCGCCGGTGGCACCGAGGAGCAGCGGAAGCAGTGGCTCCCGCGCATCGCGGCCGGCGAGGAACTCGTCGCGATCGCGGTGACGGAGCCAGACACCGGGTCAGACGTCGCCTCGCTGCAGACCAAGGCGGAGCCGGCGGAGCACAACGGGCAGAAGGGCTGGCGAATCAACGGCGCGAAGGCGTGGAGCACGTTCTCAGGCCGCGCCACCGTCCTCGCGCTGCTCGCCCGCACCGACCCGGACCCGAAGAGCGGCAACCGTGGCCTCTCGCTCTTCATGATCCCGAAGCCCGCGTTCGATGGACACCACTGGCGCTTCGAACAGGCCGAGGGTGGCGTGATGGAGGGCACCGCGAACCCCACCCCGGGCTATCGCGGCATGCACTCGTTCACCATCGCCATCGACAACATCTGGGTGCCCCACACCCACCTGGTCGGTGGCGACGCGGGCGTCGGCCAGGGCTTCTTCCTGCAGATGGGTGGCTTCGCCGCGGGCCGCCTGCAGACCGGTGGCCGCGCCTCCGGCCTGGCACAGGCCTCGCTGGAGAAGGCGTGCCAGTACGTGGTGCAGCGTAAGCAGTTCGGCCTGCCGCTCGCCGAGTACCACCTCACGCAGTTCAAGATCGGCCGCATGGCGGTGCTGATCGCCGCCGCGCGCCAGATCACGTACGCCTCGGCGCGCGCGTTCAACACCCGTGCGCCGGAGCCGAGCATGGCGAAACTGCTCGCCTGCGACGTAGCCGGCGAGGTCTCCCGTGAAGCCCAGTTGCTGCACGGCGGCTGGGGCTACTCGGAGGAGGATCCGATCTCGCGCTACGTCGTGGACGCGCTCGTCCTGCCGATCTTCGAAGGCGTGAAGCCCACGCTGGAACTCAAGGTCATCGGGCGCGCGCTGCTCGCCGGGGCGTAGTCGAGGCGCTGGCTTGAGTCACGAGGAGCCCGAGGTCCACATGGACAGCCGCGCCGACTGGCGCTGGTGGCTGGAGACGAGCCACGCGTCCCCGCAGGCGATCTGGCTCGTCACCTACCGCAAACATCACCCGCACTACCTCGCCTATGCGGAAATCGTGGAGGAAGCGCTGTGCTTCGGCTGGATCGACAGTACGCGGCGCGAGTTCGACGACGACCGGTCAAGGCTCTACCTCTCACCTCGGCGGGCGGGGAGCATCTGGTCGGCGCTGAACAAGCAGCGCATCGAACACCTGGAGGCCGCCGGCCTCATGACCCCGGCGGGCCGGGTGGTCATCGACCGTGCGAAGGCGGACGGCTCCTGGTCGCTCCTCGACGACATCGATAATCTCGTGATGCCGCCCGACCTCGCCGCTGCGCTCGAGGCCGATCCGCTCGCGCGTGACCACTGGGAAGCGTTCGCTCCCTCCGTGCGCCGTCAGTTCCTCTGGTGGATCAAGAGCGCGAAGCGTGACGAGACTCGCACCACCCGCGTCGCCGGCACCATCCGCGCCGCGCGCGAGAAGATCCGCGTGCCCGGCAAGGCCTGAGGGATACCGCGCCTACCGCTCCCCCGGCCGGCGCGCCGGGGGCAGGCGCTTGAGGGCGTCCAGGTTCACCTCGATACGTTCGTTGATGTCGGCGAGGACGTGCTGCGCGTCGGCGATGCCGCGGTTGTAGTAGAGCGGCGCCACCTGCTCCTCGATTTCCGCGAGCAGCAACTGCACCGCCAGGTCGTTCCATGGCTCCTCGCGCTCGGCGCGCAGGTACGACGCGAGACGGGCCACCGCGTGCTCGCGCTCCTCGCGCTCCAGTTCGTGGCCCATCGCCCGCCCCCTTGCATCGGCTCCCACGTCGCCCGCATCGAGGTCGCACCGTAGCATCGTGCCGGAGGAGCGCACGATGCCCGACGGCACGCCCGAGCACGCCACACACGCGCACGATGATGAGTGCCGCGCGCTCTTTCGCGAGTGGCAACGCTACGACCTCGTCGCCGACGATACGGAGGGGCGCTTCCACCCGGACGACATCGCCATCGCCGCACGCCAACGCGCGATGTTCGCGCGGCAACTGCGCGCGCTCGGCTGCTCGCCGGAGGTGCTGGTGGCGCTGGCGGGCGAGGACGAGAACGGATAGAAGCGCGGCGGCGGGGTGCGCTCCGGCCCGTCGCGCAGCGACCGAGGCCCCACCGTGGTCGGATGGAACCCCACCACAACTCATCCGCTCCCGAAGGGAGAGGGGGCAGGGGGAGAGGGGTCGGGCGCGCAGCGCCCGCTACGGCCTCGCTCGACTTCGCGCGCCGATCGAAGGCTCATCGGGACGTGGTCGGGTGGCGCTGGCGCTTCGACGGGCTCAGCGCGAACGAATGGCGCGGATCAGCGCAGGCGGTCGAGGTAGTTGATGCGCATCGCGTCGCGCACCTCGGCCATGGTCGCCTGCGCGGTGGCGCGGGCGCGGGCGGTGCCGTTCTCGAGCGCCTCGCGAACCTCGCTCGGGTGGGCCTCGAAGTACGCGCGCCGCTCCCGAATCGGGTCGAGGAACGTGTTGAGTGCGGCGGCGAGTTTCGTCTTCACTTCCACGTCGCCGACCTTGCCGACGAGGTAGCGCTCCTTGAGGTCGTTCACCTCTTCCACGTTCGGGTTGAACGCGTCGTGGTAGATGAAGACCGGGTTGCCCTCCACGTGGCCGGGGTCAGTGGCGCGCAGGCGCGTCGGGTCGGTGAACATCCCGCGCACCTTCTGCGTGACCGTGGCCTCGTCGTCCTTCAGGAAGATCGCGTTGTTGCGCGACTTGCTCATCTTGGCGTCGCCATCGAGGCCCACGAGTCGCGCGACGCGGCCCACCAGCGCTTCCGGCTCCGGGAAGACATCGCGCTCGAACATGCGGTTGAAGCGGCGGGCGACCTCGCGCGTGAGTTCGATGTGCGGCAACTGATCGTCGCCGACCGGCACCAGGTGCGCCTTCGGCATCAGGATGTTGGCGACCTGCATCATCGGGTAGTTGAAGAACGCCACCGGGACGGACTTCCCCGCCTCCAGGTCGGCCATCTCCGCCTTCAGTGTCGGGTTGCGCTGGAGCATCCCCAGCGGCACCCACCACGACAGCCACGTGGTCAGCTCCGCGTGTTCCGGCACCATGCTCTCGATGGTGTAGTGGCTGTCGTTCGGGTCGAGGCCGACCGCGAGCCAGTCCAGCGCAACCTCGATCACGGACTCGCGCACGCGATCCAGGTCATCGGCGTAGTCGGAGACCTGGTAGTCAGCGATCAAGAAGTAGCACTCGTACTCACGCTGCAGGCGCAGCCAGTTCTCGAGCGCGCCAGCGTAGTGGCCCAGGTGGAGCGCGCCGGTGGGGCGCACTCCCGTGAGGATCCGGCGGCGGGCGGTGCTGTCCGAGGTCACGCGGCGCCTCCGTCCGTCTCGACCGGTCGTTCTCGTCCGGGTCGTCGCTGGCTGTCGTGCTGCGAACGCCGATGATACTGGTGCGCCTCGTCGGGGGCCACGTGGCCCGGCGGCCCTCGCAGCGGGCCATGCCGCCGCCGGCCGCGTGGCGGTGCCGCGCTACATCGAGACGGGCGCGCTGATCCCCATCAGACCGAGCGTGTGTGCGAGCACCACGCGGGTCGCTTCCAGCAGCAGAAGCCGCGCCTTGGTCAGGTCCGGCTCGTCCGCCTGGATCACGCGGCACTGCGTGTAGAAGCCGTGGAACGCGCTCGCCAGCGACTGCGCGTAGTGCGGCAGGTGGTGCGGCGCGAGTTCGTTCACGACCTTCTCGATCACTTCGGGCAGCAGCAGCAGTTCGCGCAGCAGCGCCTGCTCCGCCGGGTGGACGAGCAGCGCCGTGTCCGCGCCGGCCGAGGACAGGCCTTCCTCGACCGCCTTTGCCAGGATGCTGGAGATGCGGGCGTGACCGTATTGGACGTAGTAGACGGGGTTCTCGTCCGACTGCTTCTTCGCGAGGTCGAGGTCGAAGTCCATCGTCTGGTTCGCACCGATCGCGAGGAAGAAGAAGCGGGTCGCGTCCGCGCCCACCTCCTCCACCACGTCCCGCAGTGTGACGATCTCGCCGGCGCGCTTGGAGAGCGGCACCACCTGGGCGCCCCGCCTCAACGTCACCAGCTGGAACAACAGCACGTCGAGCGCGTCCGGGTTCCCGCCGATGGCCGCCACGGCCGCCTTCACGCGGGAGACGTGACCCTGGTGGTCCGCGCCCCAGATGTCGATCACGCGGTCGAAGCCGCGCGTGATGAACTTGTCGTAGTGGTAGGCGATGTCCGTCGCGTAGTACGTCGGCTGGCCGTCCGTGCGGATCAGCACGTTGTCCTTGGACTCACCGAGGTCGCTGGAGGTGAACCACGTCGCCCCGTCACGCTCCGCGATGTAGTTCTGCTGCTTCAGCAGCCCCATCACGGTGCCGTACGGGCCACCCTCGTCCATCAGCGAGCGCTCGGAGAACCAGCGGTCGTACTCGACGCCGATGCCGCCGAGATCGTCGCGAATCGAGTCGACCATCCGCTGCAGGCCGAGGTGGCCAAGTTCGGGGTCGCCCTCTTCGCCCTCGGGGCGCAGGAAGCGGTCGCCGTGCGCCGCCTTCAGCGCCTCCGCGATGCCGATGACGTAGTCGCCGGGGTAGCCGTTCTCCGGGATCTCCACCTCGCGGCCGAACAGCTGCTGGTACCGCGAGTAGAGCGTGCGCCCGAAGATCGCGACCTGCGTCCCGGCGTCGTTGATGTAGTACTCCTGCTGGACGTCGTACCCGGCGGCGCGCATCACCGCCGCCAGCGTGGAGCCGATCGCCGCGCCTCGGCCGTTGCCCACGTGGATCGGGCCGGTCGGGTTCGCGCTGACGTACTCGATCTGCACGGAGCGGCCCGCGCCCATCGAGAGCGACCCGTACGCCTCGCCGGCGTCGAGGATCGCGGTGGTCTGGGCAGCGACCCAGCCGGGGGCTAGGTACAGGTTCAGGAAGCCGGGCGGCGCCACGGTGACGCGCTCCACGGCCGGATGCGGTGGGACGTGGCGGCGGAGCGCCTCGGCGACCTCGATCGCCTTCATCCGCGCCAGGCCCTGGATGCGCAGCGGCAGGTTCGCGGAGAAGTCGCCGTGCTCGGGGCGGGCGGGATGCTCGGTCGTCACGGGCGGGGCGGCGAACTGCGGCAGGTCGCCAGCCGCCTGGGCGGCCGCCAGGGCACCTTCCACCAGCGCGACGATCTCGTCTCGAATCACCGGCCCGGGCCTCTCTCCGTGTGTGTGCGGCGGACGCATGCGGCCCGCTTCCGCGGGCCACCCGTCTCGCACCGCTACTCGGGGCGTGCGAGGCCTCAGTGTATCGCGCCCCCTCCCCCGAGGCGACGCGGGGCGCCGCCCGAGCGCACTCGGACCGCCCTCGGACCGCCCGAGGCCTTCCCCGCCCGCGTAGGATGCGCCTCGGGCGGCCCGCCACGAGTGCGGGCCGGGAGAGGGAGGCCACGCGATGAAGCGCATCCGCATCTACACCGGCGACGACGGCGAGTCACACTTCGAGGAGCACCCGATCGCCTTCGGCGATGGCGACCGCCCCGCGGCGGAGGTGGAGGCTGCGGAGTCGATCCAGTTCCGCATCCGCAAGGGCGGCACCGCGCTCGACTACCACCCGGCCCCGCGCCGCCAGTACGTCGTCTACCTCACCGCCCGCGTCCAGATCGGCTGCTGGGACGGCTCGAAGGTGATCATGGAGCCCGGCGACGTGCTCCAGGCCGAAGACGCCACCGGCCGCGGCCACACCTCGACGATTCTCCAGGAGGGCGTCTGCGCGTTCGTGCCGCTGGGGTGACGGCTACGCCACTAGACGCTCGGCTGCGGGAACCAAGCGTCCTTACCGAGAGGGCCGAGATACCGTTGCTGCCACGCCCCTCCCACTTCGATCGGGGCGAAAAATTCACGTGCCTCGTTGATGTAGACGCGCCCGCCCTGGCTGCCCTTGACTTCGGCAAGTCGCCTTGCCAAAGCGGCCGCGGCGGGCGCACCGACTGCTGCGGAGAGGGTCACACGCTTCGTTACCGACGGGCGAGTCTCTACTTCGTAGTAGAAATCACGGCCGCCCGCCGCAAGCGTGTAGGGAATTCCAACATGGGGTCCGATCCACGTGTCCCCAGGCGTCACGGTGCTGCTCGCTTTGGGCCCAATAACCTTGCCCTCGAACTCGAACTCCAACAAGGTTTCGTAGGTACCGGCGAAGAAATAGGCTGTGTTCGTGGGGACGATGACTTGTCGATACTCGTTGATGTAGAACGCTCCACCGGGCGCCCCGTGGATCTCGTCCTTCACCTCGTTCACCATGGCCACGAGCTTGGGATGCTTGTCCGTCGAAAGGAGCGCTCGCTCACCTTCCGAGAGCGTGTAGAGGAGTCGCACCCGCATGTCGCCATCACTGTCGTGCACGACTGAGTATTTCGCGTCGTGGTTTACGTTTCGTGGGAGATTGCCGGGGTAAGGCAGGGCCATGAGAACCGTCCTAGAGCGGTGAGGGAGTTTCCTCCCTCTCGTCGGATTCTGACGGCCAAGCAAGGCCTTCCGGGATACGCGCCAGGAAGAGTGGCTGCCCGCCGACGACATAGTAGGCGTCCCACAGGGAATTGCACCTGACTAGCAAGCCCTTTCCAACCCCAGATGCCCTCCAAGCGTCCAGGACAGCCCGCGCGTTCGTCGCCCGTGATCCTTGGCCACTTTCGGTCGCAAATTCCTTACCACGGCTTGTGGTCGTTCGAAGCTCGCGCTCAAGCGTGCCTCGGTTGCGCTGGCTGACCCGGAAGCTGCCGTTGATCTCGTCCGTTGGGCCCGGATAGGGGTCGCCGGGGCGCAGTTGCGCGATGTCGAAGTCGGCCAAGTGTTGCTCTTCACGGGCTGTGAAGGGCTCCTTCAACCAACCAGCCAGCCACAGGTCCTCGCCGCCGTCAGCTCGAACCAGTACGGCTCGATACTGGGGGGTGACTCGAAAGCGACCGCCAGACTTCCCTCGGACCGAACTCACCATTTCGGCGACTCCCTGGGGGTTTCCGATCGTAGTGTTGGACTGGTTAGTCACCGTGCCCAGCGTGTCTACGGAATACTCTTGTCCTGACGGCAGGCCAAACCACAAGGTGGGGAGGTCGTGATTCTCGCGCTGTAGCCGCTCCCACTCCTGTTGCTCCGTTGGTTTTGGGGTTCTGGGCGGCCCAGACTGAAGCTCAGGGGGAAGGGTGGGGTCGAGCGGCCACAGCCAATAGTGGTTGTTACCCTCTCCAGTTAGGTCGCTCCAATCCTCCTTGCTGTAGATCAGATCATCGACAGTGTCATTGACATAAATAACGTGCATCTCTGCATGCTTCTCGACATCATCAAAACGGCGACGAAGGATACGACCCAACGACTGAATCCGCTGTCTTACGGCAGCCGATGATGCGACGGCTATTCCTACATCCGCCTCAGGGACATCGATCCCCTCCACGAGAGCCTTCACCGAGACCAACACTGACTTACGTCCTTCTCGGAAGTCATCGAGCGCCTGTCGGCGCTCCGAGGGCCTGAGCTCAGCGTGTTCGATAGCTACCTGCTCGTCCCCCAGCCCCTTCCGGAGCGACGATGCTATGGACTCAGCCTCCGTGACGCGCTCCCCGAACAGGAGTATCCGTCGGTCAGACAGACTCATTATCGTGGTCACTAGCGACGTAGTAACTCGCGCGCGTTCGGTGGCTCGATATAGAAAGTCCTTACGTTGTGACGTAGCGCCCACATAAGCAGTCACCATCTGGAGCAGATCATCGCGGTTCGGGTGCATCCGCATGGCCCGTTCGGGTGCTAGCCCAGCCGCCCGGAGCCGGTCTGCGAGGTCATCCACACGGCGCGAAATCTCGTCGTAGCGACGGCGTTCGTCCTCAGTTAGACGAACGCCATGATGATGGATTTCGAAGGCTGGTAACCACCCAGCCTCGCGCGCTTCCTTCAAACTGAATCGAAAGACAACCCGACCAAGGCTGCGACCGACGAGCTGTTCATCAAACGCGATGGGCTCGCCGTCTTCATCGATCTCTTCCCGGTCGGGCGTGGCGGAGAGGCCGAGTCGAAAGGCAGCCGGCGTCCGGAGTACACCAGAGAATGTCTTCGCACCCGCTCGATGAGCCTCATCCACGATCAACATCAGTGGCTGCGCGGTCGCCGCCATCGTGGGTAGCCGCTTAGAGGCCGTATTCAACACGGCGACCACAACGCGATGCTTCTGGAATGAACCCTTCTTACCTCCGCCGAGTATCCCGATCTCCCGAGAGGCAAGATTCGTGTGACGCGCGATTGCCGCCGCCCATTGCTCCGCGAGGGCCTGGGTCGGTACGACAACGGCAATCTTCAGCTCAGGGGTGCCATGCGATACCTCCGCCGCCGCCTCTAGCGCGATAAGGGTCTTTCCCCCACCAGTGAAGATTTCCAGAGTCCCTCGATAGGGGAGCAGACCATCGCCCCGCTGCCACGCGGCAAGCGCGGCAAGTTGCCACGGAGCGAGGCTGAAGCCTCGCGTTGTGATGGGGACGGAGGTAGTGTCGGGCATCGACTCCGAGTTCCATTCGTTCACGCGGGCCCATCGGTGATCATTCTAGAGGTCGTCAGGTCGCCGCCTACCGGCTGAAGAGCGCCGCCCGGCCGAAGCACCCAGGTTGCGGGCCCGGGGTCCGCGGGGTCATGCCGAATGCCCCGCCCCTAATGCACCTCCACGCTGACCGCCGCGGCACGATCTGCCACCGCGTAGCGGAGGGCGCGATGCTCGGGGAGGGCGAGGTCGGGGTCGGCATCGAGGAGTGACTCGGCTTCGCGGCGGGCGGAGTCGATCAGGCGCGTGTCCAGCAGCGAGGCGACGCGCAGCGTGGCGAGGCCCGACTGCGCGGTGCCGAACAGGTCGCCGGGGCCGCGCAGTTGCAGGTCCGCCTCCGCCAGCGCGAAGCCATCGTTGGTGCGCTCGAGCACGGACAGCCGCTCCTCCGCCTCCGGCGTGGGGTCGTCGGCGAGCAGGAAGCACGTCGAGGGGTGCTCGCCGCGCCCGACGCGGCCGCGGAATTGGTGCAACTGCGCCAGGCCGAAGCGATCCGCGCCTTCGATCACCATCACCGTCGCGTTCGGCACGTCGATGCCCACCTCCACCACGGCGGTGGAGACCAGGATGTCCGCCTCGTGCGCGGCGAACGCCTTCATCACGCGGTCCTTCTCCTTCGCCGCCATCCGGCCGTGCAGCAGCAGGATGCGGTCGGCGAGGTCAGGGAACTCCTCGGTGCGCAGCCGTTCGACCTCCTCCGTCGCCGCGCGCGACTGCACGGCGTCCGAGCCTTCCACCAGCGGGCAGATCACGAACGCCTGCCGGCCCGCGACGACCTCCTGGCGGACGTGGTGGAACGCCTCGCGCCGCTGGATCGGCGTCAGGTAGCGCGTGGCGATCGGCGTGCGGCCCGGCGGCATCTCGTCGATCACGGAGAGGTCCAGGTCGCCGTACAGCGTCAGCGCCAGCGAGCGCGGGATCGGCGTCGCGGACATCGCCAGCAGGTGCGGTGTGACGGAGGTGCCGGCCTCGGTCGCGGCGCTGGATTCGATGCCCTTGCGGCGCAACTGGCCACGCTGGATCACGCCGAAGCGGTGCTGCTCATCCACCACGGCGAGACCCAGGCGGTGGTAGTCCACGCCCTCCTGGATCAGCGCGTGCGTGCCGACCACGAGGTGCGCGCCGCCGTGCTTGATCGCCGCAACCGCCTCGCGGCGCTGCTTCGCGAGCGTGGAGCCGCTGAGCATCACCACCTTCACCGGCAGCGGCATTCCCGGCACGTTGACGAGGCCGTTCAGCGGCGGCTCCGATTCGCCCGACAGCACCTTGCAGAGCGTGCGGTAGTGCTGCTCTGCCAGCACCTCGGTGGGCGCCATCAGCACCGCCTGGTAGCCGGCGGCGACGAACGAGAGCATCGCCGCCAGCGCCACCACGGTCTTGCCTGACCCCACGTCACCCTCGAGTAGTCGCGACATCGGCCGGGTGAGCGCGATGTCCTCGCGGACTTCGCTCAGCACGCGACGCTGCGCCCCGGTGAGAGCGAACGGCAGCGTGCCGAGGAAGCCCTCGGCGACCGCGTGGTCGGTGACGGCGGGTGCGTCGCCGCTCTGCTGCCACTCCCGCTTGCGCGTCTGCACGCCAATCTGGATCGCCAGCAGTTCATCGAACGCCAGCCGCCGCTGCGCCTCGCGCAGTTGCGCCTCCGAGTCCGGGTAGTGGCACTGGCGGGTCGCCTCCTGCAGGCCGAGCAGCCCGAGGCGCTGGCGGATCGCCGCCGGCAGCGGGTCTTCGATGCGGTCGCCGTACTCCTCCAGCAGCTTCTCGATCAGCCCGCGCAGCGTGCGCTGCGGCAGGCCTTCCGTCAGGTGATAGACCGGCACCAGGCGCAGCGTCACCGTGCCGGCGCGGTCCAGCCGTTCGTACTCGGGGCTCTGGAAGCCCAACTGGCCGCGGAACACCGAGACCTTGCCGAGCAGAGCGACCTCCGCGCCCACGGGCAGCGCGCGGGCCATGAACGGCTGGTTGAACCAGGTCGCCTTCAGGCGCGCCATGCCGTCCGAGATCCACACCTCGGTCGCCTTCAACCGTCCGCCGCGGCCCATCGGCACGATGCGTGAGACATCGATGCGCCCGCGCACGGTGGCGTCCACGCCGGGGCGCAGCGCCGCGATCGGGATCGTGCTGGCGAAGTCCAGGTGGCGGAACGGGTAGTGCCGCAGCGCGTCGCCGACCGTGCGGATCCCGAGGCGGTGCAGCTTCTCGATGCTGGTGCCGCGCATCCCCGTCCCGGCGCGCTCGATCGGCAGATCCAGCCCGGCCGCGCCGGGCGCCACCTTCCGCGCGGATGCCGAGCCGGCCCCGCTCGCCTTCGATGCCGGGCGCGCCCGAGGTGCCTCGCCGGCGTCGCGCATCTCCTGCTCGGTCGCCACGCGTGGTGCTCGACGCTTTGCCGGAGGCTTACGCGCGGGCGGCGTCGCTTCGCCGCGTACGGGCAGGGTGGCAGGCTGGAGTTCGTCCTCCAGCGCCAGTTCTCGGCGCACCGTCGCAAGCGCGCGCCGCAGCCATGCCGCGCGTTCGCCCGGCGCCAGCGAGCCGTACCCGGTCGGGGGGAGTGCCGCGATCATCCGCAGCAGCGGCGACCCCGGTGCCTCGTCGCGCGCCTGCGCACGCAACAGCGCGTCGAGGCCGTCCGGCTCCGTGAGGTCGCGCGCACCCGCCTCCAGCTCCCGCTCGAGGGTGAGCCTCAGCCGTGGGAAGTCGGCGGTCACGTCGGAAGGAAGGCGGGGGAGTGCTCGTCCGGTGCGGTGACCACGCCTGCGCCCACGGTGCCCGGGCCACCGTGCACGCCGATCACGGGACCGATCCGGCCCGAGTAGAACGGCGCCTCCGGCGCAAGGCCGCGCATCCGGTCATCGATGTATGCGAGTTCGTCCGGCGTCGTCGCGTGGACCGCGAAGGTGTACTGCACCGGCCGCAGCGCCGAGCAGCGGTTCAGGAGATCCTCGATCGCCTTCTGCTTGGTGCGGATCTTGCCGATCGCCTCCACCAGGCCGTCCTTGATCTCCAGCACCGGCTTCACGTTCAGCAGCGTGCCCAGCACCTCACGCCCACGGCTCATCCGGCCGCCGCGCCGCAGGTACTCCAGCGTGTCCAGCGTGATGTAGCTGTGCGTGCGGCGGAACACGTCCGTCGCAACGGCTGCTACCTGCTCGGCGGTGGCGCCGGCCTGCGCCGCGCGTGCCGCCTCCATCACACCGACACCGAGGCCCAGCGACACCTGCTTCGAATCAACGAACAGCACCGGGACGGAGAGGCCCTCCGCGCCCTGTCGGGCCGACTCCAGCGTGCCGGAGAGCGCCGCCGAGAGGTGGCACGAGACGATCGCCGTGGCGCCCTCGGTGATCAGCGCCTCGTAGGCCATCTTGAACGCACCGGCCGAAGGCTGGGCGGTGGTGGGCATCGCCGTCTCACGGGGCAGGCGGCGGAAGAACTGCTCGGCCGTGATGTCGACGCCGTCCAGCAGCGCCTCCTCGCCGAACAGGACGCTCAGGGGTACGACGGTGACGCCGAGTTCCCGGGCGCGCTCCGCCGTCAGGTCGGATGTGGAGTCGGTGACAATGCGTACGGTCATGGCCGGATCATAGCGCAGGCCCCTCCCACCGGTGGCTACTCCACCCCGAGCACGTACGGATAGTGCGGTTGCCCGCCCTGCACCACTTCGACTTCCACGCCGGGGTGCGCCGCGCGGATCTGCTCCGCGATGCGCACCGCCGCGTCCTCCGGTGCCTCCGCACCGAGGTAGACCGTGACAATCTCGGCGCCCGGCCGCGCCGCCTGCCCGAGGCCGGCGAGCAGCGCGCCCTCCAGTTCCTGCGCGCGCGCGACGAGCCGCCCGTCGAGCAGGGCGATCGCATCGCCCTGGCTGACGCGGATGCCATCCACGGTGGCATCGCGGACGGAGCGGGAGACCTCCACCGTGCGGACCGCCGCCATCGCCTCCGTCATGCGCGCCGCGACCTCGGCGCGGTCGCCGTCCGGCCAGTACGCGATCGCCGCCGCCATGCCCGCCGCCGCCGAGATCGAGGGCAGCACGGTGATGAAGCCCGGCGCCTCCCGCGCGGCCTGCTCGGCCGCCATCAGCGTGTCCTTGTCGTTTGGCAGCAGGAATACGTGCTCGCGGCCCGCACGGCGCGCGGCGCGCACGAACTCCCCGGCGCTTGCCTTCGCGTCGGCGTCCTGGCCGATGCACACCGCGCCCATCTCCCCCAGCAGCCGCGCGAAGCCCTCGCCGGGGGCGACCGCAACAAGGCCAAGCGGCGGCAGGTGCGCGTCCTGAGGTTCGTCGCGGCCACGCGCCCACTCCTCGTGCTGCGCCTGCATGTTCTCGATCTTCACGGCGGAGAGCGCCCCGTGCCGGACGCCCGCGCTCAGCGCTGGCCCCGGGTCCTCCATGTGGACGTGGACGTGCACCGTGGCCGGGTCGCCGACGACGAGGATCGAGTCCCCGCCGAGCGTCGCGAGTTCGTCCTGCAGGGCGCGCCGGTCGATGCTGGCGCCGAAGATGATGAACTCGGTGCAGTAGCCGTGCCCCTCGTGCTCCACCCCGCCGAGGTCGACCGCTGCGCCGGAGATCGCGCGGATCACCTCGGGCAGCGGCTCGCCCGCCAGTCCGCGTGCCATCCCTTCGAGGATGATCGCGACGCCCAGGCCGCCAGAGTCGACGACGCCCGCCTCGCGGAGGCGGGGGAGTAATGCCGGGGTGCGCTCCACGCTCGCGAACGCCTCGATCACGGCGGCCTCAAAGACGGAGCGGATGCCGTGGCCCTCGCGCAGGGACGCCTCGGCGGCCTGGGCGGCATCGCGCAGCACCGTGAGCATCGTGCCTTCCACGGGCGCGCTGACGGCGTCGTATGCCGTCTGCGAGGCGCCGAGCAGCCCGGCGACGATGCCAGCGGCATCCAGGTCCGGCTGGCCCGCGGAGGCCTCCGCGAGACCTCGGATCATCTGGGAGAGAATCACGCCCGAGTTGCCCCGGGCGCCCAGCAGGGCGGCGCGGGAGCAAGCCGCGAGCAGGTCACCGGCGTGTGGGGCGTCGTCGGGCGCGGCCTGGAGTGCGGCGCGCCAGGTCAGCAGCATGTTCGTGCCGGTATCGCCGTCCGGCACGGGGTAGACATTGATCGCGTTGATGCCTTCGCGGTTGGCGGCCAGCCAGCCTTCGGCCAGGCGAAAGGCGTCCAGCACCTGATCGCCTGTGACACGCGCATACTGGACCACGGCACACCCCTCAGTCGCCGCCCGTCCCGGTTGCTGCGCGTAGCGTAGACGTTACCGGCCCCTCGTTGGTAGGCTGGTCGGACGCGCCGAGTGCGCCCGCCCGCGATCCCCTGACGAGTGTAGTGAGTACGTTCATGGCTTCTGGCGCATGCGATGTCTGCGACAAGCACCTGGTGTTCGGCCGGAACATCCGGCACAAGCACTCCGGTAACTGGGAGCGCAAGGCGCCCCGCACCAGCCGCACGTTCGCTCCGAACGTGCAGAAGCGCCGCATGTTCGTGGCTGGCGCCTGGAAGCGGATCAACGTCTGCACCCGCTGCCTCCGCACGGAGGTGAAGCGCCTGGAGGCCAAGGGCGTGCCGCAGGGCATGGTCAGCAAGGCGTAAAGCCCGCCGCCCGGCCGTCTGATGACGACATAACGCCCCGCTCAGCGGGGCGTTCGTGTGTCCGAGGGCGCTCGCGACTTCCACCAGTTGGCGATGTCGAAGGGCTCAACCAGGAAGCGCCCGGCGGTGGCGCTCACTGCTGCGATGTCCGCGAGCGCCACGCTACGAATCGATCCCGCCTGCCTGCCCACGCCATGCCATGACGTACCAGCGCGCACCAGTCCCAGCGGCTCGAACTCGAACTCAGTAGAGGCAGCTGCACCCGGGGTGAGCGCGATGCGGACCACCCGCCCTTCCACAGCCGCCCGGCGAAGCCCTCGAAGCCATGACTCGTGGTGGGCGGCTGGAGGGTCGCCGTCAGTGATGTGGATACCGCCCGAGGCGGCACGTGCCTGCGCCCGCTGCGCCTCCGGGAGCGCGCCGATGAGCTTGAGCGCGGCCGAGGCACGCGCGGACTCCAGTCCCAGGGCACGCGCGAGCGGCGGGTCTCCCAGCATCCACAGCGCGGTGACCTCGTCGGTGGTGAAGCCTCCGAGGTGCGGTCGGTAGCCCTCCAGCAGCCGGAATCCCCCGGTCACGCCGCGCTCCGCGTAGATCGGGATGCCGCCGCTGCTGAGCGCCTCCATGTCGCGATAGACCGTCCGCACGGAGACCTCCAGCGCCCGCGCCACCTCGGCCGCGGTGACCTGGCCCCGTTCCTGGAGCATGAGCAGAATCGTGACCAGCCGGGTCGCGCGCACTTGCTGTCCTCCGGCTGGAATATATGACGAATGATGTCAGGTTTGATCTGGCACGCTGGTAGCCTTGGCATTCGCACTCGAAGTAGAGGACGTGGACACATGCCGCAGCCGTATGTCGCTGGCACCGGTACCACCGACGATCCGTGGCAACTGAACACCCCGCCCGGTGGCTCCACCTATACCGCGTTCCGTGACGGGGGTGCGAACCCGCCCGCGCTGGTCGTCCGCGTCGGCACCACGGAACTGCGCTACCACCTGCGTTGCATCGAGGATCTGCATGCGTGGCTGCGTGCGCAGGGCGACTGGGTGCCGCTCGGCAACGCCGATGAGCAGAAGCCGGCCGCGGACGGCACCGTGGAAGCGTGGGGACGCGCCGCCAACAACCCCGTCGGCGGTTGGTACGGCCTGAAGAAGGGCCTGCGCGGCCGCTTCGGCAACTACGTGCCGCCGGTCCTGGAGGCGCTCGGCCTCGCCGAGGTGGAGCACAACGCCCGCAACAACCGGATGCGGGCGCTGTAGCGCGCTACACCGGTTCGGCGGCGAACACCGGGATCTGCCGGTCGGTCTTGGTCTGGTACTCCGCGTAGGGTGGGTACGCCGCCACGGCCGCGGTCCAGAGCCGAGCGCGCTCGGTGGGCTCGGTGACCAGGCGGACGCGCATCCGGCGTTCCACTTCGCCGTCGCGCACCAGCACGTCCGGGTGCGCCATGAGGTTGTGGTACCAGACGGGGTGCTCCGGCGCGCCGCCCTTGGAGGCGACGAGGACGTAGGTGCCGTCCACCTCCACGCGCATCAGCGGGGTCTTGCGGATCGCGCCGGTCTTCGCGCCGGTGTTCGTCACCAGCACCACGCGCATCCCGCGCAGTTCCATCCCCTCCTTGCCGCCGCTCGCCTCGATCTGCTCGACCTGCTTGCGGACCCACTCGGTGGGGCTCGGGATGTATTCGGGCATTGGGGGGGCTCCTCGGGTGCTACCGATCAAGGTTACCCGATCGCGCCGCGCAACTCCGCGAGGGCGGCCTGTGGCGTCTGCTCCGCATTGAAGACGGCGGAGCCGGCGACCAGGATCGTGGCACCTGCCGCCGCGCACGAGTGCGCGTTGTGAGCCTTCACGCCGCCATCGACCTCGATCTGCAGCGCGACGCCCTCGGCCCGCACGCGCATGGCGAGGTCCGTGACCTTCGTCAGCAGATCGGGCCGCATCGCCTGGCCGCCCCAGCCGGGGCGGATCAGCATCACGGTGACCTCGTCCAGTTCGGCCAGCAGCGGCGCGATGTCGCGCACGGCCGTCTCCGGGTTGATCGCGAGCCCCACCTGGCAGCCGAGCGCGCGCGCCGCGCCGATGTGTTCACGCGCACGGTCGAGGTTGCCCGCCGCCTCGTAGTGGAAGATCAGCCGCTGCGCGCCGGCCGCGGCCATGTCCGCGAACTGCTCGCCCGGGCGCTCCACCATCAGGTGCGCCTCGATGAACCGCCCGTCCGAGGCGGCCCGCACCGCCGCGATCACCTCGCGGCCGAACGACAGCGGTGGGACGAAGTGCCCGTCCATCACGTCCAGATGCCAGAGGTCACAGCCACCCGCCTCCGCCTCGCGCACCTGCTCGGCGAGCCGGCCGAAGTCGGCGGTCAGGATGCTGGGGGCGATCTGGATCGCAGGCACTACGCGCGTTCCGCGGCCAGGCGCGCGCGCGCGGACTCGCGCGCCTCGGCGACGCGACGAGGCGCGGTGCCGCCGGGGACGTCGCGCGCGGCGAGCGACGCATCGAGGTCGATCGCCAGCACGTCCGCGTCGAACGCCGGGTGGGCCTGCCGGAAGTCCTCGAGCGTCAGGTCCTCGAACGTGCGCCCCTCGCGTTCGCAGCGGGCGACGAGCGTGCCGACGGCCTCGTGCGCATCGCGGAACGGCACGCCCTTCCGCGCGAGGTAGTCGGCCACGTCGGTGGCCAGCGCGAAGTTCGCGATGGCGGCGGTGCGGCCGCGCTCGGCGTCGAAGGTCAGCGTCGGCAGCATCGCGGCGACCACGCGCAGGGTGATGAGGATCGTGTCGACGGAGTCAAAGAGCGACTCCTTGTCCTCCTGGTTGTCCTTGTTGTAGGCCAGCGGCTGGCCCTTCAACATCGTCAGCGCCTGCACCAGGTTGCCGATGACCCGTGCACTCTTGCCGCGCGCCAGTTCCGCCACATCCGGGTTCTTCTTCTGCGGCATGATGCTGGAGCCGGTGGAGTAGCGGTCATCCATCTTCGCGAAGCCGAACTCCGCGGTGGCCCACAGGATCAACTCCTCCGCCAGTCGGGAGAGGTGCACCGCCGTCAGCGCCGCCGCCGAGTGGTAATCGACGATGAAGTCGCGGTCGCTCACCGCATCCAGCGAGTTCGTGGAGATCGCCTCGAACCCCAGTTGTTGCGCGACGAACTCGCGGTCGATGGGGTACGTCACCCCGGCCAGCGCGCCGGCGCCCAGCGGCAGCACGTTGGCGCGCGCCCGCGCCTGTGTGAAGCGTTCCGTGTCGCGCGCGAACATCGCCTCGTAGGCGAGCAAGTGGTGTGCGAGCAGGATCGGCTGGGCGCGCTGCAGGTGCGTGTAGCCCGGGATCACCGTGCTCGCCTCGCGCTCAGCGAGGTCGATGAGGGCGCCGCGCAGGCTGCGTAACAGCGCCACCGTCTCGTCGCACGCGGCGCGCGCGAAGAGACGCGTGTCCGTCGCGACCTGGTCGTTCCTCGACCGGCCCGTGTGCAGGCGGCGACCAGCGTCACCGATGCGCTCGATGAGCACGGCCTCGATATTCAGGTGGATGTCTTCGCGGTCCAGTCGGAACTCGAACGTGCCGGCCTCGATCTCCGACTGGATCTGGAGGAGGCCCGCCACGATGGCGTCCCGATCCGCCTCGGGGATCACGCCCTGCCGCGCGAGCATGGTGGCGTGCGCGATGGAGCCGGCGATGTCCTCGCGGTAGAGCCGCCGGTCGAAGTCGATGGACGCGTTGAACTGGTCGACGAGCGCGTCCGTCTCACCGGAGAAGCGCCCGCCCCAGAGTTTGCTCGACCCACCGTCCGAAGGCTGCTGCGTCATGTTGGCGAGGGTAACGGAGGCCGGAGCCGAGGGCGACGGCTTAGCGGAACGGGTCCTCGATCGTGAGGCCATCGATCCGCTGTCCGTGCTGGAAGTCTTCGCTCAGGAGGCGGTCACACCCGGCCTCGAGCGCGGCGGCAAGGATCAGCGAGTCATAGAACGAGTAGCCGTAGCGCTCCCGGAGCGTGAGGGCGCGCTCATAGGTGGCGACGCTCGGGGTCGACCGCCAGAGCGGGAGCAGTGTGTCGTTCAGGATCCGGCGTGCTTCCTCCGGCGATGCGGGATGCGCCGCGTGACGCAGGAGGACGTTGAGCGTCTCCTGCACCACCTGGTAGCTGATGACGGCGCTGCCGGTCGCGATACCCGCTCCCACAATCACATCTGCACGCTGCTGCTTGGCCGGGCTGTCAGCGTCGAAGAGATACACAAGGACGTTCGTATCAAGAAAGTCAGCGCTCATTCATCTCCTCGCGAGTGAACTTGCGTCCGGCAACGTTCACGCGCTGTCGAATCTCGCGAACCGTCGACAATGCCTGCTCTGCAGCCTCGGCACGGTCGGCTTCACTGGCATAGGCCATCAGCCAGCGCCGGAACTCTTCGTTCAAGGTCGTCTGCCTTGCGCGCGCCCGAGCACGGGCCCGCTCAATGAGTTCGGCGTCGGCGCTCAGGGTGATGTTCTTCATCGCGTAGAACTCAATCATGTGTTCGAGTGGGGACGTAACTAGCGAGAGCCGCGCTCATTCATCTCGTCACGGGTGAACTTCCGCCCACCAGTACCGGTATAGGAACGGATCCGCTCGACCACCGCCATTGCGTCGTCGGCGGCCTCGGGCTCCCGGGCGTACTCGGCAAGCCACTCGCGGAAGCGCTCGTTCAAGGTGGTGCGCTCCAGCCGAGCACGCTCGCGCGCCGCCTCGATCAGGCGTTCGTCTGCGCTCAGGGTGATGTCCTTCATCGCAGATACCTCAGGGGTAGTGTACACGAGCAGTGTACACGAGAGGCCTAGTCGCCGGTGATCGCCCCTATCGCCGCAGCCACGTCACCGAGGCCCGGGAGGACGATGTGAGCGCCGGCGGCGGTGAGTTCCGCGGCGGTGGCGTGGCCGGTGGTGACGGCGACGGGGACGGCGCCGACGGCCAGCGCGGAGCGCACGTCGTGCACGGTGTCCCCGATAACGACGAGGCGATCCCCCGGTTCGTAGGCGCAGGCGACCGAGGCGGCCCGGACGATGTCGGCGCGGTCCGCGTGGTCGTCGCCGAAGCCGCCCAGCAGCGGGTCGAAGAACTCGATCACGCGGCCGTGGGTCAGTTTCGTCACGGCGTTGTCGCGCAGATTGCCGGTCGCGACGCCGAGCGTCGTGCCGGGGCGCGCTCGGAGCGCGGCGAGCAGCTCGATAGCGCCTGGGAGCGTGGAGGGCGGGAGCGGCAACAGCATCTCGCGCAAGAGCCGCCGGTAGGCCGCGCCATACGCCTCGAACAGCGCGCCGGCGTCAAGTCCGTGGCGGCCGGACACCTCGTCGACGAGCCAGCGGTCAGAGCGCCCCATGAGGTCGATGTCGCCCAACAGGCCGGGTGTGCCCGTCGCCTCGTCCAGTGCCGCTGTGATGACCTCGCGGTCGATCGGGTTACGGATCAGCGTGAGGTCGATATCGAACAGGGCGAGGAGGCGCTAGCCGTCCGGCATCGACCGCGCCCCTACTCGTCGGGCGCGGCGAGGCGGAGCAGGTCGTTCCCCGGCTCCAGCAGCATCTGCGCCTGAGCCTGCACCTGCGCCTGGAGCCCGTGCAGGCGGATGAACCCCTGCGCGTGCGACTGGTCGAACAGGTCGCCATCGCGGTTGTAGGTGGCCAGCGCGGGCACGTACAGGCTGCGATCTGCACGACGTCCCACCACGGTCGCGGTGCCATGCCACAGGCGGATGCGCACATCGCCGGTGACGTGGCGCTGCGTGGACACCACGTATTGCGCCAGGTCGCGGTGGTGTGAACTGAACCAGAGGCCGTTGTAGACCAAATCCGCGTACTCCTGCGCCACCACGTTCTTGAAGCGCGTCTGCTGCTTGGTGAGCGTCAGTTGCTCCAGGTTCGCGTGCGCCTCCAGCAGGATCACGGCCGCGGGCGATTCGTAGATCTCGCGCGACTTGATGCCGACCAGCCGGTTTTCGACCATGTCGATGCGGCCGATGCCGTGCTCGCCGCCGAGGTTGGAGAGGCGCTGCACCAGTTCCACCGGGCCGAGGGCTTCGCCGTCCAGCGCGACCGGGATGCCACCCTCGAACCGAATCTCGACCACGACCGGCTTCGCGGGCGTCTGGTCGAGCGACTTCGTCCACAGGTAGACATCGGCCGGGGGCTCTACCCAGGGGTCTTCCAGGATGCCGGCCTCGATCGAGCGGCCCCACAGGTTCTCATCGGTGGAATAGGGCGACTCGCGCGACTGGCGCACGTTGATGCCGTTGGCGGCGGCGTACTCGAGCGCCTCGTCGCGCGACACCGAGTGCTCGCGCGTGGTGCCGACGATCGTGAGGTCAGGTGCCAGCGTTTGGACGCCGACGTCCAGGCGAACCTGGTCGTTGCCCTTGCCAGTGCAGCCGTGCGCCACGGCCGTGGCGCCGATCTCGCGCGCCTTGTCGACGAGCATCTTGGCGATCAGCGGCCGGCCGAGTGCGGTCGCGAGCGGGTAGCGGCCCTCGTACACCACGCCCGCCTGCAGGGCCGGGAAGACGAAGTAGCGGAGGAAGTCCGCCTTGGCGTCCACGATGTCCACGGAGGCGGCGCCGGCCTGCTGCCCGCGCTCACGGATGCCGTCCACATCGCCGAGGTTGCCGAGGTCGATCGTCAGGCAGTGAACCTCGTACCCGCGCTGCTCGCGCAGCCAGTGCGCCGCGACAGAGGTATCGAGGCCCCCGGAATAGGCGAGGACGATCTTTTCGGCCATGCGGCGTCTGCTTTCGGCTATCCGGCGGGGTCGCGGGAGGTGGCGGCTGGTGGGCGACTGCGCCCGCTACCGGTCTCCGATCATACCCGGCGGCGCGGTAGCGTGAAGGCGAACGTGGAACCGGTCTCGCCGTCCGAATCGCACCAGATCCGCCCGCCGTGCATCTCCACGAGCGATCGGGCGATTGACAAGCCAAGCCCCGTGCCCCCGGTGATTCTGCGGCCGCTGGAGGTGCGGTAGAACTTCTCGAACAGGCGCTCCTGCTCCTCTTCGGGGATGCCGATGCCACTGTCGCGGACCCAGATGCGGATCTGCTCGTCCGCCGTATCCAGTCCGGCCTCGATCCGACCGCCCGGCGGGGTGTATTTCACGGCGTTGCTGAGCAGGTTTGCCAGTACCTGCACAATGCGGCGCTGATCCGCCCAGACCGTGATCCCCAGCGGTGCTGCGGTGAACAGCGTGTGCTGCTTGGCGCTCGCGCCGGGCATCGCCTCTTCGACGGCGGCGCGGATCGCCTCGCCGATGTCCATGTACTCGGGCAGGATGTCGAGGCGCCCCGAGTCGATCGCCGAGACATCCAGGATGTCCGTGATCAACGCCATCAGGCGGTCGGTGTTACCCAGCAGTACTTCCACGATGCGCTGCTGGGTGGGGTTCAGCGTCCCCGCGTCGCCTTCGTGGAGCAGGTCGATCGTCGTGCGGATCAGCGTCAGTGGCGTCCGCAGTTCGTGCCCCACCATGGAGACGAAGTCCTGCTTGACCTGCTCCGCCTCCGATTCTGCCGAGAGGTCCCGGATGAGCACCAGCATGCCGCTGCGATCCGGGTCGGGGTCCGCAAATGGCCCCGATGAGACCGCCAATCGCCGACCGCGCACCTCCGTGAGCAGCGGTGAAACCGGGCCATCGTGCGGCTGGTAGGCACGACGTCGCAGGGCCTCGATCGATTCCGCCGACAGCGGCAAGCAGTCTTCGGCAGCCTGCCCGATCAGCGCTTCCCGTGTACGGTTCAGCAGCCGTGCGGCGGCAGGGTTACAGACGCGGCAGCGCGCCTCGTGGTCGAATACCAGCACGCCGTCTGCCATCTCGCGCAGCACGGATTCGGCGATCCGCCGGCTCTCCTCGACCTCGTCCGCGAGTTCGGTCCGCTCCAGCATCGCCGTGACTTCGCGGGCGATGGTGCCGAGCAGTGCGGTGCGTTCGCGTGTGACCGCGATCGGCCCGCGGGAGGCGAGGACGACGACGCCGACCACGCCGTCCGGCTGCGACATGGGGTGCGCGACGAAGCCGCCGATGCCGGCACCCGGCAGCAGTTGCGTTTCCGGAACCGCGGCCGTGCTGGAGACGATGAAGCCGTCCTCCAGCCGCTGTCCGAGTACCCCACCCTCGACGATGCCGAGCAACTGGTGTGCCGCCATGACCGGCACACCGGATGCGGCGGCGAACGAAAGTCGCCCCTGCTCCGTGGCAAGGCCGATGACCGCCGAATCCACCCAGGCGAGGTCAGAGAGGAACTCCGCCACGCTGGCGAGCCCTCCCGGGGTCTCGCCGTTCAGCGCTGCCAGCACTCGATACATGACGCGCAGTTCCTGCGTGGCGTCTGACAGCGACGCGGCGGAGGCATCGAATCGGGAAGCGAGATCCCGGTTCACGCTCAGCGCCACTTCCCGACTCTGCCGGATCGCGAGGCGCATGTCGTCCATCGCGGCGGCAATCTCGCGCACCTCCTGCGGGCCTGTCTGGGGCACCGGCCGTTCAAGTTCGTTCGAGCGGATCGCAATCGCGGAGTCCAGCAGCGAGCGGAGCGGCCGCACGATCAGGGTGGCGAAGATAATGACGAGCGCCGACGCCAGCAGCGCGCCGCCGAGTGTGGCGCGCAGCGCGCGCATGCGGACGCTTGAGACGGCGGAGTCTACGACCTGGCGATCCAGGGCGAAGTAGAGTTCGGCCAGCGGTCCACCATCCGGCCCCGTCAGCGGCAGCACCATCGCCAGGTACGGCACGTTGCCGTGTTGCACGGTGCTCATCTGTCCCATGGCGGATGCGGCTCGCACATTGGACGTGATTGAACCCGCCAGGAGGGTACCCGCGCCATCCGAGGCGATGACCTGTCCGTCCCACAGGACAACGGCCACCTCCACGCCCAGCAGCCGCGCCTGGTCGCGGACGAAGCGCCGGTCCAGCCCGGTGAGCGCTTCGATCACACCGACGACACGCCCCGCGCCATCCGTCACGGGCACGATGCCGCTGATGGCGATCCCCAACACCTCGTCGTTGCGCAGCACACCCAGCGCTGATCGGTCGCGGAGCACCGCACGAATGGCCGGTGGTATGAACTCCTGGCGTCCGTTGAGCGGGGTATGGGCGCGGATCAAGAGTGCACCGGACGGATCGTAGATCTGCAGGCCGGGTGCACCCTGTAGTGGCGCCCCGGTTTGCGAGAAGAAGTGCGTGGCGACACGCAACACCTCTGCCACGTCGCGCGCCTCGATCGCAGCGCGCATCTCGGGCTGCGTCGCAAGGACGGACGCACCGGTGACGGCAAGGTCGCGGTAGGTCGTGAACTGCTGTTCGACCTGCTCGCGGGTGAGTAACAGGCGCTCGCGAGCACGCTCGCGCTCGTTCGCCTGGATGATGCCGTCCACCTGCCACACGACAAGGCCGCCGACAGCCAGCACCAGCACGGTTGCGGTCAGCGTGATCTGGACGCCGAGCCGGTTCAGGCCGCCGGGCAGCATGAGCGCCCCTCCGCGTGCTGGCCTACGGGCCGATTTCGTTGAGGACGCGCTCCACGATGGCCGCAGCAGCGTCGACTTCCTCGGCGGTCACCGTCAACGGTGGCATGAAGCGCACGGCGTTCGGGCGGACCGGGTTCAGGATCAGGCCGTACTCCAGCGCCTTCAACACCACTTCGCCCGCGGCGTCGCGACTCAGCACCAACGCGCGTAGCAGGCCAGCGCCGCGGTGCCCCACCGCGAGTTCACAGCGGTCTTCGATGCCTGCCAGGCGCTGTTCAAGCTGCTCGCCGCGGTCAGCCGCGTTCTGCAGCACGCCGCCATCGATCACCTCGCGCAGCACGTATGCGCCGGCGGCCGTGGCCAGGGGGTTGCCCCCGAAGGTGGAGCCGTGGTCGCCCGGCTCGAAGACCGCGCAATGCGCCTTCGCGAGGAGCGCACCGATGGGTACGCCACCGGCCAGGCCCTTCGCCAGCGTCATGATGTCCGGCTCAATCCCGGCCTGTTCGTACGCCCAGAGCGTCCCCGTGCGGCCGCAGCCGGTTTGAACTTCGTCCAGGATCAGCAGGATGCCCTGCGCGTCGCACCAATCGCGGACGCCTCGCAGGTAGCCGGGATCCGGTACGTTCACGCCGCCTTCGCCCTGGATCGCCTCCAGCAGCACTGCGCACGTGCGTTCCGTGGTGGCCGCCTTGATCGCGTCCAGGTCGTCGTAGTCGACGAAGACGAAGCCGGGCATCTGCGGGCCAAACGGCTCGCGGTACCGAGGCGTACCCGTGGCGGCGACGGCCGCCAGCGTGCGGCCGTGGAAGCCGTTATGCGTGGCGATGATTTCGTAGGCGCCGCTGCGGTTCTGGATGCCCCACTTCCGCGCGAGTTTGATCGCGCCCTCGTTCGCCTCCGCACCGGAATTGCAGAAGAAGACCTGGTCCAGCACGGAGTGGTCCACCAGCAACTCTGCGAGTTCTACCTGCGGCTCGGAGTAGAACAGGTTGGAGACATGCACGAGCGTCCGCGCCTGGCGGGCGATGGTGTCCGCGAGGCCGGGGTGGGCGTGACCCAGCGTATCCACGGCGATGCCGGCGACAAAGTCCAGGTAGGACTTCCCGGTGTTGTCCCAGACACGGGTGCCCTCGCCACGCACCAGCGTGACGGGCAGACGCCGGAACATCTGCATGTGAACCCGTGCCTCACGTGCCGGGGTATCACCCACCTGGGACTCCTTCTCCGTGCTGAGGGCTGGCCCGGCCGGGCGTAGCCGCTATGGCGTCTGTTGCTCCAGTTGCACCTGGATTGCCTCCAGCAGTGCGCGCAGCCGGTTCAGTTCGGCCTGAGTTGCGTCGGAGGCCTGTTGGGCCTGATCCAGCAGCAGGCCCAGGTCACCTGTCGGCAGCGGTTGCGGTGTGGCTGTGATGATCGGCGTCGGCGTCGCATCCGGAAGCGGCCCTGGCACCGGGTTCAGCGGGTCGCCGCTGGTCTGCGTGGTCACGTTCGGCAGCGACGAAGCCCGCCGTCCCATCACCACGTCCAGCGCGTGCGGCAGCGTCCGCTCCATCGCCAGTGCGTTGCCGTTGGCCACAATCACGCGCACCAGTTCCGGCAACCGCGAGTTCTCTGCCTGCAGGTAGATCGGCTCCACGAACAGGAACGACGAGCCCACCGGGATCATCAGGAGGTTGCCGCGAATCACCTCGGAGCCGGATTGGTTCCAGAGGCTGAACTGCTGCGAGATGCCCGGGTTCTGGTCGATACGAGCCTCGATCTGAGCGGGGCCGTACACCAGCGTGTCCGTGGGGAAGCGATACGCGCGCATTGCACCGTAGTGCTCACCGTCTGATCGGCCGGCCAACCATGCCACGGTGTTCTGCCGGTTGCGCGGCGTGAACGGCATGATCAGGACGAACTCGATGTCCTCATCGAGCGCCACGCCGTCCTCCTCTTCGGGCAGCGTCAGCGTGACGTAATACGGCTCCACAATCACATCAAGCGATCCGACGCGCTCCGTGGGGATGTTCCACACGTCTTCGCCGATGAAGAACACGTCGGGGTTGGTGATGTGGTAGCGGAGGTACAACTGCGACTGGATCTTGAAGATGTCCTCCGGGTAACGGAGGTGGCGACGCACCTCGTCCGGCATCTCCGAGTTGGGCGTGAACAGGTCCGGGAAGATCTTCGCCCACGTGGTTGCCACCGGGTCGTTCTCTGCGATCAGGTAGAACACCATGTCGCCCGTCTGGGCGTCCACGGTGATCTTCACCGCATCGCGGATGTAGTTCACCCCCGCCGAGGGCTGCGAGTACGGGAACGACGACGAGACGGTGTAACCCGTCATGAACCAGTGGATGCGCTCGTCCAGCACCACCGCGTACGGATCGGAATCGATGATCAGGAACGGGGCCACCCCGCTGACGCGCTCCACGATGTTGCGCCGCCACAGCAGCCGCGAGTCAGAGTTGATCTGCCCGGAGATCAGCAGGTTCGCGTCGCCCAGTTCCCACGCCAGTGCGATGCGACGGGCGAGTGAGTTCAACGTGATCCCACGGTCTTCCGTGTAGGACGTTTCGGCGTTGCCTTCGCCCAACGGGTAGTCAAACTGCGGCTCGCTGGTGTTGGCGATGACGTAATGGTTGGTCAGCTCACCGAAGTAGATGCGCGCGCCTTCGGTCGTGATCGGCAACACCTCGGAGCGCGGCGGGATGTCCGCCGTGATCAGCCGCGGCAGGCCTGCGGGCAGCACTTCGTTCACGGGCGCAATCACGGCGCCGAAGCCGTGCGTCAACTGCAGCCGCTCACGCGTCCAGTTGCGGTCCTGGACACGGCTGATGTCCATCTCTCGGGTCGCGATCATCACCTGGCGCTCTTCGCCGTCGATGACATACCGGTCAACGTCGATGTCGGTGAACTGGTAGAACTGCCGGATCGCCTGGATCTGGTTGACGGTGTCGCGCAGCGGGCGCGGGTCCAGCAGGCGGACGTTCTCGATCGTCTTCGGGTTCGCGTCGAAGTCCGCCTGCGTCACCACCGGGTTCGCGGGGTACCGCGTCTCCACGATGTCTTCCAGACCCCACGCGAACCGCGTCGCTTCGATGTTTCGGGAGATGTACTGCTCCTCGCGGAGGCGTTCGTTCGGCTCGACCTGCAGCGCCTGCACCGTGCCGGGGTAGATCACCCCGCCGAGCAGACCACCGACCACCCAGAGGCCCACGGCGAAGATCGGCACCCGGAACCCATCGCGGGTCAGGAAGGCGTTGGCGATCGTGGCGAGGCCAGCAAAGGCGGCCAGCGCCACCAGCACGTAGGCGACGGGAAGGCGCGCGTTCACATCCGTGTACGTGGCGCCATAGACGATGCCCGTGGGCGAGTTCACGAGCCCAAAGATGCCCAGGTAGGTGTTCGCCGCGATCAGCAGGAATGCGAGACCGCCGAGGACGGACAGGTGCGTCCGCATGGCCCCCTCGATGCGGATTTCACCGCGCGTGAAGGACATCGAGAGGGCGTAGATGCCGCCCGCACCGATGGCGGAGACGATCACCAGGCCCAGCAGCCAGGACTGGAAGAACTGGTAGGCGGGCAGATCGAACATGTAGAAGGAGATGTCGCGGTTGAACTGCACGTCCGTGCGCCCGAACTCCACGCCATTCATCCAGAGCAGCACGGTCTCCCATGCGCCCGCGGCCACGCTGCCGAAGATCACCGCGAGGAAGAGCGTGGCGGCGATCAGCACCACCAGCAGCACCTTGCGGACGGCCTCCGGGTCGATCTCCTCGATCAGCGTCGCCTCGAAGCCGGCGGGGGCGAGCCGTCGGGCGATCATGACGTTCAGGCCAATGACCACCCCGGCGACCACCGCGCCGATGGCGAAGAGCGTGATCCGGGACATGACCACGGTCCGGTAGACCGAGCCGAACTCAACGGAGTCGAACCACATGGCATTGGTGTAGATCGACTTCAGTACGTTGAGCGTGACGTACAGGACGACGGCGATCGCCGCCAGTGCGAGCCAGCGCAGCGGGACAGGCGACCGCATCTCGCGCCCCTCGTTGATCCGGAACGGCTCCGGCGGGGGGCCCAGGTTGCCTCGGTCGTCGTGAAATCCCATGTTTACCCCTTGATGAGCGTGCCGATGGCCTCTCCGGCGGCGATCCGCCGCAGGGTGCCCGGCTGTGTTCCATTCGCAATCAGCGCCCGCGCGCCTGCCTCGGCGGCGCGGAAGCAGGCGTCAATTTTCGGGATCATACCCCCTGCGAGCGTGCCGTCCGCCCGCAGGGCCGCGGCCGTCGCCGCGTCCACCTCCGACAGTACCTGCTTCTGTGCGTCCATCAGGCCGTCCACGTCCGTCAGGAACGTCAGTGAGTCGGCCCTGATTGCACGCGCCACCTCGCCGGCGACGGTGTCCGCGTTGATGTTCAACGGCTGGTTCGGCGCCTCGAACCCGATCGGGGCGATCACCGGGATCACACCCGCGTCCAGCAGCCCTTCGATGAACGCACCGTCCACCGAGGTCACGCGGCCGACGTACTCCAGCCGGTCGTCGTAGCGCTCGGCGCGCACGCAGGCACCATCGACGCCGCAAATGCCGACCGCGCGCCCACCGAGGGCCACGATCTCACCGACGAGTTGGGTGTTCACCACGCCGCGGAGGACGCCCACCACCACCTCAAGAGCGGCGGCGTTCGTCGAGCGGAGGCCATCCACAAAGACGGAGTCGATCTCCATCTTCTTCAGCCACTCGGTGATCATCGCGCCGCCGCCGTGGACGACGACCACGCGCTCGCCGGCGCGGTTCAGCGCGGCGACGTCCTGGAGCGTCGTGTCCTCCGAGCCCAGCGTCGAGCCGCCGATCTTGATGACGGTGGCGCGCTTCTGAGGAGTCGTGTTGGTCATGTGGTGTAGTCCGCGTTGATCGATACGTACTCGTGGGTCAGGTTGCAGCCCCAGGCGGTCGCCGAGGCGTCACCGACGCCCAGATCCACCCGGATCGAGACGACCTCGTGGCCCATTGCCTCCGAGACCAGTTTCAGGTCGACGGCCACCGGCTGGCCGGCGTCCAGGACGCAGTGCTCGCCGATCCAGACGCTGGCGCGATCCTGGTCGATACGCGCGCCGGAGCGACCGGCAGCCATCATGATTCGGCCCCAGTTCGGGTCGCGGCCCGTGACGGCCGTCTTCACCAGAGGCGAGGAGGTCACCGTGCGCGCGGCGATCCGCGCGTCCTCGACGCTGGCGGCACCGCTCGCCGTCGCCTCGATCAGGCACGTGGCGCCCTCGCCGTCGCGCGCGACTGAGCGCGCCAGGCGGCCGGCGACGGCATCAATCGCCGCGATCAGCATCGCCTCAGCCGGGTGCCCGGCGGAGACCGGGTCGCCGCCCGCCGCGCCGGAGGCCATCACGAGGGCCATGTCGCTGGTGGAGGTGTCCATGTCCACATCGATCATGTTGAACGTGCGGTCGACGATGGCGCGCCACGTGGCGTCCAGCCACGCCGCGTCCACGGGGGCGTCCGTGGTCACCACGCCGTACATGGTGCCCATGTTCGGGTGGATCATCCCGGAGCCCTTCGCGCAGCCGCCGACGCGGTAGGCACGCCCGGCAACCTCGAATCGCAGCGCAGCCTGCTTCTCGTGCGTGTCGGTGGTCATGATCGCCCGCGAGAAGGCGTAGCCACCGTCGCGGGAGAGCGTGATCTCGCTCGCCCCGCGCTCCACCTTCGCCATCGGCAACATGCGGCCGATGACGCCGGTGGAGCCGACGATCACGTCACCGGCGGTGCCCCCGAGCAGAGCGCCCGCCAGCGCGGCGAGGTGCGCGCAGTCCTTCGCGCCCTGCGTGCCGGTGACTGTGTTGGCGTTGCCGGAGTTGATCACCACGCCGCGAATCGTGCTCGTGCGGGCGAACAGGTTGCGGCCGTGGCTCACCGAGTGGCCGGTCACGGCGTTGCGTGTGAAGACGCCAGCCGCCGTGAGGGGTGCCTCGCCGCCAAGCACGCCCAGGTCCAGGCGCGGCTCGTCGCCGTAAGTCTTGATGCCGGCGTATACGGCGCCGGCGACGAAGCCGAGGGGGGTGGTCACCCCACCGCCATCGATCCAGTCGAAGGCCGGGGTGGAAGCATCCAGGGAAGTCATGAGGGGAAGTGCTCCGCTACTGGGCGGGGGTGGCGTGCGCAACTGTCCGGCGAAGACGACGGACGCGCAGCAGCCCAGCGCGCGAAGCGTCCTGGCCGGTCTGCGTCGTCATGGCACCCGTTCCTTCCATGGCCCGAGTATAGGGGCGATTGTCACCTGCCGCAGCAGCGCTGAGGCACCACCGGCCGGTATCCTCCGCCCTATGCCAGCACAACCGCCCGAGGTCACCGTCCGCCGCGCCGAGGAACGCGATCTGGAGGCGATCAACGCCATCTACAACCGCGAGATCCGCGAGGGCATCGCGACCTGGGATCTGGACGAATGGACGCTGGAGGCCCGCCAGGCGTGGTTCCGCGAACACGACGACCGTTCGCCGGTCTTCGTTGCGGAGGTCGATGGACGGGTCGCGGGGTTCGCCTACCTCTCGCGCTACCGCGGCAAGCCCGGCTACCGCTGGACCCGTGAGGACACGGTCTACATCGCGCCGGAGGCGCAGGGCCGTGGCATCGGGCGCGCGCTCCTCGGGACGCTCGTGGAGGCGGCGCGCGCCCTCGGCATCCGCGCCGTCGTCGCGTGGATCGAGGCGGAGAACGCCGGGAGCATCGCGCTGCACGAACGCTTCGGATTCGTCCTGACCGGGAGCGAGCACGACACGGGCCGCAAGTTCGGCCGCTGGCTCAGCGATGTCGAGATGCAGTTGACGCTCGATGGCCCCGCCGACCCGGACGCGCGCGACTGAGGGCCGACGCCCTACCCGACGCCCACCTTCGGACAGCGCGACTCGAGCGGACAGGCATCGCACTTCGGGCCACGCGCGTGGCAGGTACGGCGGCCGTGCTGGATCAGGTCCACGTGGAACGCGTACACCTGCTCCGGCTCCAGCATCGCCTCCAGCACGTCGTGCGCCTTGTCGGCTGGCATCTTCGGCGGCACCAGGCCGAGGCGCTTCGAGACGCGCTCGACGTGCGTGTCCACGGGCAGCGCGGGCCGCTCCAGCGCGAACAGCAGCACGCACGCCGCCGTCTTGGGCCCGACGCCGGGGAGCGAGGTCAGCCACGCCTTCGCCTCGTCCAGTGGCAGGTCGCGCAGGAACTCCAGGTCCCAGTCGGGGCGACGCTCGCGCACCTCGGTGAGCAGGGCCTGGAGGCGGCGCGACTTCGTCGGTGCCAGTCCACCCGGCCGGATCGCGTCCTCGACCGCCTCGATCGGTGCGCTCAGCACCGCGTCCCACGAAGGGAACGCCTCCCACAGCCGGTGCATCGCCACGCCGGAGTTCAGGTCCGAGGTGTGCTGGGAGAGCAGCGTGAGCACGAGTTCGAACACCGGCTCGTGCGAGGCCTGCTGGGGCGCCCGCCCGTACGCCTCATCGAGGATCGCGATGAGTTCACCCGGCGACCACGCGGGCGGGGCAATATCGGGGCGGGGGGCGCGCTTGGCGGGCATGCGCCGATGGTAGCAGCGGCTCTTGGTGGGGCAGGTTCGCTCCTCGACGCGCTCGAGGGTGGGTGCGACGATGCATCCGCCCAGCGAGCACCCAGCGCACGAAAGGAGGAATGGCGATGACGCGCGAAGAGATCTTCCGCCTCACCGACCTGGCCTCCTGCGCCGGTTGAGCGGGCAAGATGGGTCTGGGGACCCTGGCGCAGGTCTTGCGCCCGATTCACGACACCTTCAATCCGGCGGACTACCCGGATCTCATGGTGGGGCTCGATGGCGCGGACGACGCGGCCGTCTACCGGATCGCGCCCGATCTCGCCCTGATCCAGACGCTGGACTTCTTCCCGCCCGTGGTGGACGACCCGTACACGTATGGCGCAATTGCCGCTGCCAACGCGCTCTCCGATGTGTACGCGATGGGTGGCGAGGTGCGCCTGGCGCTGAACATCGCCGCATGGCCGGACGACCTTGACCCCGCGATGCTCTCCGAGGTCTTCCGGGGCGGTGCAGAGAAGGTGCGCGAAGCGGGCGCCGTGATCGCCGGCGGCCACACCGTCTTCGACAAGGAGCCGAAGTACGGGCTCTCCGTCACGGGCGTGATCCACCCGGACGCGGTGATCCAGAAGAGCGGCGCGCAGCCCGGCGACCTCCTGCTGCTGACCAAGGCGCTCGGCACCGGCATCCTGCTGACCGCCGCGCAGCAGCAGCGCGACGGCTACGAGGCCGGCTACGAGGCGGCCGTCGCAAGCATGCTCCAACTCAGCCGGCACCCCTCGCACCTCGCCCGTGCGCATGGCGTCCACGCGATGACGGACATCACCGGCTACGCCCTCATGGGGCACGCGGCGGAGGTGGCCACGCGCAGCGACGTGACCGTGGTGATCGAGGCGGCGCGGGTGCCGCTGCTGCCGGACGCGCTCCACTTCGCCGCCGCCGGCGCGGTGACCGGTGGCTCCAGCCGCAACCGCGAACAACTCGGTGACCGCATCCGTCTCGTGGACGGCCTCGACGACGCGCTCGTTCACGTCCTCTACGACCCGCAGACCTCCGGCCCGCTCTTCATCGCCGTGCCCCCGGACAACGCCGAGGCCCTCCGCAGCGCGATCGAGGCGGAGGCGGGCGGCTGCTGGATCGTCGGTCACATCGAGGCCGGGGCACCCGTGGTGGACGTCCGATGAGCGGCGCCCATCGGATCGCCCTGGTCGCGCTCGGCGTGGTGGCGCTGCTCCTCGTGGCGTGCGGTGGAGGCGGCTCGGTGGCAGGTGTCGACGCGGAGGCGGTGCTGGCCGGCGCCGCGGAGCGGATGGACCGGGTGGAGGCATTCCACTTCGTCCTGACGCAGGAGAACGGCACCACGCCCATCATGCTGGGCCTCGAACTCGTCTCCGCCGAGGGCGACATCGCCGGGACGGATCGGGCGCAGATGGAGATCCGGGCGCGGCTGGGCACCTCCAACCTGAGGCTCGGCATCGTGATCCTGCCGGAGCAGTCCTACATCACGAACCCGCTGACGGGGCGCTGGCAGCGCGAGGAGGTCTCGCTCGCCGCGTTCTTCAACCCGGAGGCCGGCGTCACCGCGCTGATGCGCTCCGTCACCGCCGCCTCCGTGTCGCGCACCGAGCGCATCGGTGACGTCGAGACCTACCGCGTAGACGCGACCGTGGACTCGGGCAGCCTCGATCTGTTCGCACCGGACGCACCGGCGGGGCGGGCACTTCATGCGCGTGCGTGGGTCGGCATCGAAGATTCGCTCGTCTACCGCATCGAGATCGAAGGGGCGGTGACCCCCGAGGAAGCCGAGAACACCCTGCGCCGCCTGGACCTCACCCGCTTCGATCAGCCCGTGGAGATCGTCGCGCCCCGGTGAGCCAGCCTGCCGCCATCGCCACACGTGACCCTCGACGCGGCCGATGGCTAATCTGGACCGTCGCGGCCGGCGTGTTTGTCGCGGCCGACGATCAGACCTCCATCGTGGCCGTGCTGCCCGCGATCATCAACGAGATCGGGCTCACGGTGGACGACTTTTACCGCGCGTCCTGGGTGGTGAACGGCTACCTGCTCGGCTACCTCGTGGCGCTGCCGCTGGTGGGGCGCATCGCCGATGTGTACGGCCACGCGCGCATCTTCGCGGCCTGCCTCGGCGTGTTCATGCTCGGCAGCGCTCTCGTCGCGCTCGCGCCATCATTCGAGCCGCTGGTGGCGTTCCGCGCCCTGCAGGCGGTGGGCGGCGGTGGCGTGGTGCCCGTGGCGATGGCGATCGTGGTCACCGAGTTGCCGCCCGAACGTCGCGTCATGGGCCTCGGTGCCATCGCCGCGGCGTCCGAGGGTGGTGCGCTGCTGGGGCCGCTGTGGGGCGGGGCGATCACGGAGTGGTTCGACTGGCGCACCGTGTTCTGGGTGAACCTGCCGATGTCGCTCCCGATCGCGATCGCCGCGTGGCGCCTCGCAGGGCACGAGCGCACGCGTGGCCGTATCGATTGGGCGGGCGCGGCCGTGCTCGGCATCGCGCTCGCCGTGCTGACGTTCACGCTGGTCGATGACCCCAACGCCCGCCGCTCGCTGCCAGCCACGGCCGCGCTGCTCGCCAGCGTCGCCGGCATCGTGGCGATGTGGGTGTGGTACGAGCGACGTATCCCTGAGCCGATGGTGCGGCTGGAGATCTTCCGTGACGGCCGAGTGCAGGCGGCGCTGGTGGCGAGCCTGCTGGTTGGCGTCGGCCTGATCGTCGTGCTGATCAGCGTGCCGTTGTTCGTGAACCTCGTGCTGGTCGAGTCGCCGTTGGAGGGCGGCCTGACGTTGATGCGGCTGACAGTGGCCGTACCCTTCGGCGCGATCGCGGGCGGCTGGCTTGGCACGCGGCTGGGCCTACGCGGCACCGCCGTGCTCGGGATGGCGTTCGCCGCCGCCGGGTTCCTCGGCCTGCAGGGCTGGGATCGCGATCTGTCGCAGATGCTGCGCACCGTACCGCAGTTGATCGGCGGCTTCGGCTTCGGCCTGGTGATCGCGCCGCTCGGCGCGGCCGTCCTGCAGCGCGTCGACGATGCGCAGCGTGCGACGGCGTCCGCATGGCTCACCCTCAGCCGCGTGACCGGGATGCTGATCGGCGCGGCGCTGCTCACCTCCAGCGGACTCGGGCGGTTCTACGCGCGCGCGGGATCGCTGGAGTTCGGTACGCCGGAGTTCACGCGGCTGGTCGCGGAGGCGCAGGTGACCACGTTCCGCGAGGTGTTCATCGCTGCCGCCGCGCTGATGCTGGCCGCGGCAATCGTCTCGTGGGGCATCGGCCGCGGCGATCGCGAGGCGGACGTTGAACCGTGGTGGACGGTCACCTGACCGTTACGCCCCGGCTGAGCCGTTCAGCAGAAAGTCCGCCAGCGCGTCGTATGCCTCCGGATCCTCGCGGATGAAGCCGTGGCCACCCTCGAAGAACTCCAGGCGCGCGCCGGGGATGCGCGTGGCGATGGCGCGCTGGTTCTCCTGCGGTGCCTGCCCGTCGTGGCGGCCGCCCGCCACCAGTGTGGGCGCGGTGATCAGGTGCAGGCGGTCGAACGTGTCGTGTTCGGCGCGGGCTTCGAGTTGCAGGCGTGAACCGCGACGTGCCTCTGGCGGGCGTGACTGGGCTCGCACGATCCGCTCATGGAACGCGGCGACCTCGTCGGCGTGGGCCGCGCGCCACGCGGCATCGTGACGGCGGTCCTGCACCTGCATTCGCACGGCGACCTGCTCATCGACCGGGAGCCGCTCATATTCGTGCAACGGGGCAGAGGAGCCACCCGCCCCGCCCGGCGACGAGCAGGCGAGCACGAGGCGGTCGATGCGCTGCGGGTGCCGGAGCGCGACTTCCTGCGCCACCATCCCACCGAAGGAGATTCCCAGGACGTGGCAGTGCTCCCACCCCAGGTGATCCAGCAGCCCCGCAACGTCATCGGCGTACTGCGCCATCGAGTACGGCCCCTGCGGCGCGGAGGTCTGCCCGAGGCCGCGCTGGTCGAGTGTGAGGACGGTGAAGCGGTCCTGCAGTGGCTTGCCCGCGTTCGCCACTCGCAGATCGGCACCGCTGCCGGGCAGCACCAGCAATCGCGGGCCATCGCCGGCGAGTTCGTAGTAGATGTCGATGTCGTTGACGTGAGCGACCGGCATGGGCTCGCCTCCGGTATCCGATGCTAGCGGCGGCGGCTCCAGATCGTCTCGAAGCCCTCGGCACCGGCGACCGCGCTGCGCGTGTCCGCCTGATCGCGGCGGCGCAGGTCGGTGAACACCTCCACCAGGTCGTCGTGCAGGTCCACGCCGTGGTCACGCACCATGCGGTCCACGGCGCGATCCAGCAGCGCGCTCTCCTCCAGGAACTGAGGGGTGTGCGGCCAGGTGAAGAAGATGAACCGATCCGGGGGTGCCACCAGCGGCCGGCGCTCCGCCAGCCACAGCGTCCGCTCGTGGGCGTTGGTCAGCGGCTCGGTCAGTTCCAGGATCGGCGGGGTGTTGCCCTCCGGATCCTCGCGCAGATCGATCAGCAGCCGATCGGCCGTGAAGTCGAAGCCGATCACCAGGACATCGGCGTCGTCGATCGCCTCGGTGGCGGCGTCCATGTCCAGGACGGGGCCGTTGTCGCCGTGCATGCGTGCTCCCGAATGCAGGTACGGACGGTGGGAGGAATGACTGCGGGGCCGGTCACCCGGCCCCGCAGTGGGATCCCTGTTCCGGCTTGAAGCCGGGTTAGTACATCTCGTTGCCGGGGCCGGACCCGGCGTGGCTGGACTGACCCTCGGGCGCGTCCGTCACCAGCACGTTGGTGGTGAGCACCATGCCCGCAATGGACACAGCGTTCTCCAGCGCGGCCTTGGTGACCTTGGCCGGGTCGATGATGCCCAGGGCGATCATGTCGCCGTACTTGTCCGCGGCCGCGTCGTAGCCCTGGCCCTTCTTCAGGCTCATGACCTTCTGCACCACCACGGAGCCGTCCTGGCCCGCGTTGGTAGCAATGCGGCGGAGCGGCTCTTCCAGCGCGCGGCGCAGGATGCGCGTGCCGGTCATCTCGTCCGCGTTCTCCAGCACCACCTTGTCCAGCGCCGGCATCGCGTTCAGGAACGCCACGCCACCACCGGGGACAATGCCCTCTTCCACGGCCGCACGGGTGGCGGACAGAGCGTCCTCCACGCGGTGCTTCTTCTCGGTCAGTTCCACCTCGGTGGCGGCGCCCACCTTGATGATGGCGACCGAGCCGGACAGCTTGCCCAGGCGCTCCTGCAACTTCTCGCGGTCCCAGTCAGAGGTGGCCCGCTCCAACTGCGCGCGGATCATCTTGACGCGGCCGTCCACGTCCTTCTTGGCACCCTTGCCTTCGATGATCGCACAGTCTTCCTTGGTGACCACCACGCGGCGGGCGCGACCAAAGTCAGCCGGCGTAACGGACTCCAGCGTGCGGTTCAGTTCCCCGGAGATCAGCTGAGCGCCGGTGAACGTGGCGATGTCGCCCAGGTTCTCCTTGCGGCGGTCGCCGAAGCCCGGGGCCTTCACGGCGACCACGTTGATGGTGCCGCGCAGCTTGTTCACCGCTAGCGTGGCCAGTGCCTCGCCGTCCACGTCCTCGGCGATGACGATGAGGTTCTTGGAGGCCTGCAGCTGCTTTTCCAGCCACGGCAGGATCTCGTTGACGGAGGAGAGCTTCTTGTCCGTGACGAAGATGTAGGGGTCCTCAATGACCGCCTCCATCCGCTCCGGGTTGGTGACGAAGTACGGGGAGATGAAGCCACGGTCGAAGGACATGCCCTCGACGTACTCGACCTCAGTCTCGACGCCGCGGCCTTCCTCGATGGTGATGACACCGTCCTTGCCGGCGGCCTCCATCACTTCACCGATCAGCTCGCCGATTTCCGGCGACGCCGCGGAGATCGAGGCGACCTGCGACATCTGGGCGCGGGTCGTGACCTTGGTGGCGTTCTTGGTGACGGCGTCCTTGATGGCGCGCGAGGCGGCTTCGATGCCGCGCTTCAGCGCCATCGGGTCGGCGCCGGCGGCGACGTTCTTCATGCCCTCGTGGACAATCGCCTGGCCGAGCACCGTGGCGGTGGTCGTGCCGTCACCGGCGATGTCGTTGGTCTTGGAAGCGATTTCCTTGGCCAGCTGCGCGCCGATGTTCTCGAACCGATCGCTCAACTCGATGTCGCGCGCAATGGTGACGCCGTCGTTGGTGATGGTCGGAGCGCCGAACTTCTTGTCCAGGACGACGTTTCGGCCGCGGGGGCCCAGGGTCATCTTGACGGCATCCGCGAGGGCGTCGATGCCGTTGCGCAGCGCCTGGCGCGCCTCTTCATCGAACAGAAGCTGCTTGGGCATGCGGTCTAATCCTTCTTGCTCAACCGCCCGCGGCCGAGCGGCCACGAGTCGAACTTCGCGTTAGCACTCCCAAGGGGAGAGTGCTAACTGTTCTACCGAATCGCGGTCCGAGGTGCAAGGGGTGAGCCCGCGTGAAGCGGCGTTCCGGGCCAAAACAGCCCGAAAATTCTCTCTTTACTTGACGTAACGGTGGCCGACGGCCCTCAGGCGCGCGTCGCCGCCAGGAAGGCGTCCGTGCGCGCGAGCACCTGTTCCAGCCCGCCGGCGTGGTCCAGCGTGATCGAAAGCGGCGGTCGCAGCCACGCCTCGTCGGCCACCGGCTGTGTCTCCCCGCGCTCGAGGCCTTCGGTCAGGCCGGAGGCGCGGGCGAAGACCCGGGCGCGGAGTACGTGCGCCGCCAGCGAGCCCTCGGCGGGTGGATCGTCCAGCGGCCTCGCGTGGTCCCGGACCGCCTCGACGAGGGTGCTCGGGAAGTTCCAGTGCTCCACCAGCGCCGCGCCGAGGTCCGCGTCCGTGTAGCCCAATAGCGCGTGTTCCGCCTGGTGCACGGAGGTCGGTTCGGCCCGTGACCGGGCGATCGCCTCGCCCAGCAGGTCGGGGCGGTGCTGATCCAGCGCCAGCAGGCCCACGTTGTGTACCACCCCGGCCGTGAAGGCCACATCGAGGTGTTCGCCATCGACCCGCGCCAGCACCTCCGCCAGCAGCGCGGTGGTGATCGAGAAGTGCCAGAAGCGCTCGTAGTCGAGGTGGGTGGAGGGGCGGCCGCGCTGCATCATGCAGGAGGCGAGCGCCACCTGCTGCACCGCCCGAAATCCGAGCAGCACCACGGCGTCCCGCACCGTGCCGATGCGACGTGGCGCGCCGTAGTAGGCGGAGTTAGCCAGGCGGAGCAGTCGGGTGGTCAGGGCCTGGTCGCTGGCAATGATCGCTGCCAGGTCGTGTGCCGAAAAGTCGGCGCGCCCGCTCAGCGCCAGGATCCGACCGGCCACGGCCGGCAGCGGTGCGAGTTCCGCGACCTGCACCACGAGTTCGTCCAACGTGGGGACGCGCTGTCCACGCTCCTGGTCGCGTGCGGCGGTGGACTGCTGGCGGCGGAGTGCCTCCTCGTACCGATCAGGCTGCTGGCCGGGACGTGCGCCAAGGATCGCCATCGGAGCCCCTTCGCCGCCGCGCACCGATGCGCGGGCTGGGGCCATTCTCAGCGGTGCGGAGCGACGCGTGGATCAGGGGTTCCCTGATTCGGTGGGGTGCCCGGCATCGGTGGGATGATCGTGCTGGTGCGGTGCCACAAGGGGCGAGGTGGGGCCCTCGTCGGCACGGTCGGCGAGGCCCAGCAGACGTCGCTCCGCCGCGCGGAGGCGCCCGGCCCGCGCGAGCGGCCAGTAGCGGAGCGTCGCGGTGCCCTCGATGCGGTCGACCCGTACCGGGCCGAAGTCACGGCTGTCCGTGCTGGCGCCGCGGTGGTCGCCGAGCAGGAAGTACTCGTCGTTGCCTAGGCGGTTGATGCCGCGGTGCTGCTCGTGCGGCGTCTCGCCGTGGGCGTACGACTCCAGGAGCGCACGGCCGTTCACCTGCACGCCCCCACCGACGCGCAACGCCTCACCCGGCAGCCCGACGATGCGCTTCAGCAGCAGCCGCCCGTCGCCCTCGGGCCGCGGGTCACGGGTGGCGACCACCTGGCCGAAGGCTCCGTCCCGCTCCGGTGCACCGCGACGGAGGATGAGAAAGTCGCCGGGCAAGAGCGCCGGGGTCATCGACTCGCCCGCCACCTCCACGCGCATCCACCCACGCCGAGCGAGGGTGGTGACGCCAGCGGCAACGCCCGCAGCGGCGGCGAGCAGGGGAGGGACGAGTAGCAAGGCACGGTGGGTGCTCATCGCGCCCATTCTCGCGCACGGATCCGCTCTCGTCTGTACCGCGGCGCCGAATGCACAAGGGCCGGCGTCGCGTAACGCCGGCCCTCGATGGGCGCGAACGGACGAAGGCGGACTACGCCTTGGTCTTCCAGAACATGTCGGCGAACTCGTCCACCTCGGCGCGGAGGCGCTTCGCGTCGTCCAGATTGACGCCCTGCTTGCAGGCGCCGGCCGTCTTCATGATGTTCCAGACCTTCTCATGGAGGTCCGGAAACTTCTCCAGGTGCGTCGGCTTGAAGTAGTCGCCCCAGATGATGCGGATCTGGTGCTTCACCTTCTCGGCGTGCTCTTCCTTCACCTGCACGTACCGGACGAAGGAGTTGAGGTGCTCCAGCGATTGCGTCTCGCCCAGGTCGGCGATCATGGTCATCATCTTCTCGACGCTCTCGGCGGCCAGCTGCGCCTCCTTCGGGTCGTAGATGCCACACGGGATATCGCAGTGGGCGAAGGCCTGCTCGCCGGGGCGGATCAACCGTTCGATGGCGTTACGGATCATGGGGTCTCCCTACGGTGTGTGGATCGCGCCACGCGGAGGGCGACGCGGTCTCAGCCAGTGGACTGAGTGATAACTTCACCATTGACCATACATCGCAACGTTTCGAGGTCACCAGCCATGACATCGCGAATCCGTATCACGTCGATGTTCTGCGTGATGCTTGCGTCCGTTCTTGTCGCATGCGGCGGCGGCAATCAGGCCGAGTCGACGACCGACGCGTCCCTCGGCGAGCCCTCAGCGAGCGTCGAGCTCGTCATGCGAGACATCGCCTTCGCGCCGACCGCGCTCGAGGCACGCGCCGGCGAGGTGCTGGAGATCCGCCTCAGGAACACCGGCAGCCTGTTCCACGATTTCGTGATCGACGAGGTCGATGCGGCGGTTGCCGTGACTGAGCCGGCCGGGCGCGTGGGACGTGCGGACACCGCCGTGTACGTCGGCCTCGATGGTCGCAAATCCACGGTGGTGCAGGTCGGGGCGGCGATCCCGGGCACCTACGAGTTCTATTGCAGCGTGGCCGGTCACCGCCAGGCGGGCATGCAGGGCACGCTGACCGTCCTGCCGTAACACCTCAGCAACCGTTCCGAGACAAGTATCCGCTTGTAATACTGTGCTAATGTCCGCGCGTCTACACGGATTCGAATCGTGAGCGAGGGACGTACCCACCATGGAACTCTTCACGCAGGACGGCCTGGCGCTCCTTTCGCGCTGGGGACACTTGCTCTCCGGGATCACCTGGATCGGGCTGCTCTACTACTTCAACTTCGTCCAGACGCCGGCATTCCTCCAACTGGGAGCGCCTGCGCGGATGGAGGCGCTGGATCAGGTCACCTGGCGGGCGCTCTGGTGGTTCCGCTGGGGCGCGGTCTTCACGGTTGTGACCGGCCTCATGATCCTGGGCTTCAACGAGTCCTTCACCAAGGACTACTTCACCAGCCCTCCCGGCATCTCAATCGCCTCGGGCGCGGTGCTCGGCGTCATCATGCTCACCAACGTCTGGGCCGTGATCTGGCGAGCCCAGCAGGTCGTCATCGCTTCCGCGCGCTCCGTCATCGGCGGTGGTCCGCCAAACCCGGACGCCGCGCCGGCTGGCCGGCGTGGCGCGGTCGCCTCGCGCATGAACACGATCTTCTCGGTTCCGTTGCTCTTCTTTATGGCCGCCACCAGCCACTTCGTCGGCTCCAGCGCCTTCGAAGCGCAGCCTGAGACCAGCGCGATCATCACCTACTGGGCGGTGTTCGCCGTGGTCGTCGGTGTGCTGGAGGTCAACGCGCTCGGCCTCATCAAGGGCCTCGGCCCGGCGATGCACACCAAGCCGTACGACAGCGTGCGGGCCGCGATCATCTCCGGCTTCGTCGTCTTCGCGATCCTCTACATCGCGTTCGAGGTGCTGTTCCGCGCGTAGCGGGCACCCTCGGGCGCAGCGGCGCACAATCAGAAGCCCGGCCGCGAGGCCGGGCTTCGTGCGTACACGGGGCCGTCGAGGCTAGACGCGGGCCAGCGGGACGCCGCCGGAACGGCGGTTCGGGTCGTCCAGGCCGGGGTACGGCGGGAAGAGCGACTCCAGTTCGCGGCGAATCGGGTCACCCTCCGGCAGGTAGGCGGAGAAGTCGCCATCCGGCTCGGGGCGTTGACGCTGCCCGGTGAGTTCTTCGTGCTTGATCTTCTCCTGCAGCATCATCAGCCCCTGCAGGAGCGATTCCGGCCGCGGCGGGCAGCCGGGCACATACACATCGACGGGAGCGATCAGGTTCACGCCAGGCAGCACGGAGTAGGCGTAGGCGAACGGGCCACCCATGATCGCGCAGCCGCCCATGGAGATGACCCACTTGGGCTCCGCCATCTGCATGTAGATGCGGCGCACCACCGGTGCCATCTTCCAGGTCACCGTGCCGGCCACGATCATCAGGTCCGCCTGGCGCGGCGACGCGCGGAAGACCTCCGACCCGAACCGGGCGATGTCGTAGCGCGAGGAGGCGGAGGCGATCATTTCGATCGCGCAGCACGCGAGGCCAAACATCGCCGGCCAGAGCGAGTGCGCCCGGGCCCAGTTCAGCAGCCCATCGACCGACGTCACCAGGACGTTCTTGCGCACCTCTTCTTCGAGGTCGGCGCCGGTCAGTTCACCCTCGCCCAACAGTGGGTGGGGGATGTGCAGCCCGCCCGCGGTGGTCGCGGCGCCGGCGTTGAAGATGGGAAGCGGCTGTCCGGTCAACGCGAAGCCCCCGCTGTGCAATGTTCAGTTCGGCCCGATGCTATCGCCCGCGTGACGAGGCGGCAAACCGGCGCGTCGGAATGCCGGGTTCCCGTCAGGCCAGCCACGGCCGCCACGCCTCGGCCGGCTCGGTCGCCGGGATCGGCGACAGCGCGCGCAGGCGCTGCACAATCGGCGGGAGCGCCTCCAGCAGCCGATCCACGTCCGCCTCGGTATTGCCGCGGCCCAGCGTGAACCGCAGCGACCCGCGCGCGAGGTCTTCCGGCACGCCCATCCCCACCAGCACGTGACTCGGCTCCACGGAGCCGGTGGTACACGCCGACCCGGAGGAGGCGGCGATGCCGGCGAGGTCTAGCGCGAGGAGGATCGATTCGCCCTCCACGTAGCCGACGCAGCACGAGACGTTGCCGGGGAGGCGATGGGTGGGGTCGGTCGGGCCGGTGATCGCCAGCATCGGGATGCGGCGCGGCAGGCCTTCGATCAGCCGTTCCTGCAGCGCGCGCTCGTGGGCCACGTCCGCCTCGCGGCGCTCCCACGTGAGTTCCATCGCGCGGGCGAGGCCCACGATGGCCGCCGTGTCCTCCGTGCCGGCGCGACGGCGCTCCTCCTGGCCACCACCGAGGATCTGCGGCTGCAGCGGCGTCCCGGATCGGACATACAGCACGCCCGCGCCGCGCGGGCCGTACATCTTGTGGCCGGTCAGCGTGAGCAGATCCACGCCGAAGCGGTCGACGTGGACACCGAGGTGCGCGGCGCTCTGCACGGCGTCCGTGTGCACCATCGTGCGCGGGTTGCGGGCCTTCACCCGCCGCGCGATCTCGGCGATGTCGCTGACCGCGCCCACCTCGTTGTTCGCGTGCATCACGCTGACCAGCACCGTGTCATCGCGGACAGCCGCCTCGATCGCCTCCGGGGCGACGCGCCCGTCTGGCTCGGGGGCGACGCGGGTGATCTCCGCCGTGCCGTCGTGCTCCATCTGCTCGATCGTGTCGAGCACGGCGTGGTGCTCGATGGTGCTCGTGATCACGTGGCGGCCGCGGCGGGTGGAGGCGGCCACGACGCCGCGCAGCGCGAGGTTGTCCGATTCGGATCCGCCGGAGGTGAAGATGATCTCGCCCTCGTTCGCGCCGAGGAGGCGTGCCACCGTCGCGCGGGCGCGGTCGATGGCAGCGCGGGCCGCCTGGGCCTCCACGTAGATCGAAGACGGGTTGTGCCAGACGGTCGTCAGGTACGGCAGCATCGCCTCCACCACTGCCGGGTCGGGCGGGGTGGTGGCGGCGTGATCCAGGTAGACGCGCTCGATGTGTGCGGCCATGCGTGGAGGATACCGCCGCGCCGAGGTGCGCCGAGGTGCGCCGGGGCTGGCCGGTTTAGCACGTTGATCGCTCAAGAACGTGCGAAACGCTGGTAGGCTGGACGCATGAGCTCGTCACCCCGGCGCATCGATGGCACTCGCGAGGAGATCCTCGCGCTGCTGCGGCGTCGGGAGCGGATGAGCGTCGACGACCTCTCGCGCGAACTCCGGCTGGCCGGCGCGACGGTGCGCCGCCACCTGGACGTGCTGCAGCGCGACAACTTCGTGCAGGTCACGCAGGTGCGAGGCGGCACCGGCCGTCCGAAGCATCTGTTCGCGCTGACCGAGGCCGGCGCGGACCTGTTCCCCCACCACTACGTCCGCATGACGCAGCGGCTGCTCGGCGAGATCGTGGGCCTCGAGACGATCGAGACGGCCGGCCGTTCCGGGCAGGACCTCGCGCGCCTCATCTTCACCCGCATGGCGGACCGCATCGCCACGGAGTACGCGCCGCAGGTGCAGGGCAAAGACATGCTGGAGCGCGCCCGCTCCGCCGTGTCGCTGATCGCCCGCGAGGGGATCGACTTCGAAGTCGTGGAGGCTTCGGACGGTGTCCACCTGTTTGGCCGTGGCTGCCCGTGCAACCGGCTGGAGGAGGGCGCCCCGGCGCACCCGTGCGAGCACGACCAGGTGATGCTGCAGCGCCTGCTGGGCGCGCCCGTGCGGCCGCTGGAGGCCGACCGCGTGCCGCACGACTTCCACTGCGGCTACCGCGTGGCGCCCTCGGCGGCGGCGGGGTAGGCTTCGCCACGGACGTTACAGAACGCGTGACTGCGTTTATTGCTGGGCGGGCGACACTCGCGTAAGATGAGAGCGCACCCGAAGGGGAACTCATGACTTCTCTGCTTTCCGGCATGGGCCAGACGATCTCCAAGAAGCCGGAACCGATCATCACCGCGGTGGTGACGGTGACCGAGCGCGCCGCTGCCAAGGCGAAGACGATCTTGGAGTCCAAGGGGCACCCGGACGGCATGCTCCGCGTCTTCGTGGTCGGCGGCGGCTGCTCCGGCTACCAGTACGGCATGTCGATTGCCCCCGCGGCCGAGGCCGAAGACCAGGTGATCGAGACGGACGCCGGCGTACGTGTGGTCATTGACCGCGAGTCCGCGCCGATGATCTCCGGTGCCGAAATCGACTACCACGAGGACCTGATGAAGTCCGGGTTCACCATCTACAACCCGAACGCCACGTCCTCCTGCGCCTGCGGTTCGTCCTTCCAGACGGCAGGTAACCCGGGTACGCCGCGCGCCTGCTCTTAGCGAGACACCTCGGACGAGACTGAAGAGGCCCCGCTCCGGCGGGGCCTCTTCGTTGGGGACTATGCTGTGCCTCGCCGTTGGGCGGCACACCGCGGATCGATCAGCGGGGGTAAGTATGCAGGCTTGGATCACCGTCAACTCGCCGGACAACTTCGAACTGCTACGCAAGCGGAAGTTTGATCTCGCGCCGTTCAAGTCCAGCCGGCGCAAGCAGTCCGGCGATATGCGTCCCGGCGACCGCATCGTCTACTACCTGGTCGGCCGCGTGGAGTTTGCCGGCGTCGTCGAGGTGACGGGCGAGGCGTACGAAGACCACACCGACCTGGGTTTCGAGTCCGAGGGCAAGCCAGACGAGGACTACCCGTTCCGCATCGCCACGAAGCCGGTCGTGATCGCGAAGCGTGACAACTACCAGGACGTGCGCGAGATCACGGACCTGCTGGACAAGACGCGCCAGTTCGGGCCGAAGAAGCTCGGCATGGCGTTTCGCGGCAACCTCCACAAGATCTCCCAGGCCGACCTCGAGGTGATCGAGGGACTGTTGCGCGCGCGGGCCTAACCCGCGGAAAGGCGAGCCAGCGTGGCCGGTAGCACCCCCCGACGTCTGTTGCGCAGCCAAGATCGCAAGATCGCTGGCGTCTGTGGCGGCATCGCGGAGTACCTGGACGTGGATCCCACGCTCGTCCGCCTCGGCGTCGCCGTGCTGGCGTTGCTGTCCTTCCTGGGGCCGATCGTGCTGGCGTATGGCCTGCTGTGGATCGTCGTTCCGGAGAGTGACGGGTCGACGGTGACGCGCTCGGGCGGTGGCAACACCGATCTTTCACTGCTGATCGGCGTGAGCCTGGTCGGGCTCGCGTTCATCTGGGTGCTGGGGCGCGGCGGCATCGGGCTGCGAATGCCCGCGCTCGGGTGGGGTGGATTCCAGATGCTCTGGATCGTCGCCCTGGTCGCCATCGGACTGCTGTTCATCACACGATCGCGGCGAGGCTAGCCGCAGAGGGGACGACGACGATGGCGGACGCGACGGTCTCCACCCAGTTGTCGTTGCACGTCGGCCGACTGCTGGACAACTGCATCCGTGCGGTCATTGACCTCACCCCCGAGGAACTGAACCACCAGCCCAACGACCGAGCGCACTCGATCGGCTGGGACATCTGGCACGTGGTGCGCACCGCGGACAACGTGCTGTTCTTTGTCTTCGACCGGGAGCAGCCGGTGTGGCTGCGCGACCGCTTCGATGCGCGCTTCGGTCTACCGAAGGTGGCGCAGGGCACCGGCATGACGGATGAAGAGGCGCGCGCACTGCGCTTCCCACCGCCCGCCGACTTCGCTGCATACATCGAGGCGGTGCGTGACGTGGTACTACCCCGCCTGGCTGCCATGACCCCCGAATACCTCGCTACTCCCGTGATGCTGCGGCCGTGGGGCGAACAGCCCCGCATGGAGCACGTCCTGCAGGTCATCCTGAGTCACGGGAACGGACATCTCGGCCGCTGCTCGCTGGCGCGCGCGTTGCTCGGAAAGGACGACCTCGGAATCTAGGGAGGTGTGCGATGGAGGTCCGACAGATTCGCGCCGATGAGGGCATGGCGCTGAAAGGCGTCCGCCTGCGCGCGCTCCGCCTGGCGCCCGAGGCCTACCACACCACGCTCGATGAGGCGTCCGAGCACCCCGATGAGGTCTGGCACGACCGTGCCACCCGCGCTGCAGACGGCGCCTATGAGGCGATGTTCGTCGTCGATCGAGGCCAAGGCGTGCTCGGCGGGATGGTGTACGTGAACGCGCTGCCGGAGCCGCCTCACGATGCGTTCATTTCCTCGATGTGGCTGGACGATGACCTGCGCGGAGGTGGCATGGCGGATGCGCTGATGCAATCTGCGGAGTCATGGGCGCGCGCTCTGGGCGCGCCGCAGGTGGAACTCTGGGCCTCCTACGCCAATGACCGAGCCCGACGTTTCTATGCGCGGCACGGCTACGTGCTGGGCGGTGTCGAAGAAGCGTGGGATCGCGGCGGTGGATCGTCGCTGTTCGTGAAGGATCTGGCTTCCGAGATTCGCGCAGGCGATTAGACACCTGTCACCGGGCGCGGCGGCACAAGGTGCTACGCTCAATGAGGCAGAGATGCCGCCGATGCGGTTCGGAGCGAACGAATGAGTGACGCACCGTTCCCGGTCTCGATTGCACCCGGACAGGCCACGGGCATCCGCTGGCATGACTGGAGTGCGGAAGCCTTCGCACTCGCCCAGCGTGAGGGTCGTCCTGTCCTTCTGTTCCTGACGGCGTGGTGGAGCGACGCATCGCGCGCCGCCGACACCTTGCTCGCCGATCCCATGCTCTCCGCACTCCTCACCGACCGCTTCGTCTCGATGCGTGTCGATGTGGACGAGCGCCCGGATATCGCCGTCCGCTACGGCGATGGCAGCGTCCCGGCGATCACGATTCTGACCCCGGACGGGGAGGTGATGGGCGACGTGCCCGTGACTGACGCGCCGGCCATCGCAGCCGCGCTCGAGACGATGCTGGACGACTGGCACATGCGCCGCGACGGCGTCGTGCAGGGCATTGAGGCGGCGCGCGCGATGCGGGCCGCGGAGCGTGCGGCAGCGCGCGCCCAGCGCAGCCCCGGCATCCTGACGCCCGCCATCCTCGACATCGCGGTGGAGCACGTGGATTCGCGCTACGACGAGGGCGTCCCCGGCGTGGTGGATCCCGGCGCTCCCTTGCGTTTCCCGCAGGCCGCATCGCTCCGCCTCTGGCGGTACGCGCACCATCGACGCGGCCACCAGGGCGCGCTCGACCACGCGAAGGCGACCTGGTCTGCGATGACCGAAGGCGGCCTGTTCGACCCGGAGGGCGGCATCTTCCACGCCGCAGTCGCCTCTGGCTGGTCGCAGCCGGTGCGCGAGAAGCACGCCCGTGATCAAGGCGCGCTGCTGCAGGTCGCCGGCGAACTGGCGCTCTCCGACCTCGACTGGCGCGATGAGCAGCGCGAGACCGTGCAGGCCGTCGTGGACTACCTCGGCGGGACGCTGAGCGACGCGCAGGGCGGCATCGGCCACGCTCAGCGCGCGCCCGAGGCGACCCCGAAGGCGTTCGAAGACGGCAGATCCGACGAGCCGCCCGTGGATCACCGGGTCTTCACCGGCTCGTGCGCCGTGGCGGCGCGTGGCCTGATCGGCGCCGGGGTGGCCTTCGACCGGCGCGACTGGATGGACCACGGCCTGCGCGCGGTCGACTTCCTGCTGACGCACGCGCGGGCCGGGCAGGCGGGTATGTACCACGCCTTTGATGGTGGCCCGTCCCTCCTCGGCATCCTGGATGACCAGGCGCAGATGCTGCTGGCCCTGATCGATGCGTACGAGGTGACCGGACAGCCGTCCTACCTGGATCACGCACGCTGGCTGGCGCGGGTCATGGACGATGGCTGGCTGGAGCCGGGCATCGGCTTCCGCGACGTGCCCTTCGACCACGAGGACACGGCGCTGCTGGCCGAACCGCTCGTGCCGCTGGAGGCGAACGTCGCCGCGGCGGAGGGCTTCCTGACGCTGGCGCGGCTGACCCACGATGCGCGGTACATCGGCACCGCCGCGGACGTGCTCGGCGCGTTCGCGCACGGCATCGAGGCGCGCGGGCTGGCCGCCGCCGACTTCGCCCGCGTGACGGACCGGCTGCTCTCCGCAGAGCCGGAGTTCAAGATCGTCTCGGAGTGGCCGGCCGGCGAGCCCGACCGGGTGGCCGACCCGCTCCACCACGCTGCGCTGCGATTGCCGCTGGCATCCCGCACCGTGCAGCGGCTGAACCCGGAGCAGGACGACCTGCTGTTCTACTCGCTGGGCATCCCGCGCGATGCGGTCAAGGTCGCCTACGTCTGCACTGGACAGATCTGCTCGCAGGCGGTGGTGCAGCCAGAGTCGTTGCTGGCCGCAGTGGACGAGGTCCTGGCGACACCGTCCTGGTAGCGCGCTACACGTCGGGCGCGCCGGCCATCATCGGTGCGCCGGGCGGACGGAAGGCGTCACGGGCGCGCTGAATCCGCCACATGCAGTCCAGGTCGCGCTCGTTCATCTCCTGGACCCACGTGAACACGGTCACCTCGCCACGGAACGGGTGGACACCCACGTGGTTCCAGGCAGAGCCGGCGTCCGCGAGCAGCCAGACGGTCTCCTCGCGCAGCGTCAGGAACTCCCACAGCAATTCGTCCACGTCCCTGGCACGGAAGCGCTCCTCCTGCGGACTGTGGATCGCGCGGCGCTCCTCGATCGGGTCACCGTCGACGCGCGTCATGATCCGCAGGGCGAGCAGGTCCTCCCGCTCCGAGTCGCGCAGGAAGCCCACGATCTGGGCCACGTTCCACTCGTCATCCGGGATCGGCGCCTCCAGGTCGCGCTTCCGCATCCCCTCGACGAGTCGGGTGGTGCGGTGCGAGATCTCACGGAGCGCCTTCACCAGATAGCGCCGGCGGTCTCCGTACTGGGCGGCGAGGTATTGAGGCATGTAGGGATGGTGCGCCCTGCCACCGTCCCCCCGCAATCCCCGGCGTCACTGGCCGGCCGGTAGCATCCGTCTCGGGAGGCTCTCCGTGGACGAGATTGATCGCCGCGCGACGTTCTCGCGCGATCGCCGCTATCGCTACTCGCTCAGCCGGCGCTGGGGGCCGGGGCCTGTGGTCGCGTGGGTGATGCTCAACCCCTCCACCGCCGATGCGTACCGGGACGACGCAACGATCCGCCGCTGTATCGCGCTGTCTCGCTCGTGGGGCTTCGGCGCGCTGGAGGTGGTGAATCTGTGCGCGCACCGTGCCACCGATCCGCGGGCGCTCTTAGAGGCCGCCGACCCGGTGGGGCGACGAAACAACCACGCGATCCGCCGCGCGCTCCGCCGGGCGGACGCGGTGGTGGCGGCGTGGGGCGTGCCGCCTCGGGCGCTCCGCGGACGCGTCGAGGCCGTCCGATGGCTTCTGCCTCCTAGCGTGGCGTGCCTGGGCGTCACGACTGGCGGCCAGCCCCGCCACCCGCTCTACGTGCGGGCGGACGCGTGCCTCGTTCCACTCGATTCGTTGACCCAGCGATCCGCCAGCCCGACGATGGCCGCGTGAGCGCCGCATCCCTTCCGTACACCGTGCTGTTGTTGCTCGTCGAGCTGGCCGTGGGCTCGCTCGCGATGCTGACGGTGTTCGACGCGCGTCGCCAGGTGACGCTGGGCTACGTGAAGGCGGGTGCGCTGACGGTGGTGCCGTTCGCCGCGCTGGCGCTGTGGGCGTTCATGTCGCTCCAGAACGTGTCGGAGGTGGACGGCTACCCGCTGGATACCTCGTGGTTCCGCCCAGCCGGCGTGCTGCTGGCGCTATTCCTGCTCGTCGCGATCCTGCACCTGGTGGCAGCAATGCGGGAGCATCATCGGGGTGGCATTCTGCTGGGCGCGGCTGGCTCAGTGGTCGGCATCGGCGCGGTACTGGCGCTGGGGATGCTCGTGGCCCCGGCGGCATGGTCGGTCGTCGGGATGCTGCTCAGCGTGCTCGCCTCCACCGCCGTGCTGGGCACCGCGAACATGGCAATGGTCTGGGGGCATTGGTACCTGACCTCTGGCCGCCTGCCGAAGGAGCCGATGGAGCAGATGGCGCTGGTGGTGTTCGGCGCGCTGCTGCTGCAGGTGGTGCTGGTCGTCGCGGGCACCCTCATCCCGCCGAGCGTGGTGCCGCTGGGTGGGTCAGAGGCCGGCCTGGCGCAGAACTACGCCTACTGGCTCCGCGTGGGGGCCGGGCTGTTGTTCCCGCTGGGCGCCGTCTGGCTGGCGTTCAAGGCGGCGCAGATCCGCGGCATGATGTCCGCCACCGGCCTGCTCTATATCGCTCTGGGCTTCGTGCTGGCGGGCGAGGTGCTGGCGCGCGGCCTGCTCTTCACCACCGGCGCCGCTGTCTAGGCGCACCGCCCACACGCGCCGTCCGGCAGCGTATGATCCCATCGAACCCGGCCCTGCCCCGCTCCCCGCGACCAGGGAGGCCTTCTGTTGACGAAACCGGCGCCAAAGCGGCCGCGCCCGGCAATCCGTTCGGCCCTTCGCGACGTAACTCCAGGTAGCGACGATCTTCGTCCGGCGGAGCCACCTGACGATGTCGCGCTGATGGAGGCGATCGCGCGCCGCGAGATCCGGGCGCTGGAGGACCTGTACGACCGCTACTCCGCGCTTGTCTTCTCCGTGGCCTTCCGGGTGCTGCGGGACAACCAGCTGGCGCAGGACGTGGCGCAGGAGGTGTTCCTGCGGGTGTGGCGACAGCCCACTTCGTACGACCCCGCTCGCGGGCGGTTTGTCTCCTGGCTGATGTCTGTGACGCGCAACCGCGCGCTGGATGAACTGAGGAAGGTGACGCGTCGTCTGCGGTCGGAGGATCAAGACGACGACCCGGTGTCGGGCCTGGCGACCGCGGATCGGCTGGACGACCCGGCGCTGGGCGCAGAACTGGCGGAGCAACGGGTCGCCGTACGAGCGGCGATGACGCGGCTACCACCGGAGCAGCGACGGGTGATTGAACTCGCCTACTTCGGCGGGCTGACGCAGATCGAGATCGCGGAGCGCACGGGCGATCCGCTGGGTACGGTGAAGACGCGCATCCGGCTCGGGATGCGGAAGTTGCGAGAGTCACTGGCGGAGTTTGTGGCGGACGGTCGCCACCCTGCCGCACAACTCGTTGAGGGAGAGGCCGAGGCGTGACGCCCGAGGAACGTGAAGCCCTGCTCTCCGGCCACGCGCTCGGCACGCTCAGCGAGCCGGACGCGCGTGACGCCGCCCGCCTGATCCGCACGGACGAGGCCGCCGCGGCCGAGTACGCCGCCTATGTGGAGATCGCTGACCTGATCGCGTTGTCCGTGCCAATGCGCCGGGCAGACCCCGGCCTGCGCGAGCGCGTCATCGCCGCCGCGCGCCGCAACGGCCTCACCTGGCACTCGCCCGCGCGCTGGCGTCGTCACGCGCCCATGGCAGGCATGGCCGCGGCGCTCGCGATCGTCACGATGTGGGCCGTGGGCCTGCAGACCTCGGTGAGCACGTTGCGTGAAGAGACGCGGACGCTCGCCGCGATCGTGGAGTCGGACGCCCGGCGGTTGGACGCGATCGACCGCTCGGCCGCGAGCGTCATCCAGGCAGAATCGTTGGGCGTGCAGTTGGAGACGGCGTTGCGCGATCAGCAGGCATTGATCGCGGCCCAGGGCGATGCGGAAGCGGTTCGCGTGCCGTTCCAGCCCACCACTGCCGCACATGGCGCTACAGGCGAGTACCTGTGGAGCGACGTGAACCAGACGGCCGCGGTGCTGCTCTCAGGCCTGCCGCCCCTTCCGGTGGGGGCCACGTACCACGTCGTCGTGGAGGACGCGCTCGGGCGGTTGAACTCGGCGGCATCGTTCCTGCCGGATATCTCTGGCATCGCGCAGTTGATCCTGGACACCGAGGCCGGTGGCGATCCCACGTACGTGTACGTGATTGCCGCCTCAGGCAGCGCGGCGCAGGGACCGATCCTGCTGCAGGCGCAGTTGCGGACGGCCGTCGACCTCTTCCCGTAGCAGCAGCGCGACCGCGCTACGACCCGGGCGTGGCCTGCTCCGGTGGGGTCGCGGTCGCATCGACGGGCGCTCCGTTCATACGCGCCTCCCGCGCCAGGCCGCGCAGGTGCCTGTTCACACCGCTCTGGTGGAAGGCACGCTCCGGCGTTTCTCCGCGCAGCCGGCGGTCTGAGTACCAGAAGATCTCTCGCAGGATCGCCGCCATCGGGATCACCACCAGCATGCCCAGCAGTCCCCACACCGCTCCCGCGATGGCGAGCAGCATGACCACCGCTGCGGGATGCATATCCACGGCCTGCCCCTGGATCCGCGGGACCAGCAGGTTGTTCTCCAGTTGTTGGATGGCGAAGTACAGCAACGCCACCCAGATGATCTTGTCCGGGTCTGTGGCTGCCACGATGATCAGGCCCGCCGCCGCGCCCAGCCACGGGCCGACGATCGGGATCAATTCGGTGATCCCCGCCCACACGCCCAAGCCCAGCGCCAGTTCGACATTCATGAGCGTCAGCCCGGCACCCACCGCGACGCCGACGATCAGGCCCAGGAACAACTGGCCTCGGATGTAGCGGCTGACGAGGCGATCCGCCATGCGGGCGACGTTCTGGACATCCGGTTGCAGCGATGGGGGAACGGCCCGCAGCAGACTGCGTTCCATGAGGTGGCGGTCGCGCATCGCGTAGAACATCCAGAACGGGACAATCGCGAAGCCGAACAGCATCCCGAGGCTGCCGGTCAGCACGCCGGCCGTGCGCTTCAGACCGGCCACCGCTGCATCCGAAAGCAGCGAGGAGAACTCGGCCGTACTGCGGTCCATCTCTCTGGTGACCTCGACAGGCAGGCGGCCGCGGGTGTCGTCCACCCACGTATTGAGCTGCTCTCGCGCCCCATCAATGAACCCCGGCAACTCGTCCACGAATCGGGTCGCCTGATCGATGGCGGTCGGTGCCAGCAGCACGCCCGCAGTACCAACGCTACCGAACACGGCCAAGTAGATGAGCATGACGGCCAGGCCGCGGCGCACGGTCTCGCGCCGCTCACCGCGGGGCGGTACATAGCGCTCCAGCCAATCCACGATCGGGGAGAGGGCGTACGCGAAGATGGCGCCCAGCAGGAAGGGGAACAGTGTCCCGCGCGCGTTCCAGGCAACCAGGAGGGCCAGAGCGAGCGTCAGGAGCCAGAGAGCCACCCGCCAGCGTTGGAGTGTCATTCAACCCATTGTCTCCTGTCCGGCCTTGCGTTGACAGTCCCCCGCGCTGGCCCTGACGATGGTGCCATGACGACTGCCGAGGCTATCGAACAGACGCTGGCACGCCGGGGCTACCGGCTGACCGGGCCGCGCCGTGCGCTGCTGGAGGTGATGAGCGGCCTCGGCGACCACTTCGCCGCGGACGACGTGGTGAACGCCGCCCCCGCCGTCGGCCGCGCGACGGTGTTCCGCACGCTGAAGCTGCTGCAGGACCTGGATGTCGTGTGCCAGGTGGTGCTGGAGGATGGTGCCACCGCCTACCGGCTGGCCCCCGACGAGCATCACCACCACCTGCTCTGCGTGGAGTGCAGTGAGATGCGCGACTTCTCCTCGGACGACCTCGAGGCCGTCATCGCAGAGGTCGCCCGACGCACGGGCTTCACCGTCGAGGCACACCGCTTCGAGGTGTACGGCCGCTGCCCGGCCTGCCAGGCACGCACTTCGTAGAGCACTCGCCTGCTAGTTTCTTTCCCTCGACCGGCTCGGTTGGGCGGAGTTGCAACTGAGACAGTGGCTCAGTTAGCCTGACGGTGCCTCGACGAGGCGCTGCCGGGGATGCTCCGTGAACAACCGCCTGACGCTCATGCTGCTCGCCGCGTTGGCTGCGTTCCCCGTGGCGTGCTCCGGCGACGCGCCACCCTCCGCAGGCGCGCCGGGGGAGGACGATCGACGCATCGTCGTCGTCTCGACGTTCCCGTTGCTGAGCGAACTCGCCGAGCGCATCGGCGGGGATCAGGTGGAAGTCATCAACCTGATCCCCCTCGGCGTCGACGAGCACGCCTACCAGCCGTCCACGACTGTGCCGCGTGAAGTGGTGCGGGCCGACCTGGCGTTGGTGAACGGCTATCACCTCGAAGAGGCGCTGCTGAACATCGTCGTGGAGAACGTGCGCGCGGGGGTGCCAGTGGTGGCGGCCGCACGCGGCCTCGAACTGCTCGAAGGCGGGCACGTCCACGTCTTCCAGGAGGGCGACGCCGACCGCGCCGAGGTCGACGCGGCGATCCGCCGTGTCGGCGCGGTCGTGGAGGCGGCACTGCGCGGCGAGCAGGCGCCGGACATCGCGATGGAGCAGATCGACGCCATCGTCCACGACCTGCCTTCGCGGTCGCGAACTGAGACCGTGCGCGCCATCGACCGATTCGTGCACGACGTGCCGCGTGGCCGCGTCACCGTGGAAGATGCCCTCGCGGGCATCGGTGCGACCGTCCGCAACTACGAGCCGGCGACCGGCCCGGAAGCCGTGATCGAGACGATCGAGGCGCTGGCCCACGACGTGGAGTCGGGGAGCGTGGCCCCGGAGGCGGCACTCGCCACCATCGACGGCCTGCTGGACGGCCTCTCGCTGGATCAGCGCGATGACACAATCCGCGCCGTGGATGCCGCGATGGCGGAGTGGAAGGCGTCCCGCCTCGATGCAGCCGCTGCCATCGAGGCGATCGATGCGGCGCTGCACGGGGAGGGCATGACGGCTCCGGGCGACTCGGCTGTGCTGGTCGATGACATCGCCTTTGCGGAGGGCGATCCGCACCTGTGGCTGGACGCGCGGAACATGGCCGGGTACGCAGCCAACATTCGTGACGCGCTCATTCGAGTCCACCCAGAAGGGGCGGAGGGCTACCGCGAGCGGGCCAGCGCGCTGATCGCGGAACTCAACGCGCTCCACGAGGAACTCGTCGCCACGCTCGCCGTGATCCCGACGGAGCGCCGCAAGATGGTCGTGTTTCACGACGCGTTCCAGTACTTCGCTGCCGCCTATGACTTCGAGGTGATCGCCTCAGTCGCGCCGGCGAACCCGAACCAGGCGACCAGCGCCGCGGCGATTGCGGAGATCATCCGAACCGTGCGTGCCGCAGGCGTCCCCACGATCTACCGGGAGCCGCAGTACAGCAGCCAGTCGCTGGACCTGATCGCGCGCGACTCAGAGGCAGAGGTCGCGATCATCCACTCGATCCCATCGGAGACAGCACCCACCTACGCGGCGATGATGCGGGCAAACGCTCAGGCACTGGTCCAGGGTCTGGCGGGGCAGCCGTAGACTCTGGCCTTCCAGAGATTCTGGCCTGCCACGGCCCGGCGGCATGACTCGGACGGTACGGAGCGATCATGGCTGAACTTGCGCCCGCGCCCGTCCATGTGGCTCCACGTGAGCCGCTGGCGCCGGAGCACGAGCATGACGGTTTCGCGCTCGTCGTGCGCAACCTCGCTGCCGGCTACCCGGGTTTCCCACCTGCCATCGAGGGCATCAACTTGCGCGTCCCGGTCGGGGAACTGGTAGGGCTGATCGGCCCCAACGGCGCCGGCAAGTCCACGCTGTTCAAGGCAATGCTGGGCCTGATCACGCCGATCGAGGGCGAAGTGCTCGCCTTTGGCCGCCCCGTGGCGAAGGCGCGCGAACAGATCGCCTACATGCCGCAGGTGGAGGAGGTCGACTGGGACTTCCCGGTTTCCGTGCTGGATGTGGTGCTGATGGGCCGCTACAAGAAGTTCCGCCCGTTCGCACGCTGGTCCGCCGAGGACCGCGAGGCGGCGATGGCGGCGCTGGAGCGCGTCCAACTCGCGCCATACGCCCGCCGCCAGGTGGGCCAACTCTCAGGTGGTCAGCGTCGACGCGTCCTGATGGCGCGCGCGATCGCGCGCGGCGCGGGGCTGCTGCTGCTCGATGAGCCGTTCGCCGGCCTCGATGCCGCGGTGCAGCACGACCTGGTCGAGATCCTGGATGGTCTGGCGCGTGAGGGGAAGGCGATCCTGGTCGCCACGCATGACCTGTCCTGCGTCGCCAACTCCTGTGACGAGGCGATCTGCCTCAACCGCCGGATCATCGCGCAGGGGCCCTCAGCCGACGTGCTGACCGAGGAGGTCCTGTCGCAGACCTTCCAGCGCCACCTCCTCGCCGTGCCGCGCCACGGTGTCATCCAGGTGATCAACGATGAGCACGGCGTGATGAGCGATGGCGACGGCGGCTCTGCTGAAGGCGGTCGCTGATGGACGCCGCGCTGGACTGGCTGATCGGCCCCTACGAGTTCACGTTCATGCAACGCGCGATCGTCGTGCTGGCGATCATCAGCGTCGTGAGCGGGGTCGTCGGCACGTTTGTGGTGCACAAGGGGCTGGCGTTCTCCGGGGACGCGCTGGCGCACTCCACGTTGGCGGGGGTTGCGATCGCGTTCGTCTCGGGGATGAGCATCTCGCTGGGCGCGCTGGGGGCCGCGGTGGTGACCGCGCTCGGCATCGCCTGGACGCGCGACCGCGCGCGCGTCTCGTACGACACCGCCATCGGCATCCTCTTTGTCGCCATGTTCTCGCTCGGCGTGCTCGTGCTCTCCACGCGCCAGTCATATACGCCGGACCTGTTCTCGTTCGTCTTCGGCGACATCCTGGGGATCGCGCGGGGTGACATCGTGAACGCCGGGGTACTCGGCGTACTCGTGCTGCTGTTCCTGGCGGCGTTCTCGCGTGAACTGCTCTTCGTCTCGTACGACGCCGCAATGGCGCGCACCACGGGCGTCCCCGCGAGGTTCTTCGAGTACGCCATGCTCGTGGTGGTCGCGATCTCAGTCGTGGTCGCGTTGAAAGCGATCGGGATCATCCTCGTCAACGCCATGCTGATCATCCCGCCCGCCTCGGCGTCCCTCCTCGCGACGAGCCTGCGGCGGATCATGTTGCTCTCCGTGGCATTCGCGCTCACCTCGTCGGTGGTGGGGATGCACATCTCGTTCCACGCCGGCGTCGCCGCCAGCCCCGCGATCGTACTGACGGGCTGCACGATCTTCCTCGCCTCGCTCGCGGTGAGCCGTGCGCGGCGGCCGCTACGCATGCCCTCCATCGCCGCGGCCACCGAGTAGGCCGGAGGGCCGCCGGCCCCGTAGTGATACTTTGTCTCTTGCAATTGAGACTGAGGCGCAGATAGAGTCCTCCCAGTACCCATCGAGAGCCGAGCGGCTCCGTCGCACATCCCCGGAGGAACCATGAAGATTCGAACGCTGTTGGCTCCAGCCATTGCCATCGCCCTGTTCGCCGTTGCGCCCGCCAACGCTCTGCACGCGGCGCCGGCTGACGACGCCCTCGAGGCGATCGACGAGATCGTCCACCACTGGGAGGACGGCGAAATCGAGGCCGAGGCGGCGCTCGAAGCGATCGAGGAGATCGTCCACGACCTCACTGCTGCTGACCGCAACGACCTCATCCGCGCGGTCGATACCGCGGTTCACGACTGGGAGGACGGCGAACTGACCGCCGAGGAAGCGCTCGAGGTGATCGAGGGCCTGCTGCACGGGACGATCCCGGCTGTGGCTGCGCCTGTGCCGCTCGTTCCGGCGGCCGCCGGGAACGCCGCGCCCGTTCGCGCTGGCAGCGGCCTGGCAATGGCACTCGGTCTCGTCGGGGTCACGGTGCTGCTGCTCGGCGGCACGCGCCTCGCGACGATTCGCTCGCGCCGCTAGCCCCATTCGCTGATCGCATCGGGTCGCCCTCGACGGGTCGCCGTCGGGGGCGACCCTGATCATGGGGGCCGCCGGTGTGCACTACGATCCCACCATGACGACACCACCGAGCGACCACGACTGGCTGGCGCACCCTCGGGCGATGAAGTCCGAGATCTACGACCACCTGGGCTTCGACATCACCGATGGTGGCGAGGGCTGGGTGGAAGTGACGCTGCAGATCACGCCGGTGGTGATGAATGCGGACGGTGTGGTGCACGGCGGCATCTGGCTCGTCGTCGCCGATTCCGCGATGGGCGGCGCAGTGCGCTCGATGATTGAGCGCAATCAACGCGCGGTGACATCGCAGTCTGACTTCCGCTGGTTGCGCCCGTTGCAAGGCGACTCGCTGCGCGCAGTGGGACGGGTGCTGCGCCGCGGCCGCCAGGTCTGGCACACGACCGTGGAGTGCTTCGACGATGGCGGTGGACGGGTGGGCACCGGTGGTGGCACGTTCGTGGTCATCGATCGGGAATGATGCAACGTTCACGTCTCGTGAATTGAGGGTGGGCATCCCCCCGCGTAGAGTGAGGGCAAGCGGCAACGCACGCCGTGGCAGGGAACAGGCGGGGTAATGGCGGACTCCACCGACGCGCCCAACCCAAAGCCCGTGCGCCCCGATGTTGATCGGAAGGCCCGCCTCCGCATCCCGGCCTACCGTCCCTCCAAGCAAGACCCCGTCGATCGCACGAAGAACTGGGACGAGGTCTACGACCTCTTCACCGGCGATATCGCGAAGATCGAGGCGGAGCGGTGTATCCAGTGCCCCGCCGCACCGTGCCAGAAGGCATGCCCCGTCCACAACGACATCCCGGCGGCCTTCTGGCTGCTGGAGCAGGGCGACTTCAACGGCGCCGCCAACATCTTTCGCGAGACCAGTGAACTGCCGGAGATGTGCGGCCGGCTCTGCCCGCAGGAGCGCCTCTGCGAGGGCCACTGTGTGGTCGGCAAGAACGCGCTACCGGTCGCCATCGGCAAACTCGAGACGTTCGTCACCGAGTGGCAGCGCTCCGAGCACTTGTTGCCGGTGATCCAGTTGCCCGCGCCCACGCGGAAGCGCGTCGCGATCATCGGCAGCGGCCCGGCCGGCATCGCCGTGGCGGAACGCCTCGCGAAGCGCGGCCACTCGATCGTGATCTACGAGGCGTGGCCGAAGCCGGGCGGCATCCTGCGCTACGGCATCCCCAGCTTCAAGCAGAACAAGGCCGCCGTGGATCGCACGTTCGAGGACCTCGCCGCGCTCGGCGTGGAGGTGCGCTGCGGCGTCCACGTGGGGCGTGACATCTCGTGGGAGGACCTGCGCTCCGCCTCCGATGCCGTCTTTGTCGGCATCGGTGCGACCGAGGGCTCCCGGCTGGGCATCCCCGGCGAGGATGCCCCCGGCGTGATCGCGGCGACCGAGTTCCTGGTGCGCTCCAACCTGCCGTCCGAAGACCTGCCCGCCCAGATGCAGGCGCCACTCGGGCGCCCTCGGAAGGTCGTGGTGATCGGCGGCGGTGACACCTCCATGGACTGCGTGCGCTCCGCACGACGCCTGGGCGCGGAGCAAGTGACGCTGGCCTACCGCCGCACCGAGGCGGAGATGCAGGGGCGCGTGGAGGAACGCGTGCACGCGCAGGAAGAGGGCGTGCAGTTCGAGTACCTCGCCAGCCCGGTGGAGGTCATCACGGGTGCCGACGGTGAAGTGACCGGTCTGCGCTGCATCCGCATGGCGCTGGGTGAGCCGGATGACACCGGCCGTGCGCGCCCTCAGCCGGTGGAAGGCAGCGAGTTCGAGATCGCCGCGGACATGCTGGTGCTGGCCATTGGCTACAACGTGGACGCCGAGTGGGGCGAGACCGTGCCAGAGATGATGCGTGACCGCTGGGCGCGGCTGGTGGCGGACCCGGAGAGCATGCAGACCAACCTGCCGGGCGTCTTCGCCGGAGGTGACGACGTGAACGGTGCGGACCTCGTCGTGACCGCGCTGGCCGATGCGCACCGCGCCGCCGAGGCGATCGATGCGTACCTGAAGGTGCTGGCGACCCCACAGAGCCCGTTGAGCCCACTGCGGCCCCTCATCGGCGACTCCTCGCTACTCGGGTAGGTCGCGCCGCCTTCGCTGCTATCATTTCCACCGTGGACGCTTCGCAAGCGGCGTCACCCCCAACACCCCGGATACGAGTATTAGGCGGCCCCTGCATGAGGCCGCCGTTGAGAGGAAATGCCCCATGACGGTTGCCGTTGGGCAGCAGGCCCCCGACTTCACCCTGACGAACGAAGACAACGAGAAGGTAACGCTCTCCGAGTTGCGCGGCACCCCCGTGGTGCTGGTCTTCTACCCCTTCGCCTTCTCCGGCACCTGCACCGCCGAGATGTGCGACATCCGTGACAACTACGACTCCTGGCTGGACAAGGGCGCGAAGGTCTACGCGATCAGCCGCGACTCCCGCTTCGTGCAGGGCGTCTTCAAGAAGCAGGAAGGCTTCAAGCACACCATGCTGGCCGACACCAAGGGCGGGGCCGCCCAGGCTTACGGCGTCTGGAACGAGGCCGCCCACGCCGCCGAGCGCGCCACGTTCGTCGTCGACCGCGATGGCAAGGTGGCGTACGCCATCCACAACAAGATCCCGGACGCCCGCGACCACGCCGCCGTGGAGCAGCACATCGGCTAGCCCCTCACCCAGGCGCCCCGCGGGGCCGCCCACGAGGTCACCCGCAAAGCCCGCGCCGGAGTCCGGCGCGGGCTCCGTGTTTCCGGGCGCAAGTGGCGGCCAATGGGCTCGGTGCGTTAGTTTGGCCTCGGGAGCACCTGACGATGGACGCCCGAATCCTGCGCAGCGCGGACGGCCAGTATTGCCCGGTACGGGCGACGCTGGCGCTGCTCGGTCAGAAGTGGGTGCCCCGCATCGTGTACGAACTGCAGACCGGTAAGCGCCGCTTCAACGACCTGGCGGAGGGTGTCGGCGGCTGCAATTCGCGGACGCTGCGCGACCGGCTGAAGGCGCTCGAAGAGGTCGGTATCGTCCGGCGCGAGATCGTCGCCACCACGCCGCCGTGGGTGGAATATGAACTGACCGAGCGCGGTCGCGAACTCGCCGAGGCGATGGCACCGCTCGCCACCTGGGGCCGGCGTCACCTCGCCGACGAGGCGCTGGTCGCGCCTCTGCCGCACGAGGAGTAGCCCCCGCGTTGAAGACCGACCTTCAGTTCTCCGACCTCCGCAAGGACGACACCTTCGCGGAGTTCCCGCTCTCCGTGACCCTTGAAGAAGTGCAGGCCTACCTGGAATCGACCGGGGAGTCCGTCGCCCTGTGGGCGGAGCACGTGCCGCCGCTCTTCCTGGACGCGCTGGTGGTCGCCGAGCTCCTGTCCCAGGTGAAGATTCCGAAGGGCGTGATGCACACCGGGCAGGAGCACGAGTCACATCGCGCCGCCCGCATTGGCGAGACGCTGACGGTGCGGATGCGCGTCGCATCGCTCTCGGAGCGGCGCGGCGTCACGCTCGCGGCGTTCGAGGCGGACGCACGGGACGCCTCGGACGCGCCGGTCGCGACGATGCGCATCTCCGTGATGGTGGCGCCGGACGGGGTCACGGTATGAGCGCGCCCGCCGTCGCACCGATCACCCGCCGCATCGAGCAGGCGCAGGTGGACCGCTACGCGGTCGCCGGGCGCGACCCGAACCCGATCCACCGCGAGACGCCGGAGGCGTACGCCGGCCCGTTCGGGCGGCCCGCCGCGCACGGCATGATCCTGCTGGCGATGGTCTCCGAGGCGATGGGCGCCACCTTTGGCCTTGCCTGGGCGGAGTCCGGCACGTTCAAGGTGCGCTGGCGCGCCCCCGCCCTGCCTCCGGTTGGTGTGACCGCCAGCGCGACCCTGCGCAAGGACGTGGATGGCGTCGCCACCTACGACGTGGCCGTGGAGGACGAGCACGGCGAGACGCTGCTCACCGGCACCACCACCGTCCGGTACGCCTGACGTCATGCCCGAGGTGCAGCCGTCCGACGACGCCTTCTCCGCGCGCTACTACGACCAGATCTGCTTCGCCTGTGGCGACCGCAACCCGCACGGCCTCCACCTCCGCTTCGCACGCGACGGAGATGCGGCCGTCGTCGCCACCTTCACCCCGCGCGAGGTGGACCAGGGCTTCCCCGGCGTGCTGCACGGCGGCATCCTCGCCGCCCTCGTCGATGAGGCGATGGCATGGTCGATGTGGGCCGCGGACCGTGCGCTGGGCGTCACCGCGAAGATGGAGATGCGCTACCGCCGCCCGGTGCCGCCAGATGGGCCGCTGACGGTGCGTGGTCGCGTCGCGCGGCAGCGGGGGCGCCGCTTCGAGGTCGAAGCGAGCATCGCGGACGCCTCGGGCGAGGTGCTCGTGGAGGCGGCTGCGCTCTTCCTGCGCCTGTCGCCGGAGGAGGAGACACGCATGGCCTCCGTGATCGGCTGGGCCACCGCCGACGATTAGTGGCGGCTCGACGCTACCGGTACGCCACCCCGACGCACCGTCTCCCGCGCCGTGAGGAAGAACAGCGACGCGACCGCGATCAGCAGCGCGTTCAGCCCCAGTGCCCACGAGTAGTTCGAGGAGTCCGCGACCAGCCCGAGGATGATCGGCCCGATCAGGAAGCCGATGTCGCCTGATGACCGGTAGGGGCCCATCGCCAGCCCTCGAAGGTGCGGTGGTGCGATGTCGGCGGCGTACGCGGCCGGGGCGGGCCCGGCGACCGACGTGCCGAGCGCGAGGATGATCGCGCCCAGATAGAACACCGGCAGGTTCGTGGAGAGCGCGAGCACCAGCAGGCCGAGCGCCACCACCATGCCGCTGGGAATGATCGCCATCTTGCGGCCGAAGCGGTCGGCGATGAACGCCGCCGGCGGGATCAGCACCAGGTTGATCACGGACATCACCGTGAACAGCACACCCAGCGACCCCGCACCCATCCCGAACGAGGCGACCGCCATCAGCGGCATGATCGTCTGGCGGGCGGCGGTGCGCGTGAAGAAGATCATCAGCGTCACCCACGACACGGCGAAGAAGTCGCGCGAGAGCATGAACGTGAGCCAGGGGCGACGCTGCTTCTGGCCGGCGACCGGGGGCGTCGGTGCGGGAGCGGCCTGCGCCAGGTGGCGCGTCTCCGGCAGGCGCAGGAACGCGTACACCGTCGCGACGATCGCGGCACCGCCGACGACATAGAACGGGACGCGGATGCCCCAGAACTCCGCGAGCAGGCCACCCACCGCTGGCCCCATCGACGTTCCGAAGAGCAACGCGCCCTGGTTGGTGCCGATGAAGCGCGCGCGGTTCTCCGGCGTGGAGATGTCCGTCAGGTAGACCTGTGCGCCGGTCATGTACATCGCGGAGCCCGCCCCGGCGACGAAGCGCCACGCCAGCAGTTCCACGATCCCGCCGGAGAGCCCCGAGCCCACCATCCCGACGGCGGTCACCAGCGGCCCGCCGATGAGCAGCATCCGCCTCCCGTAGCGGTCGGAAAGCACGCCCAGCGGCACGTTCAGGATCAGCCGCGCGAGCGCGAAGAACGACAGCGTCAGGCCAATCGCGGTGGCTCCGACGCCGAACTCGTCCGCGAACAGGGGGAGGATCGGCGCAATCACGCCCTGGCCGGCCATGACGAGCACCGTGGAGATGCTGATCATCAACAACTGCTCGTGTTCGAGCAGCGGCCCCAGCGCGCGGCGCACCGGCCCCATGACCATCGCGAGGGGATCCTGTCCTAGGCGGTGGCCGCCATGGCGTCGGTGAGAGGGACGTAGTCTACGCCCAGCGCCTTGGCCACGGCCGGGTGCGTCACGCGCCCACGCCAGACGTTGACGCCGTGGGCCAGTGACTCGTCGCGTCGCACCGCGTCCGCCACCCCGGCGTTCGCCATGCGCAGCGTGTACGGCAGCGTCAGCCCCGCGAGCACGCGCGAGGAGGTGCGCGGTACGGCACCCGGCATGTTCGACACGGCGTAGTGGATCACGCCCTCATCGATGTAGATCGGGTTCGTGTGGTCGGTCGGCCGGGTCGTCTCGATGCAGCCGCCCTGGTCGACAGCCACGTCCACGATCACGGAGCCCTGTGGCATGCTCCGCACCATCTCGCGCGTCACCACCACCGGCGCGCGTTCGCCCTCCACCAGCACCGCGCCGATGACCAGGTCAGCCGTGCGGATTCGGTCGGCGATCGCCTTCGGCGACGAGAGGATCGTCTCGATGCGCCCCTGGTACTCGCGGTCGAGCGCGCGCAACTGGTCTTCCGCAATCGATACGACGGTCACCCGCGCGCCGAGGCCCACGGCGATGCGCACCGCGTTCGCCCCGACGTTGCCGGAGCCGATCACCAGCACGTGACCGGGAGGCGCGCCGGGCACGCCGCCCAGCAACAGCCCGCGGCCCGGCCCGGGACGCTTCAGGTAGTGCGCCCCGATCTCCACCGCCATCCGCCCGGCCACCTCGGACATCGGTGCCAGGAGCGGCAACGACCCGTCGGCGCGTCGCACGGTTTCGTACGCGATGCCAATGGCACCGGAGTTGATCAATGCGTGCGCCACCGTAGGCGCGGCTGCCAGGTGGAGGTAGGTGAACAGGATCTGTCCGTCCCGCATCCGACCGAACTCGGGCGGCAGTGGCTCCTTCACCTTGCAGATCGTGTCGGCCAGCGCCCAGACCTCGTCCGCGTCGCGCACAATCGTCGCGCCGGCGTCGTGGTACTCCTCGTCGAAGTAGTGCGAGCCCTCGCCGGCGCCGGCCTGGATGAGCACGGTGTGGCCCGCCGTGACCAGCGCGGTCACGGATTCCGGGGTCATCGCGACCCGGTACTCCTCGGTCTTGATCTCGGTGACACAGCCCAGAATCATCCGTGCTCCAACACATCTCCGGGCCGGAGGATTTCTCCGGCGGCTACCTTCGCCTGACCATCGCGCTGTACGCGCTCGATCCTGACCGCGCCGCCGATCGCTGCGATGCGGGCACGCCCATCCTCGATGTCGAGCACGGTGCCGGGCGGCTGCTCCGGGTGACCCGGCAGGTAGCGACCACCGTACAGGCGGATCGTTTCACCGCCGTAGCGCGCAGAGGCGCCGGGCTGAGGGTCGCCGCCGCGGATGATGTTCGCGATCACCTCGCCGTGCTGCATCCAGTCGATCACCACATGCTCCGGGCCGCATGGCGGCTCGTACGTCGCGAGCGTTTCGTCCTGCGCGAGGCGGGGCGCCGTCCCCTCCCGCACGAGGCGGACCGACTCCACCAGCGCCTCTACGCCCAGCGGGTACAGACGCTGGAAGTAGAGCGAACCCACGGTGTCCTCCGGCCCCACCTCGACCTCGCGCTGGAGGAGCACCGGGCCGGTGTCGATGCCCTCGTCCACCCAGAAGATCGTCAGCCCGGTGCGCGTCGCGCCGGTGAGCAGCGCCCAGTTGATGGCGGAACGCCCGCGGTGCCGCGGCAGGAGCGACGGGTGGTACTGGATCGCGCCCAACCGGGCCGCGTCCAGCACACGCTTCCGGACGATGTCCGTGACAAACGCGAAGACCAACAGGTCTGGCTTCCACTCCAGGTAGCGCTGGAACGGCTCGTCCTGGCGCAGCGCGGGCGTCTCGATCACCTCGACGCCGGCCTCGGTCGCGGCCTCGGCGAGCGGATCCGGGCGGCCCGTCTGGCGCGGCACGGAGACGCCGACGACCTCTTCGCCCCCGTCGCGCAGCGCCGTGAACACGTCACGCCCGAAGGCGGCCTGCCCGAACAGCACAATGCGCATGTGGCCCCCTCGATCCCGCGCGTGGTCGCGTCTGCCGCGCCCCGCGTTCGAGTATAGAGAGCGCCCCGCGCAGGGCCGAGGGTCAGGCGGGTGCGGCCTCCAGCATCCCCTCAACGGCGCGCCACATGTACCAGGAGGCGACCGAGCGGTACGGCGCCCACGGCTCGCCGATGCGGCGCGCCTCCGCCGGGGTGGGCATGTCCGTGAGGTTGTAGGCGATGCGCATGCCGTTGCGGACGCCGAAGTCGCCCACCGGCAGCACGTCCGGGCGCCCCAGTTGCGACATCAGGAACATGTGCGCGGACCATTCGCCGTAGCCACGCACGGCCGTGATGCGCTCGATCACCTCGGCGTCGTCGAGCGCCTCGATGCCCGCGAAGACGAGGCGACCGGCGAGGATGTGCTCCGCGAGGTCACGCATCGACGCGGCCTTCTGTCGGGAGACACCGGTGCCACGGAACGCCTCGTCGGTGGTGGCGAGGAGTTCAGTCGGTGTCGGGTACCGGCCGCCGTAGAGCGCCTGCCAGCGCGTCTGGATCGTGGTGGCAGCGCGGCCGTTCAACTGCTGGAACAGCACCGTGCGGAGCAGTGAGTCGTAGTGATCCATGGCAGGCCGAAGCCGGTACGGGCCGTAGGCATCGATCAATTCGCCCACCACAGGGTCAGCGGCGCGCAGGTGACGGTACGCGGCGGCGGCGGAGAAGCGGAGTCGTGTCGCCATCGGTCTGGCCCTTCGAGGCGTGGGAGCCCCGCAGAGCGTACCCGATGCAGGCGCGCTAGCCGTGCACGGCGCGTTCGAGGGCCTGCGTGAACGCCTCGATCTCGCTGCGCGAGCGCAGCCGGAGGAAGCGGATGTGCGCACAGGCTGGGTCGGACATCGCGGCGAAGATGCGCTCGTCCTGGCGGCGACGACCGAAGACGGCGTAGTGGATCAGTGACGTCGAGTCCCACAGGCGGAAGTGGCTCCAGAAGTTCTCGCGGTTCGTGCCCCACAACAGTTCCTTCGTACGCCAGCGGCGAAACGACCGTGCGAGGATGCGCGGCAGCAGCACGCGCAGCGGCAGGTCGAGCCACACAATCGTCTGCACGCGCGGCCAGACGTTCACCGAGGTGTGACGGAGGTAGTTGCCCGAGATCACCCACGCATCGCCGCCGGCGAGTGCGCGGAGGCGGGCGTGGAAATCGTCGTCGTCGCGGCCCTTCCACTCGGGGAGCCAGTAGACCGCGTCGAGGTCGGTGTACGGGACGCCCAGGATGCGCCCGATCCGCTCGGCGAGCGTGGACTTGCCGGAGCACGTCATCCCCACGACCTGGATCCGGCTACCCACCGGTGACGGAGGGGTCACGATGCCTCCTCGGTGATGGCGGCCTCGATCGCTCTCGTGAACGCCTCGATCTCCGCGGAGGAGCGGAGGCGGATGAAGCGGACGTGCGCCCACCGCGGGTCGGCCTGCCAGGCGAGCATGGTGCGGCGCTTACGGCCTGACTGCGTCACGGCCCACCAGATCAGCGAGTCCTCCTTGCGCCACACCATCAACTGATGCCAGAAGTCCTCCGTGTTCGTCCCCCACAGCAGTTCCTTCGACCGCCATCTACGCCACGATCGGGTGACGACGCGTACGAGGATCTGCGGCAGCGGCAGGTCAAGCCACACGACCGTCTCCAGGCGATCCCAGAAGCCCTCCCGCGAGAAGTTCGAGTACGAGCCGGCGACCACCCAGCCGTCGCCCGCGGTCGCCTCCGCGATGCGGCGGCGGAACTCGTCCGGGTCGGTCTCAGACAGGCCGACCCAGCCGGGCATCCAGTTGAGCGCGTCCAGTTCCACGAACGGCACATCGAGCGCACTCGCGAGGCGTGCGGCGAGCGTGCTCTTGCCTGCGGAGGTGTTCCCCATCACGTGGATGCGGCGGCCGATCGGCGAGGTGCGGCGTGCTGCGGGCATGGTGTCCTCCTCGCCTGGGCCGGTGCGGGCGCAGACCGCCGAGGATGCCACACGCGGCCGCGCGAGGGAAGGGGGAAGCAACGAGGCCACCCGTTCGGGTGACCTCGCGCTGATCTCAGACGCCGCGGAGGCGTCGGGAGCCCTCGGGCGCTCCTACATGTACTGGCCGCCGTTCATGCTGAACTGCGCGCCGGTGTACCAGGCACCGCTGGGCTTGCAGATGAAGACCACGGTGTCCGCGACCTCCTCGGCGGTGCCGAAGCGGCCGAGCGGGATCTGGCCGATGAGCGTGGTCTTGATGTCGTCGCCGAGCGCCGCCACCATGTCGGTCTCCACGAAGCCCGGGCAGACCGCGTTCACGGTAATGCCGAAGCGCGCGAGTTCCTTGGCGGCGGTCTTGGTGAAGGCGATCATGCCGGCCTTGGCCGCCGAGTAGTTCGCCTGGCCCACGTTGCCCATCTGCCCGATGACGGACGAGATGTTGATGATGCGCCCGTAGTTGCGCTCCCGCATGCCGCCGAGTGCCGCGTTCGTGGTGTAGAAGATCGACGAGAGGTCCGTCTGCACGACGGTGTCCCACTCCTCCACCGACATCCGCTGGATGGTGCGGTCGCGGTTGATCCCGGCGTTGTTAATCAGGATGTCGACCTTGCCGAACTCCTTCGCGGCCGTCTCGATCAGCGCCTTCGCCTGCGCGGCGTCGGAGACATCCGCCTGCAGGATGATCGCCTTGGCACCGGCGGCCTCGCACTCCTTCTTGGCTTCCTCCGCGGCGGCCGCGTTGGCGGTGTAGTTGATCACCACGCTGGCGCCCTCGCGCGCGAGTCCCACCGCGCAGGCGCGGCCAATACCGCGGCTGCCGCCCGTCACTACCGCCACCTGGCCGTCCAGTGCCCCTGCCATGCGTCGTCCTCCCCCTGTGGCCCGCCGCCGGCGGCCCAATTGATCCTCACCGGAGCGAGGCGTTGTTCACTGTCCTGATCGAACCTCGGCCGACTCTAGACGACCGTGGGCGGAATGTACTCGCCCCACTCCTGCCGCAGTACCCCGCACATCTCGCCGATGGTGGCATACGCCCGCACGGCTTCGATGATCGGCTCCATCAGGTTCTCGTCGCCTCGGGAGGCTTCCCGCAGGCGGGCGAGCGAGGCGTCCACCGCCCCCTGGTCGCGCCCGGCGCGCACCTTCTTCAGGCGGTCCAGCTGGTTCGCGACCACCGCCAGGTTCGGGCGGAAGATCGGCGTCGCGTCCTCGTTCGGGTCGATGTAATCGTTCACGCCGACGATGATCCGGTCCTTCGACTCCACCTCGCGCTGCCAGCGCATGGAGGCTTCCTGGATCTCGGCCTGCATCCAGCCCTGCTCGATCGCCGCGACCGCCCCGCCGAGGTCATCGATGCGGTCCATGATCTTGCGCGCCTCCGCCTCCAGGGCGTTGGTCAGCGACTCGACGTAGTACGAACCGGCGAGCGGGTCGATGGTGTCCGCCGCGCCCGACTCGAACGCGATGATCTGCTGGGTCCGGAGCGCGATCTGCTGCGCCTCCTCGGTCGGCAGCGCCAGCGCCTCGTCGTAGCAGGAGAGCGCGAGCGACTGCACCCCGCCGACGACCGCCGCGAGCGCCTGCAGCGCCGCGCGGGCGATGTTGTTCTTCGGCTGCTGCGCCGTCAGCGTGGAGCCGCCGGTCTGCGTGTGGGTGCGGAGCATCTGTGCGTTCGGGTTGGTGATGCCGAAGCGCTCCACCATCAGTCGCGCCCAGAGGCGGCGGAGGGCGCGGTACTTCGCCACCTCCTCGAAGAAGTGGTTGTGGGTGTTGAAGATCCAGGAGACGCCCTGCGCGCTCTGGTTCAGGTCGCCACCCTGGCGGCGGCACTCCTCCAGGTAGGCGATGGCGTTCGCGAAGGCGAAGCCGATCTCCTGCGCGGCGGTCGAGCCGGCCTCGCGGATGTGGTAGCCGGAGACGGAGATCGAGTTGAACCTCGGCGCCTCCGCGGAGCAGAAGTTGATCAGGTTCGCGGCCAGCCGGACGGACTGCTGCGGCGGGAAGATGTACGTGCCGCGGGCCACGTACTCCTTCAACACGTCGTTCTGCGAGGTGCCCGTGGCCACGCTGCGCGCGTGGCCCTGCTTCTCCGCGGCGACGAGGTACATCGCGACTAGCATCGATGCCGGCGCGTTGATCGTCATCGACGTGGAGATCTGGTCCAGCGGGATGCCGCTGAACAGCGTCTCCATGTCCGCCAGCGTGTCCACCGCCACGCCCACCTGGCCCACCTCGCCGATCGCCATCGGGTCGTCCGAGTCGTACCCGGTCTGGGTGGGGAGGTCGAAGGCAACCGACAGGCCGGTCTGGCCGTTGGCGATCAGGTGCTTGAAGCGCTGATTGGACTCCTCGGCCGTGCCGAAGCCGGCGTACTGCCGCATGGTCCACAGGCGACCGCGGTACATCGTCGGCTGCACGCCACGGGTGAAGGGGAACTGGCCGGGGAAGCCCACGTCTTCCAGGTAGCCGCCACCACCGACGTCATCGGGGGTGTAGAGGCGCTCCTGCGAGGCGGAGGACGACACGAACTGCTTGCGGCGCTCCGGGAAGCGGGCGAGCACCTTCGCCACCGCCTCGTTCTCCCACGCGTCGCGGGCCGCACGAACGGCGGCCAGGTTGTCCCCGGTACTGGCTGGAGTGCTCATCGGCTGGTCCCGTGTTGGTCGAGGTGCGGCGGACGCGCGCGGTGTGGCGCTATCCCAGCGCCTCCACCATCACCATCGCGTCCCCACGGATCACCTCGGCGGCGTCCTGGTTCGTCACTATCGTATCCAGCGAGAGGCGGCTGCGCTCTGCGTCGACCTTGGTGACCGTGACGGTCGCCGTGATCGTGTCGCCGGCCTTCACCGGGCCGCGGAACTGCAGGTTCTGCGCCATGTAGATCACCACGGACTGCGGAGCGAGTTTGGTCCCCAGCGCCGCTGAGATCACGCCGGCACCGAACATGCCGTGCGCAATCGGCGCCTTGAAGCGCGTCCGGGCCGCGTAGGCGGCGTCCGAGTGCAGCGGGTTGGTATCGCCGGTCACCCGGGCGAAGAGGTCAATGTCCTCCTGCGTGACCGCCTTGCTGAACGTGGCCACTGAGCCCACCGTCAGCCCCTGAACGTCATCGGCCATCACGCCCTCCGATCCGCGGCGGCCCGATGGGGCGCGCCAGTGCGTCGCCGGGCATCGTACGAGGGCGCTCACCGGGCGACAAATCCACGAGGGCGGGCACCGCGGATTGAGTACACGCTTCATCGCGGAGGCAGCCCGCGTGCGTATCTCTGATTAGTACGCAATAAATGCAAGAAATGTTGACCGGCGGGCCTGTGCGCCATAGGCTAGATGGAGAGCGAGCGGGGAACGAACGGTATGGAACGCACACGAGACCAGGTCATGCGACTGCTACACGAGCGCGGAGAATCCTCCGTGTCGGAGCTGTCAGAGATCGTGGGCGTCTCGGAAGGCTCCATCCGGCGGCACCTGGACATCATGGTCGCGGACGGCCTGCTGGTCTCCCGCTTCCAGCGACAGCCTCGAGGCCGCCCGGTCACGCTCTACACGTTGAGCGAGGACGGCGAAGAGGAACGCTCCGCCGCCCACTATCAGCGGCTGCTGGGCCGGCTGTCGCCCGCGCTGTCGAATCTGACGGCGGAGGAGGTCGGCGGCCAGGACGGCCGGGGCCTGCTCGACCGCTTGTTTGACCACGTGGCGCAGTCCGTCGCGGACGAGCACCGCGGACAGGTGACGGCACTCGGCCTGGACGAACGCGTCCACCAGGTGATCGTCGCGCTGAGTGACGAGGGCATCCTGCAGGAGGTGGAGGACGAAGGCGACTTCTTCCGGCTGCGGAACAGCGGCTGCCCGTACCGCTCCACGGCGATGGAGACCCACGCGTGCTGCGCGGCGGACCGTCGCGCGATTGAGCTCCTGCTCGGCGCGCCGGTGGAACAGGTCATGACGGTCGCCGAAGGCGGCCAGGTGTGCGAATACCTCGTGTCCAAACACGAGCAAGGCGAATCCATTCAACGGGCCGGGGGCATCATCCCGGTCGTCGCCCAGAAGGGGACAGCAACGTCCAATGAGTAACCCAATCCTGGAACTGCGCGACCTGAAGGTCAGCATCACTGAGAAGCCCGACATCCAGATCGTGAAGGGTGTTGACCTGACGATCCGCCCGGGCGAGATTCACGCGCTCATGGGGCCCAACGGCTCCGGCAAGAGCACGCTGGCCAGCACCATCGCCGGCAGCCCCACCTACAAAGTGGACAGCGGCCAGGTGATCTACCAGGGTCAGGACATCACTGCCCTCACCGCAGACGCGCGTGCGCGCCAGGGCATCTTCCTCTCCTTCCAGTACCCCACCACGATCCCCGGCGTGACGATGGTGAACCTGCTCCGCGAGGCGCTGAAGGCGCGTCGCGGCGAGGAAGTGCCCGCCCGCGAGTTCATCGCGGAACTGCGGGAGACGCTGGCCAACCTGAAGATGTCGGAAGACTTCGCCCGCCGCTACGTGAACGATGGCTTCTCCGGCGGTGAGAAGAAGCGCGCCGAGATCCTCCAGATGGGGATGCTCAAGCCCGACCTCGCGATCCTCGACGAGACGGACTCCGGCCTGGACGTGGACGCGCTGCGCACGGTGGCGGAGGGCGTGAACGCCCTGAAGCGGCCGGACATGGGCATCCTGATCATCACCCACTACGAACGCATCCTGGACTACGTACAGCCGGACTTCGTCCACGTACTGGTGGCCGGGCGCATCGTGAAGTCCGGTGACTTCTCGCTCGCCAAGGAGATCGAAGCCGGCGGCTACGACCCGATCATGAAGGAGCTTGGGCTCCTGGAAGAGGTGGCATCGTGACCCCAGTGAACCCGTCTGCGGGCCAGGTGGTAGGCGACTACAAGTGGGGCTTCCACGACGACGAGAAGCCGCTCTTCATGGCCGACAAGGGCCTGGACGAGAACCTCCTCCGCCAGATGTCCGCCATGAAGAACGAGCCGGCGTGGATGCTGGAGCAGCGGCTGGACGCCTACCGGACGTTCCTGACCCTGGATGACCCCAAGTGGGCCGGCTCCCCGGAACTGCTGGACGCGATCAACTTCGATGGCATCCACTACTACGTCCGCGCGACCGACACAGACTCCACCAATTGGGAGGACGTGCCGGACTACATCAAGAACACCTTTGACAAGCTGGGCATCCCAGAGGCGGAGCGCCAGTTCCTGGCCGGCGCCGGTGCGCAGTACGACTCAGAGGTGGTCTACCACAACATCCGGGAGGACCTGGCCAAGCAGGGCGTGGTCTTCCTGGGCATGGACCAGGGGCTCGCTGAGTACCCGGAACTGGTGCAGGAGTACTTCGGCACCATCATCCCGGCCGGCGACAACCGCTACGCGGCGCTGAACTCCGCCGTGTGGTCCGGTGGGTCGTTCATCTACGTGCCCAAGGGCGTGAAGGTGGACATCCCGCTGCAGGCCTACTTCCGCATCAACACGGAGAACATGGGCCAGTTCGAGCGGACGCTGATCATCGCGGACGAGGGCTCGTACGTGCATTACGTGGAGGGCTGCACCGCCCCCATCTACAGCACCTCATCGCTGCACTCGGCCGTGGTCGAGATCGTGGTGAAGAAGGACGCGCGCGTCCGCTACACGACGATCCAGAACTGGTCCAACAACGTCTACAACCTGGTGACCAAGCGCGCGTACGCGTACGAGAACGCGGTTATGGAGTGGGTGGACGGCAACCTGGGCTCCAAGCTGACCATGAAGTACCCCTCCGTCTACCTGATGGGCGAGGGTGCGCATGGCGAGATCCTGTCGCTGGCCTTTGCCGGCGACGGCCAGCACCAGGACGCGGGCGGCAAGATCGTCCACGTGGCGCCGAACACCACCAGCGCCATTGTCTCCAAGTCCGTCTCGCGCGGTGCCGGGCGCACCTCCTACCGCGGCTTGCTGAAGGTGTACGAAGGCGCGACGAACTCGCGCTCCACCGTGCGCTGTGACGCGCTGCTGATCGACGAACTCTCCCGCTCCGACACCTACCCGACGATGGAGATCGGTGAGGAGCAGGTGAACATCGGCCACGAGGCCTCCGTCTCCAAGTTGGGCGAGGACCAGCTCTTCTACTTGATGTCGCGAGGCATCGACGAGGAGTCCGCGGCCAAGATGGTGGTGGCCGGCTTCGTGGAGCCGATCGTGAAGGAACTCCCGATGGAGTACGCGATCGAGCTGAACCGGCTGATCGAGCTCCAGATGGAAGGGGCGGTGGGCTAATGGCGGGCGCACAGGCCGCGCAGTACGCGCCGGAGCAGGCGATCACCGCCTCTCGCGGCCGTGGCGAGCCGGAGTGGCTGGGCCACGCCCGCGCCGAGGCCGCGCGCGCCTTCGAGGTGACGCCGATGCCGACCCCGGCGCTGCGTCCCTGGAAGTACACGAAACTGGCCGGGCTGGAGATCGACGCGTTCGCGCCGGATCAGCACTTCGCGCCGGTGGTGGAAGGTGAGGCTCCCGAGGGCGGCTTCGCCGGCACCATTAGCCATGCGCTGATGGACTCCGCGCAGGCCGCGGTGGTGGAAGCCCGCCTCGGCAGCGTCGTCCACGCGACCGAGGGCAAGTTCGTGGCCGCCAACGCTGCGCTCTGGACCGGCGGGGCGTTCATCCACGCGCCGCGCGGCAAGACCTTCGCCGGCCCCGTCTCGATCACGCTCGAGGGCTCGCAGGGGGCAATCTTCCCTCGCGTCCTGATCGTCGCGGAGGCTGGGAGCGAGGTGTCCGTGGTGATCCACGCCACCTCCACCGAGGCGGCGCTGCTCGCTTCGACGGTGGTTGAGGTCGTCGCCGACGCCGACTCGCGCGTGCGACTCGCCTTCGACGTGCGCTGGGGTCCCCAGACGCAGGAGTTCGCGATTGTGCGGGCGATGGCCGGCAAGAGCGCGGACATCAAGGTGAACACGCTGGCGCTCGGTGGCCTGCTGCTGAAGCAGACCTTCGAGACGCTGCTGGAGGGCGAGGGTGCCTCCTCCACGATCCGTGGCGTGGCGCTGGGCGACCGCGACCAGCACTTCGACTTCGTGACGTACCAGGACCACATCGCCCCGCGCACCGTCTCCAGTGTCGCGATCAAGACGGCACTGGCCGGCGCCTCGCGCGCTGCCTACTACGGGGTGACCCGTGTGGAAGAGACGGCCAAGGGTGCGGACGCCGTGCAGGAGAACCGCAACCTGCTGCTGTCGAAGCACGCCAAGGCGGACTCTGACCCGGTGCTGGAGATCCTGACGAACGATGTCACCCGCTGCGGCCACGGTGCCACGGTGGGACCGGTGGACCAGGAGGCGCTGTTCTACCTCCAGAGCCGCGGCCTGGACAACCGTGCCGCCATGAAGCTGCTCGTCGCCGGCTTCTTCTCCTCCATCGCGCGCGACATCGATGATGTCGTGCTGGAGGCCGAGCTCGAGGCCGAGGTCGAGCGGAAGCTGTCCGTCGCCGCCTTCTAGGCGGCGCGCAGCGTCCATGGATTTGAGGACTGCGTGAGCAATGAGCGTGTCGCGTCCACCTCGGATATCCCCGTGGGGGAGGTTCGCGTGGTGGAGTGCGGCGGCCGGTCGATGGCAATGAGCAACGTGGATGGCGAGCTGTACGCTATCGACAACCGCTGCACGCATGACGACGGGCCGCTGGGCGAAGGCCGTCTGCGCAACGGGCGGGTGATCTGCCCGCGCCACGGCGCCGCCTTCGACGCGAAGACGGGCCGTGTGCTCTCGCTCCCGGCCGTGCGCAACGTGCAGGCCTACCGCGTCACCGTGGACGGTGACGACGTGTTCGTGGAGTGCGAGGCGTCCGAGTGACCGGACTGAACCACGCGCCGTCCGAGACGCAGCGGCTGCCGTTCGACCTGGCACGGATCCGTCGCGACTTCCCGATCTTGAAGCGGGAAGTGGCACCGGGCGTGCCGCTGATCTACCTGGACAACGCCGCCACCAGCCAGAAGCCGGTGCAGGTGATCGCGGAACTGACCCGCTACTACCGCGATCACAACGCCAACATCCACCGCGGCGTCCACACGCTCTCGGTGGAGTCCACTGAGTTGTACGAGGCGGCGCGGGCGAAGGTGGCGCGGTTCATCAACGCCCCCCGTACCGAAGAGGTGATCTTCACCCGCAACACCACCGAATCGATCAACCTTGTGGCGCACGCGTGGGCTCGGAAGTTCCTGGCCGCGGGTGACGAGGTGGTGATCTCCGAGATCGAGCACCACTCCAACATCGTCCCGTGGCAGATGCTGCGCGACGAGCGCGGGATTGTGCTGCGCTACATCCCGATGCTGCCCGATGGCACGCTTGACCTCGAAGTGGCGCGCAAGATCATCGGCCCGCGCACGAAGTTGCTGGCGATCACGGCGATGTCCAACGCGCTCGGCAGCATCGTCCCGCTGGAGGTGCTCGTGCCGCTGGCCAAGGCGCACGGCGCCACGGTGCTGGTGGATGGCGCGCAGTCCGTGCCGCACATGCCGGTGGACGTGCAGGCGCTGGACATCGACTTCCTCGCCTTCTCCTCGCACAAGATGCTGGGGCCCACGGGCATCGGCATCCTCTGGGGCAAGATGGCGCTCCTGGAGGCGATGGACCCGTTCATGGGCGGCGGCGACATGATCCTGACCGTCAGCATGGACCGGTCGACCTGGGCGGATGTCCCCGCGAAATTCGAGGCGGGCACGCCCAACGTCGCGGACGCGATCGCCTTCGGTGCTGCCATCGATTACCTCGATGCGCTCGGGATGGACGCCGTGCGTGCACACGAGCGTGAGGTCACGGACTACGCGCTGCGCAGGCTCTCGGACGTGCCGGGGGTGAGCATCTTTGGTCCCATGGACGCCGACCTGCGCGGCGGCGTGATCTCATTCGAACTGGAAGACGTGCACCCGCACGACATCGGCCAGGTGCTGGACACGTACGGCATCGCGATCCGCACGGGCCACCACTGCGCTCAGCCGGTGATGTCCGCGCTGAACGTGCCGGCCACCGCGCGCGCCTCGTTCTACATCTACAACACCACCGAGGAGGTCGAGCAACTGGCGTCGGCTCTCCAGGCGGTCTCGAAGTTCTTCGGGGGTGGGCGATGAGCGATGCGGGGCTCATGGAGGACCTGTACCGGGAGATCATCCTGGATCACTACCGCCAGCCGCGGAACCGCCACGCCGTGGATTCGCCGACCTGCTCCGCGGACGGATCCAACCCGCTGTGCGGCGACCAGGTCACCGTCTCCGTGGTCGTCGATGGCGACCGGATCACGGACATCGGCTTCGCCGGGAACGGCTGCTCCATCTCGCAGGCCTCGTCCAGCATGATGACGCAGTACGTCCGCGGCCGGACCGTGGCAGAGGCGCGCGCCGGTGTGGGCGCGTTCCAACAGATGATGACCACCGGTGAAGTCGCCGGGCTGGAGGGCTTCGATGACATCGATGCCCTCGTGGGCGTGGCCAAGTTCCCCGCCCGCGTGAAGTGCGCCTCTCTCGCGTGGAAGACGCTGGAGCAAGCGCTGAACGAGGGTGGCGCTGCCACCCCCGTCACGACCGATGAAAGGAGCGCCTGAGATGGCCGACACCGAAGCGATCGCATTCCCCACGAATGAAGAGATTCACGAGACCCTCCGCAAGGTGGAGGATCCGGAACTGCGCATGAGCATCGTGGACCTGGGCCTGGTCTACCGCGCCGAGATCGATGACCAGGGCGTGGTCACCGTGGACATGACGCTCACCTCGCCCGGGTGCCCGGTGGGGCCGATGCTCCAGGGCATGATCTTCCACACGCTGACCCAGATGGACGGCGTGATGGACGTAGAGGTGAACCTGGTCTGGAGCCCGCCGTGGGACCCGAAGACGATGGCGTCTGACGAGGTGAAGATGGCGCTGGGCATCTGGTAGGCACGGGCCTTCGTGCCCGGCTTCGGCGCTAACGGCTGGCGAAGTCGGGCGGCAGGAAGCCGGATGGCATCTTGCGGTCGATCAGTGCGCCATCCGGCGCACATGCCACGGCCCCTTCTGCGCGGCAGGCCGCCAGCAGGTAACGGCTGACGCTGACCACGTATTCGGCCTCCCGCTGCTCAGCCGCGAAGCGATGCAGGTCGCGTTGTGCGCCCTCGTGCAGGGCGACGCCGGCGGGGGTGTACCGCGACTCCGAGCAGCGATCCACGTAGAGGCCGGTGACGCCGCCGCCCTCCGCCGCGCCGTCCCAGACCAGGTTGCAGCCGCTCTCCGGGTCGCGCGATAGCACCGCCCGAGGGTTCCCGTTCGCGTCCAGCGAGAGGAAGACGCCGAACGTGAAGTGGTTGCGATCCGCCCCCCAGATGGTGATCGGGATGAACCTCGGCACCTGCGGGTCGACCGTGCCGACCTCGACCTTGATCTCGCGCGCTGGCGGGGTGGCGAGGGCGACCACGCAGACGCCCGCCAGGATCACCGCGGCGACCACGCCTGCGAAGAACGCGAGCAGGCGAGGCCACGGGTTAGCGGGGCGGGTGGCGTCCGGCGCGTCCACCAGTTGGTCACCGGTGGTGCGCGAATTGCTGGTCGGCCGGCCGAAGTCTCGACTCATGGTTCCCATCCTATGGCCCGCCCGACGGTACGTCCCCCGATATCAAGGTGCATCGGCGGCGGGCGGTTCCGGGCGCGGGCGTGCATTGCCTCGCCTCTGGCCGTCCGCCTACGATTTGAGGGCACACCCGCCGATGACCGGCCGGCAGCCATGACCCGGGAGCAACGATGAGGGGTACGCGGGCTCACCGAGCCGACCGCGTCATGTGGCGCGCGGCTCGCGGGTGCCACGGATGACGGTTCCAACCCGCCGGTTCACCCGGCGGCGCTTCCTGGCGCTGGGCGCCGGGATGGCCGGAGGCGTGATCCTGGGGGGCTGCAACGCGGACGAACCCCCCACACCGACGGCGACACCCACCTCGGTGACATCCGGCATCGTCCGGCTGCGGACGCGCAGCGCGCCGCCCGGGATGCCGCCCCAGACCTCCGCCATGAGCATCGGGGCGCTCCGAGGCACCTCCGAGACGCTGGCGCCGGCTGAGGAGTACCTCACGTATTCCCGCCTGGTCGCCGTTGACCCTCGGACAGCGTCGGTCTTCGGCGACCTTGCGAACACCATCGAAGTGATCGAGCCGCTCACCGTGCGGATCTCACTGCGACCGGACGTCTATTTCCACCCCGCGTTGGATGGTGGCGAGGCGCGGCCGGTCACCGCCGAGGCGGTAGCGCTGGACTTCGAGCGGCGGAAGTCAGAAGGCGTCTTCCTCTTCGCGGAGGTCGTTCACCAGGTGGAGGCACGGGGCGAGCGCGACCTGGTGCTGCGGCTGCGCGCGCCCTTTGGGCTGCTGTTCGAGTACCTCGCGCGGCCGGACGCCTCCGTCCGTGGGATGGCGCAGTACAGCCGGGTGGACGCGCCCGTGGGCAGCGGGCCATTCGTCCCCGCACTGACCGAGGGCCGCGACCGCCTGTTCGCCGCGAATCCGCTGGTGCAGACCGCGCTGGCACCCCACCTCAGTCAGGTGCTCGTGCGCGGTGCGTTCTCGGAGGGCGAACTGGACACTCTCTTCGCACGGGGCGAGATTCACGTCCGCGTCCACCCGGACATCGCCAGTCGCGAGGCGGCACGGCTGCGTTCCGACCGCGTGGAGGTGAGCCGGCCGGGCCGTTCGCTCCGCGGCTTCGCGTTGTCGCTGCTCTCGCGCGGCGATGAGGCGGCAGTGCAACGGTCGCAGTTGCTCCAGGACCGGCGTGTGCGCCAGGCCGTCGCCACGGCACTCAACCACGAGGCGATCCGGGGCATCGATGGCTCGGTGCTCAGTGGCCCGGTGGGGCCGGCCCACGCCGGGGACGCGCTGGCGGAGGAGGAGTTGCTCCGCCACCCGGTCTACCAGCACAGCCCGGCCGGTGCGCGCTCGCTGCTGGAGGCGGCCGGGGCGGTAGGTCTATCGCTGCGCATCCTGCACTCGGACACCACGGGCATGCTCACGCTCGCCCAGATGGTCGGTGACCAATTGCACCAGGGGGGCATTGACGCGCGCCTGCAGCCCGTCGGTGCCGCCGAGTTCCAGGCGGCACTGGTCAGCGGTGATTTCGAGAGCGCGCTCGTAGAGTTGGACGGCCTGGACACCCCGGATCTCGGTCTCCGGCTCCACACCTCCGGCGGGCTGGATGGGCACCGATCGCCGTGGGGGTACTCGAATCCGGTGTACGACGCCGCTGTGAACGCGGCGCTCTCCGAGGTCGACCCGCTTCACCGTGCTCGGCGCTCGCGGGAGGCTCAACGCATCCTGTTGGACGACATCCCGGCGTTGCTGCCGTTGAGCGCGCCGCTGCAGTACGCGTCGCTCGCCCCCGGGGTCGGCGGCTACGAGTTCGATGGGTACGAGTTCAACGACGCCTACCTGGCGCCCGCCTGGGACGGCCCGGTTCCCGTTGGGCCGGCCGGCGACGAGTAGCCGCCTGCGCGGATCGCCTCGTCGAGAAGTTCGATGACGTGGCGCACGTCCGCGCCCAGTCCAAACGTGCGCACGCCTGCCTCGATCTGCATCGTGCAGCCGGCGTTCGCGGTGCACACGGTCTCCGCCCCGGTCGCCTCAATCTCCGCCATCTTTGCGGCCAGCACCTGGCCGGACATCTCCCGCTGCACCAGCGAGTAGATGCCGGCGGAGCCGCAGCAGCGATCCGGGTGTACCTGCTCGCGCAGTTCCAGGCCCGGGATCGCGCGCAGGATTGCCCTGGGTGCCTCGCGGATGCCCTGCGCGTGGGCCAGGTGGCAGGCATCCTGTAGTGTCACCGTCCGGTCGATCCGGCCGAGGCCGTCCGGGACGCCTCGGGCGGCGACGAACTCCAGCACATCGCGCACGTTCGCGGAGAACCGCTCGGCCCGATCAGACCAGTGCGGGTCGTGTCGCAGCAGGCGCCCGTACTCCTTCATCGCCGCGCCGCAGCCGGCCGCGTTGACGATCACCGCATCCACGCCCGCCTGCTCGAACGCATCGATGTTGCGACGGGCGAGGGCGCGCGCGGTGTCCGCGTCCCCCGCGTGGGAGTGCAGCGCGCCGCAGCAGCCCTGCTCCGGTGGTGCGACGACCTCGCACCCGAGCCGGTCGAGCACGCGCACCGTCGCCTCGTGGGTGGCCGGGTAGATCTCGCCGGCAACGCACCCGAGGAGCAGCGCCACGTGCGTGTTCGCTGCCGGGGGACTCGCCAGCGTCCCGGTACGACGGAACGGAGCCGCACGCAGGTCAGGCGCGGTCGACTCCAGCCGCCTCACCCGTGCTGGGACCAGCCTCCGCAGCGGCCCGCGCGCGGCCTGCTGCAGCCCGGAGCGCGAGTAGAGCCGTCCGAGTGTCAGCAAGGCGCGCATCCGTCGAGGACGAGCGAGGACGTGGCGCAGCGCGAAGGTGCGCCATCGCCACGTGCGGGGCTGTTCGGACGGTTCGTTCGCCATCAGCGCGGCGCGGGCATCCTCCATGATCCGGCCGTACGGCACGGCGGAGGGACAGGCGGTCTCGCAGGCGCGGCATTGCAGGCACTGATCGAGGTGCCCGAGTACGCCGTCGGTCGCCTCGATGCGTCCGCTGTGCAGCGCGGAGATCAGGTGCAGCCGGCCTCGGGGGGACTCCAGTTCCTGTCCCGTCGCCAGGTACGTGGGGCAGGAGGGCAGGCAGAAGCCGCAGTGGATGCAGTTGGCGAGATCGGCCGCCGATGGCGTGTCCGGCCCAACGAAGGCGGTTCCGGTCACAGGCCACTGCCCCAGCGGCCGCGGTTGATCGTCCGCTTCAGGTCGAAGCGGTCGCGCAGCGCGCGCACGAGATCGCCGTCGCCCGGCTCGGCCGGCGCGAACTCGCGACGGAGGTCGACCGGCGCGTGCTCCAGTTGCAGGAATCCCTGGCGCTCTTCGGCCATCGCGCGCAGCCGTCGCAGGGCGTCCACGCCGATGTCGCCGTGGACGATGACCGCGCCGGCGGCCAGGTGCCCCCAAGCGCGCCCGCCAGCGCCCTCCGCCGATGCGACGACGTCCGCGACGAGTGACGGCGGCACACCGAGGCGGGCGACGGTGGTGGCGGTGTCGCCATGCGTCGCCCGTAACTTGCGCCACAGGTCGGCCGTCGGTGTCTCCGTGCGGCCGGCGAGGCCTTCGAACTCCCGCGCGGAGCGTTCCACGGCGGCGGCCTGCCCGGCGAACTCCACGATCACCGTCGGACGTGCCGGGAGGCCGAGGTGGGCGGCGGCGGCGCCGCCGAGCAACGTGAGCGCTCGCGTGGCGAGTGAGGCGTCCCAGGTGGCGCGGGCGACGCGCATGGCCTCGTGCTGGTCGGCGGCCGGTGCCGCCAGCGTCATGGTCTGCGCGGGGCGGGGAGAGACCTTGAAGGCCGCCTCCACGATCACGCCGAAGGCGCCCAGCGCCCCGGTGTGCAGGCGGTGCAGGTCGTACCCCGTCACGTTCTTCACGACGCGGCCACCCGAGCGCGCCAGTTCGCCCGAGGGCAGCGCGACCTCTACCCCGAGCAGGTGATCGCGGGGCGAGCCGAGGTGTCCGCGCCACGCGCCGGTCTTCGCCGTCGCCAGCAGGCCGCCAATCGTGACGTGGTCGTCCGGCGGCGCATCCATCGGCAGGTACTGGCCGTGCTCGCCGAGCACGCGTTGCACCTCCGCGAGCGTGATCCCCGCCTCCACCGTCACGGTCAGGTCGTCCGGGACGTACTCGACGACGCGGTGGATGCCGCGGAGGTCCAGCGCGACGTCGTACTCGGTGAGGGGGCGACCAAAGCCGGTCGCCGTGCGTCCGCCCTGCGGCGCCACCACCAGGCCGGCGGCGTTCGCGGCGCGGAGCAGCATGGCCGCCTCGGAACGGCTATCGGGCGCAAACGCGAGGCGCGGCGTGAGGCCGTCGATGGCGTACGCCTCGGGGCCGCGCTCGGTGTTGGCCGGCATCGCGTGGCGGACGGACTCGGTCGGCTGGTTGGTCATCGGCGTCCTCCTAGACGTAGACGCGCGGGTCGCTCATCACGGCGGCGAGTTCTGCGGCGTGCCCCGTCGCGCAGCCATGGCCGCCCGGCAGCACCTTGCACGGGTTGAAGAATCCGGCACCGCCGAAGGCGTCTCGGGCCATCGTCATCGCGTCGAGATCGGCGGGGCGGAACACCCACTCCATATAGGAGCGCTTCTCCAGCCCCACACCGTGCTCGCCCGTCACGGAGCCGCCCGCGTCTACGCAGACGCGCATGATCGCCTCGCCCAGCGCCAGCACGCGACGCTCCGCGTCCGGCTCCGCCGGGTCGAACATGATGTTGGGGTGCAGGTTGCCGTCGCCCGCGTGGAAGACGTTGGCGCAGCGGAAGCCGTACTCGGCGGTCAGTGCCATCACCTGCTTCATCACCGCAGGCAGCCGCGTCCGAGGTACTACGCCGTCCAGCAGGTAGAACGCGGGCGCCGCCGCACCGATGGCGCCGATGGCAGCCTTGCGGCCCTCCCACAGCGCATCGCGCTCCGCCTTCGCCTCCGCGGAGCGCACCTCGCGCGCGCCGGCTTCCAGGCAGGCCGCCTCCACCGTGGCCGCATCCTGCGCGACGCCCTCCGCGAGGCCTTCGACCTCGATGAGCAGCACCGCGCCGGCGTCCAGCGGGTAGCCCGCGTGGATGCGCGGCTCCACGATGCGGATGATCTCCTGGTCCAGCATCTCCATCGCGACCGGGATGATGCCTCGACGGATCACGCCGGAGACAGCCTCGGACGCCGCCTCGACGCTGTCGAATACGGCGAGGAAGGTGCGCACCGACTCGGACGCGCGCACCAGCCGCAGCGTGGCCCGCGTGACGATGCCCAGCGTGCCCTCCGACCCCACCATCAGCCCGCGCAGGTCGATGCCTGGGGCGTCCGGCACGCGGCTGCCGAGGTTCACGATGCGCCCGTCCGGCAGCACCACCTCCAACGCGAGCACGTGGTTCACGGTTGAGCCGTGCGCCAGCGTGTGCGGTCCGCCGGAGTTGTTCGCCACGTTCCCGCCGACGGTGCAGACGCGCTGGGAGGAGGGGTCGGGCGCCCACGTCAGCCCGTGCGGCGCGAGTGCTTCCTGCAGGTGGAGGTTGATCACCCCGGGTTGCACCACCGCAACGCGGTCGAGCGTGTCGATCTCCACGATGCGGTTCATGCGGGTGAGGACGACCATCACGCCGCCGTTCACCGGCACGGCGCCACCGGAGAGGCCGGTGCCGGAGCCGCGGGGCACCACCGGCACCCCGTAGCGCCGGGCGAGGAGGACCGCCGCCGCTACTTCTTCGGTGGTCGCGGGGAAGACGGCGACGTCTGGTAGCGCCCGCTCGATGGTGGCGTCGTACTCGAATGCGATGAGGTCTTCGGGCGTGTCGAGGACGTGACGCGGGCCCAGTGCGCGCCGGAGGTCACTGACCAGCGCCTGCAGGGTGGTCGTCGTCATCTCGTGCCCGAGTGTAGCATCGGACTATGATCACCCCTGACGCCCCGCCGCCCGACCTGCAACCGCTGGACATCGATGCCCTCCGCGACGGCCTGGAGGTCGCCGTGGAGGCGGCCTGCGAGGCGATCCGTGGCGTGATGGCGCAGGCGACGATGCGCGTGGGCCACAAGCCCGGCGAGGGCCCGGTCACCGAGGCCGACTACGCCGCCGACGATGTGCTGCACGAGCGGCTGATGCCGCTGATCGATGGCGCACGGTGGCTCTCGGAGGAATCGTCGGAAGTGGCACCGCTGATCCGCGGTGAGCCCACGTGGGTGGTGGACCCACTGGACGGCACGCGCGAGTTCCTGCGCGGCCTGCCAGAGTTCGGCGTCTCGGTGGGCCTCTTCATTCGCGATCGGCTCGTGCTGGGCGCGATTGGGCTGCCGATGCAGCGCGAGGTCTACTCCGGCCTGACGGGGGAGGGCCGGCAGGAGGCGCGGAAGAACGGCGTCCCGCTGCCGATGTTGCCGCAGGATGGTCTGGTGGAGCGGGTGGTGGTCTCCCGGCATGACTACGAGCGCCGGCGGATCCAGTATCAGATCCCGTACCAGGTCTACCCGCTGGGCTCCGCCGCTGTGAAGCTGGTGCACGCCGCGACCAACGACGCGGACGTCTACTTCTCGACCGGGCCTCGGTCGGTGTGGGACGTCGCGGGTGGGGTCGCGGTGCTGGAGGGCGCGGGCGGGGCGCTACTGATGCTGAATGGCCGTCCGCTGCGGCTGACGCCCCAGAACATCGAGATCCCGCCGTATGTCGCGGGAGCATCGGAGGACTGTCTGGTGCTGCTCCGGCGCCTGGGCGCGCGGCTGCAGGTGTAAGCCGCGGCTTGCGAGAATCCTTCGGTAGACACGAAACCGCCCCCGGCGTCCCAGGGGCGGTTTCGATCTATCGGCTCTGGCCGAGAAGAGGAATTACTTCTTCTTCTTGGGAGCAGCGGCCGGCTTGGCCGCCGGCTTTGCAGCCGGCTTCGCCGCGGGCTTCGCGGCAGGCTTCTTCGTCGCAGCCAAGGATGTGTCCTTTGACTACACCGGCCGGTCGCGTACCTCGCGCCGTGCCGGAACCCATGGGTGGTGAGCGTCCCGGGCCCTAGTTTCGCTCACACGCATTAGAACGCAGCAGCGCGTTACATAGTTGCGATGCAAGGGGATTGAGACACAAAATTTTTCGCGTGCGCGCGTCGCTACTCGCGCCGGCTGACGACGCACCACAGCGGGTCTGCGCCCTCCGGCGATCGGTCCACGAAGATCGGTTCGCCGAAGTGTCCCGCGAGGCCGAAGTAGGTGGCGACCAACCGCACCAGATCCGCCGGGGCCAGCGACCGCCACGCCTCGATCGCCTTCTCCGGAAAGCACCGATGCGAGAAGGAGACGACGAAGACGCCGCCCGGCGCCAGCGTCCGGCCGACCTCCGCGAACACCGGCACGGGCTGGACCAGGTACTGCACCGACACCGCGCAGAGCGCCACGTCGAACGACTCGTCCTCGTAGGGCAGCGTGGGGTCGGCGTTCAGGTCGCGCACGATCCACTCGGTCAGTTGCTTGTTGGCGGTCAGTTCCTCGGCGTTCATGCCCAGGCCGGCGACCCGCGCGTACTCGCGGTCGGTCGGGAGGTGCGACACCCAGGAGGACATCAGGTCCAGCACGCGCGACCCCGGTGGGATCACCTCGCCGTACAGGCCGGTGAGCGCGGCGATCGTCGGGTCGTCGATGTGCTGGACGAATCGCGGCTGCTCATAGAAGAAGCGGTCGGGCGAGGCGTTCACACGCCGGAAGAACTCCTCGGGGAACTGGAGGGGCGGCGTACCGTCCGAGGTCATCGCGTGGCACCGGGGGTGACCACCAGGCTGCCGTGCAGCCCCTCGTGCCCTGGGATCGCGCAGATGAACGACACCGCGCCGTCCTGCGGTACGCGCAGGCGGGTCACGGTGTCGCCCGCGGCGTTCGCCGTCTGGTCCATCTCGGCGCCCTCGGCACCGGTCAGGACGAAGGCGTGCGGCGCTCCGGCGGAACCGCCCAGCGTGAACTCCACCACCTCGCCGGGCAGCACGGCCACGGAGGCCAGGTCCAGCGTGCCTGTGGAAGCGTCGATGGTGAAGCGGCGGTCGGGCTCCACGGCGGAGAGGTCAGGCCTGACCACCGGAGCGCCATGCTCGTGGGCGCCCCACGCGAACGCCCAGATCACGGCCGCGAGCAGCATGAGCATCAACGCGCCGCGCCGACTGGAGAGCGGGCCGGGCAATCGGGGGCCTCGGGCGACGGGGAGGGGCGAGGAGATCGTCATGGTTCCAGCGTAAACGACGCCACGGCGAGGGGCAGCCGCAGCGAGCGGGTCAGGGCGCTCGGTAGCGCCGCAGATCCTTCAGCGTGAAGATGACGACCACCCCGGCGATGGTGACCAGCAGACCGTAGATCAGTTGCGCCATCTGCGCGCCCTGTGCGGCGGCCAGCAGTCCACCGAGCGAGGCCCCAGCCGACACCATTGCCCGATCCAGGGACAGCAGCGAGATCACGCGGCCGCGTAACTCCGGTGGTGCCGCGGTGAGCATGGTGGCGTTCGAGAGCGAGAAGTACGCCGTCTGCATGATGCCGACGAACGGCAGGATCGCGAACGGGATGATCAGGCCCATCGGGCGTGGCAGGTAACTCGCGAGTGCGAACGAGGACAGCGCGATGCCCATGCCGATGACCGAGAGCGGCAAGATCAGCCCGAGCCGCTTCGGGTAGCGCGACGCGATCAGCAGCGTCCCGGCGAGCGCTCCGATGGCGCTGGTCGCGACGATCATGCTGAAGCCGAGCGCGCCGATGTCCATCACCTGACGGGCGAAGATCGGCGCGTACACCTGCGACCACGACATCGCGAACGTGTAGAACGACAGCGACATAATCAACACGCCGAGGACGACCGGGTTGCTGACCGCGTACCGGAAGCCCTCCATCATCCCGCCGGACATGGCGCCCAGGCCGCGCTGGCCCTTGTGGCTGGAGTTGCGGGGCACGTCCAGCATGGCGGTGGGGATGAACGCGAACAGCGCCATGAAGACGATCACGACGAACGCACCGTTGACCCCGAGCGCTGCGATCGTCGCACCGGCGGCCACCACGCCCAGCATGCGCATGATGTTCTGGGTGGAGGACATCAGCGCCACCGCGTTGGTCAGAATCTGCGGCGGCACGATGGAGGCGATCAGCGTCTGCCGGGCCGGCTGGTCGAAAGCCATCGAGGAGCCCCGGAGGAAGGCCATCAGGTAGATCAGGCCCAGCGTCATGTTCCCGCTGAGCAGGATGATCGCGAACGCCAGGTTCAGGAGCAGGGCGGCGCCCTTGGTCAGCACCAGGATCGTCTTGCGGTCGAACCAGTCTGCGATCACCCCGGCCCACAGCCCGAAGATCAGTTGCGGCAGCGTCCGCATGGCGACGACGCCACCCACGTGCGCGGCGTTGTCGCCGGTGATCTCCAGCACCAGCCACGGCCGGGCGATTTGCTCCATCCAGATGCCGAAGGCGTGCGAGGCCTGCCCGGCCCAGAGCAGGCGGTAAGCGGGGTACGCCAGGGACGCGAACATGCCCGGGCGAGGGCCGTCCTGGACCTCGTCATCCTCGGAGGATGGCACTGGCGTGTGCGTAGCCAACCGCGCCCCGTTCTTCGCCCGTCGGGTAGATGGCGCATGTTATGCCGAGATTGACGTACACGGGAGGGTTTGTATGCCTACTTCTGCGGCGTACCGAGTCGATCCGCAAGGTCTGCGAGATCGCGCACCCGCTCCACCCGGGGGTGGTAGGGCAGGTCGCGGTTACGCGGCCAGTCGCGGAGGAATACGCGCACGCCCGAGCGCTCGGCGAGCAGCTGCGCCGTCCGCGGGTCGTCGTCCACGTGCTCGGTGCTGCCGAGGGCTGCGATTGCCTCGAGTTTGAAGTGGGGGCTCTTCAGCGGGCCGTCGTTGACGCGCACCTCGTCGAACAGGCCCGCGAAGCCGTGCACGCGCAGCCACCAGCCCGGGTGGGTGCGCCGGCCGGTGAGTACGACCAGCCGTCGCACGTCGCGGAGCCGCGTCAGCGCCTCGCGCGCGCCGGGGAGCGGCCGGCGGGCGTTGAATCGCAGGTGATCGAGCGGCGTGCCGAGCCACCGAGGCGGTACATCGGCCAACGGTGGGGGCGCGTCAGGATCCAGGAACGTGCGATGGATGCCTAGGTTCTTCCCGAAGAACGGCTCGCAGAAGACGCCGTCCATGTCCACGGTGAGGATCGGACGCGGGTCGCTCACCGCGCCGCTCGCGGGCGCAGCATTACGAACGACAACCCCACCCCGAACGCCAGCGCGATCACACCCGTGAGAAACGCCTCGCGGCTCATCGAGAACGAGAGCACGACGGCTCCCAGCAACCCGACGACCGGGATCAACGGGACGTTCATCAGGGAGCCCGGCGTCCGGAACGGCCGCTCGAGGTCCGGGCGTGTGAAACGCAGTCGGATCAGCGAGCCGTTGACGGAGATGAACAGGGCAAAGACCGCGAAGTTCGTGACCTGCGCGATGTACCCGATGTCGCCCGTGGCGGCGAATGCGAGTGACACCGAGGTCGCAATCGTCAGTGCGACCCACGGAATGCGGCGCGTCCGCGAGATGCGTCCGACGACCCGCGGCAGCAGGTTCCGCTGGGCCATGCCGTACATCGCCCGGGCGCCGGTCGCCAGTACCAGCAGCACCGTATTGAAGGTGGCGAAGAGCGCGAGCACCGAGAGCCCGTCCGCCACGCGGTCGTTGGCGGCGACCTCTGCGACCAGCGCCAGCGGCGCCCCGGAGTCGGCGAGCGTCTCCCACGGCACGACCGAGACGGCGACGGCCGCGACCAGCACGTAGAGCGCGCTGGTCGCGCCGATCGCGATCAGGAACGCGCGCGGGATGTTCCGCGTGGGATCGATGACCTCCTCGGAGAGCGTGGCGATCTCCTCGAACCCCTCGTAGGCGAAAAAGACGAGCGCCGCCGCGCCGAGCATGCCGCTCCAGCCGTTGTGCATCTCCACCAGCGGTACGTCTCCCAGGTACGGGAGGCCGATGGCGATGACCAGGGCTAGCCCGGCCGCCTCGATCACCGCGAACACGGAGGCGAGTCCCATGGTCTGGGTGACGCCGGCGAGCACGATGCCGGCGCAGATGAGGATCGCGGCGATCGCGCCGACCTGCGAGTGCAGGCCGGTGAGACTCGCGAAGTAATTGCCGAAGCCCAGTGCCACCGCCGGCGCAGCGATGAAGTTCACACAGATATCCATCCACCCGGCAAGGAACCCGGTGCGCGCGCCAAACGCCTCCTCCGCGTAGGCGGCGGCCGCACCGGCTTCCGGGAAGAGTGATGTCAGTTCTGCGTACGAAAGGCCGGTGGCGCTTGCCAGCACCGCGCCCAACGCGAACGCGGCCCACAGGCCGTTCCCGGCGAGCCCCGCCGCTTCGCCCACCAGGACGTAGATACCGGCGCCTAGGACGATCCCAATGCCGGAGAGCGATGCGGCGATCAGGCCGATCTTGCGATCAAGTCCGGGCGGAGCGGCCGCCTCCGACATTTAGACGATCACCGGCGGGTCGGGCGGGGGGCTCGGTGGGATGCCCGGAGGTGTCGGGTACGGGCCCTGCGGTGGCATAGGCACGTGGTGATCGGGCGTGCCACCCGCTGCCGGTGCCTGCGACGCCGCGAAGGCAGCCAGGCGATCCTCCACCAGCCGGTAGATCGTGCCCTCCGGGAAGCGGCGGTCCGCGCCGCGCGCGTCCCCGGCCGGAATGCCGGTGAGGATCTCGATGCCCTCCTCGACGGTGTCGATCGCCCAGACGTGGAACTGCCCGTCCGCCACGGCCTGCGCGACGTCCGGCCGCAAGATCACGCCCGCCACGTTCGTGCGAGGGATCATCACGCCTTGCGTGCCGTCCAGCCCGCGCGCCCGGCAGAGGTCGTAGTAGCCCTCGATCTTGTCGGTCACGCCGCCGATCGGCTGGACGCGGCCCAACTGATCGACAGAGCCGGTCACGGCGATGTGCTGTGCGACCGGCTGCTCCGAGAGCGCGGAGAGCAGCACGTACAGTTCCGTCGACGAGGCGGAGTCGCCATCGATGTCCCCATACAACTGCTCGAAGGTGAGGCTGGCGTGCAGCGCGGCCGCGCGATCCTGTCCGAAGCGGTGGGTGAGAAAGCCGCGCAGGATCAAGAAGCCCTTGTTGTGGATTCGCCCCGCCATCTCACTCTCGCGCTCCACCATCACGATGGTGCCGCGCCCGGCGGAGACCACGCAGGTCACGCGCGATGGGCGGCCGAACGAGATATCGCCGAGGTCGTACACGGAGAGCGCGTTGATCTCCCCGACGCGGGTGCCCTGCGTCTCGACGCGAATCGTGCCGTCCTCCATCGCAGACATAATCCGGTCAGCGATCAGGCCGGAGCGGAACGTCCGCTGTTCCAGCGCCTCCACGACGTGCTGGTCGTCGACGGTGGCGACGCCGGCCATCGTGGCCCAGTAGTCGGCCTGGCGCACGAGGTCCAGGAAGACGGACATGTTCGCGGAGAGCCGCCGGCGATCCTGCACCATGCGCGATGAGTGCTCGATCAGCCGGCTCACGGCGTCGCGGGTGAAGGGACGCAGGCCACCGCGCTGGATCTCCGCGTTGATCACGCTCGCCAGGCCTCGGGTGTTCTCCGCTGTGCGCGGGTAGTCCACCTCGAAGTCCGCTTTCACCTTGAAGTGCTCACGGAAGTCCGGGTCATGCCGGTAGAGGAGGCTGTACAGGTACGAGTCGCCGATGATCACGACCTTGACCGAGAGCGGGATCGGTTCCGGGCGCAGCGCCGTGGTGGGAACCAGCGGGTAGGCGTCCGAGAGGTTCTCGATCGCCACCTGCCGGCTGGAGAGCGACCGCTTCAGCGCCTCCAGCGAGATGCCGTTGTTGAGCAAGTCGCGGATCCGCAGGATCAGGTAGCCGCCGTTGGCCTGCGCCAGCGAACCAGCGCGGATCAGCGTGTGATTGGTGACCATGGTGCCGAACTGGCCCTGGTACTCAATCCGCCCGATGAGGTTGTAGTAGGTGGGGTTCCGCTCGAAGACGACCGGCGCGCCGTGCTGTGGGTCATTCGCGATCACCACATTGACCTCGTAGCGGTGCAGTTGAAGGGGCGGCGGGCCGCCCATGCCCGGAATCGGCGAGGTCTGTTGCTGCTCAGTGCGGAACTCGTTGCGATTGCGCGCGATGTCGTCGCGGATCGTCTCCAGGTACTGCTGGATCTCCTGATCCGCGCCGTACTGCCTCAGTAGCGCCTCGAACAGGTCGCTAATGGCGTAGGCGGCGACGCGCAGGTCGAGGCCGTCGGCCTGCTCCTGCGCCTCGCGCTCCAGCGCACGGGCGCGGAGCAGTGCTTCCTGCAGGTTGACCTCCAGGATGCGGCGACGTTCCTGAGCCTGCGCCTTCTCGTCATCAGGCAGGGCAGCGAACTGCTCTTCGGTCGCGGGCTTCCCGTCGATCAGCGGTGCGGACCTGATCCCGGCCGGCCCGAACTGCAGCGCGAAGTTCACCTCCTGCGCCTGGACCTGCAGCGCCTCGAAAATCTCGGTGCGTCGCGCTTCTACCTCGTCGACCAGTTGCTGGCGCTCTCGGACGTACGAGTCGGAGTCAAAGGCGGCCGTGATCTCGCGGGTGCCGGCCTCCACGGCGTGTTTCACGGCCTCGGCGAACGGGTGGCCCTGTCCCGGCGGCAGGGAGATCGCCGCCGGGTGGTCGGGATCCTGGAAGTTGTAGACGTAGACCCAGTCCATGGGTGCGGGGCGGCTGGCTGCACGGCGGCGGAGGAACAGTTCCACGATCGTCGACTTGCCGTAGCCATCCGGCCCGGCGGCGTACAGGTTGTAGCCCGGTGCGGACATCCCCAGGGCGAACTCAATCGCGCGGACGGCGCGTTCCTGGCCGAACACGGCCTCCAGCGTGGCCAGTTCGTTCGTGTCGTCGAAGCCCAGCCAGTCGGGGTCGCAGAGTGCGGTCACCTGATCCGGCGAGAGCCGGTGAGAGTCGCGTAATCCGGGCATCAATGCCTCTTCCCGTTCCAGCGCACTCTTCGAATCCTAGCATCGAGGCCCCCGCCGACCCCCTCGCCGGTCAGGTACGAGCCGCCAGGTACTGCCGCCACGTGACGCGACCCTGCCGGCGCTCCGGCGTCAGCAGGCCGCCCCCGGGCCGCCGGCGCGCGGCTCAACCACCTCGAATGGCGCCCCGCCGGTGGCCTCCGCGAACGTCGAGGCGATCACCTCGGAGGTCAGCACCTCGGGCCCGCCGTACTCCAGGACGGCGTTCGCCGCGCCGCCGCGGAGCAGCCGCACGACCTCGTCCGAGACGTCCGAGGTCGCGACGGGCTGGAAGGAGACGCCGGTGCCGAACACAGGGCGCGCCGCCGCCGCCCACTCTTCGATCAGTTCGTGGCACTGGGTCGTTCGGAGCGACGTCCATGGCAGGCCGGAGGCGGCGAGCAACGCTTCGACGCGCACCTTCACCGCGTAGTACGGGAACGGCACCCGCTCGACGCCGACGATCGACAGGTAGAGCAGGTGCGGCGACCCGGCTGCGCGCGCGGCCTCGATCAGCGCGGCGGTGCCAGCGATGTCGATCGCCTCGGTGTCACCGCCGGCGGAGCCGGATGCGAGGTGGACGATGTGCCCCACACCATCGACGGCAGCGGCGAGCCCCACGCCGGTTGCGAGGTCGCCGGGTGCCGCCTCGACGCCCGCGGGGAGCACGGCATCGGGCCGGCGTACCAGCGCGCGCACGGCGTAGCCCTCGGCGAGCAGGCGTGGCAGCAGCACCCGCCCGA
>JAQCKI010000014.1 GCA_027592645.1 Chloroflexota bacterium | reverse complement strand
TGATGCCGTACGCCCAGTGCAGGCCGGTGTTGAACCACTGCGGCGAGTTCGGTGCGGCCATCTGGCGGGCCATCATGTGGCAGAGTTCATCGTAGAAGGCGCGCGCGTCGTCCTCGGAGTCGAAGTAGCCGCCCTTCCAGCCCCAGTACGCCCATGTGCCGGCGAGGCGATGGAAGGTCTGGCGCGCGTCCGTCTCGCCGCCCATGGCGGCGCCCGGCGCCGGGACGCGGCGCTGCAGCCAGTTCGGCACCCCGGGCTCATCGATGGCGACGGTGAGCGCGGGCACCCCGGCCTTGCGGAAGTACTTCTGCGCCATGATGTCCGTGGCGACCTGCGAGAACTGCTCCGGCATGTCGATGTCGCGCGCCTCGAACACCACGGATCCGTCCGGGTTCACGATGCGCGAGGTGCGCTGTGTGAACGGAATGCCGGCGTACGGGCTGTGGCCGGCGGTGGTGAAACGTCGAGAAATGCGCATCGGGGGGACCTTCCGGGTCAGTCTCGTGCCAGTCGCGATGCCCAGATCTTGTGGGTGGGGGCGGGGGACAGACACTACATCTTGTGGTGAACGGTGTAGATGCGTCATCATTTGTTTGGAGACGCTTGGTCATCCTACGCCGCTGGCAGAGCGTGTCAATACACCCGCTGACACGGATGAGCAGATGTAATGGAGCAGCGGGTGAGCAGTTCAAATCGCTCGGCTATACACGCGACTCGTTATGGCGCAAAGAAGCGTTGTGGAAGGACTACTGCGGCCACTCCCACGCTGCGTATGCCCACTCGATGAGCAGGATCGCGTCCTCCGCGCGGGTGGGGGCATCGAGGATTATGACATAAATGCGGTGCCCGTCGCGCTCAACGGAGGCGGCGAAGGTGCGCCCGGCGCGCTCGGTGAAGCCGGTCTTCACGCCATCCACGCCCGGGGTGTAGTTCAGCAGCGGGTTGTGGTTATAGAGGTTGAACGTGCGCTCCTGGCCGTCTGCGCCAGTGCCCGTGACCGTCGTCACCTCGGTGCCCACGACCTCGCGCAGGGCGGGGATGCTCATCAGGTGGCGGGCCAGCATCGCCATGTCGTGCGCGCTGCTGTAGTGGCCCCGCTCCGAAAAGCCGTGTGGGTTCATGAAGTGCGTGTCGGTGAGCCCGAGGCGCAGCGCGAGCGCGTTTAGCGCGTCCACGAACTGCGCATCGTTCCCGGCGATGTGCCGGCCGAGGACGATCGCGGCGTCGTTGCCGGAGACCAGCATCAGGCCCAGGAGCAGGTCGCGCACCGTCAACTGGTCGCCCGGCTCCAGCCCCATCGTGCTGCTGTCCCACTCCAGTTCCCAGTGGTGGACGTCGGAGGTGAAGACCGCCTCCATGCTCGCGTTCTCCGCGACGAGGATCGCCGTGGCGATCTTCGTCAGGCTGGCTGGCTCGCGTTGCTGGTAGGCGTTGTGCTCGTACAGCACGGCGAGCGAGTCACCATCGATCACCACCGCGGCGCCCGCGGAGATGATCGGGGCGGGGACACCCTCGACCGGTACGGGGCCGGCTGGGCCGGTGGGGACCTCAGGCTGCGGTGCGCGGAGGTCGGTCGGGGTCTCGGTGTCGATGCTGCTCACACTCAGCACCGAGGCGGGGATCGCCGGGACCGAGGTGGGCGCGATGGTGCCGCCATCGTCCCCGCCGCACGCACCGAGCAGCACCGCCGCGCCGGCGATGGCGCAGGAGACTGCGGACAGGCGCATCGGGTGGCGGATTCGCAGCACGAGCGCTAGCGGGCCGCTGAGCCGACGAGCGCCTCGAGGGCCTCCGGTGTCTTGGGGATGCGGCCGGTAAGGTTGCGCCGCCCGGACGGTGTCACCAGCACGTCGTCCTCGATGCGGATGCCGATGCCCTGGAGTCGCTTAGGTGCCTTGCTGCCGGGAGCGAAGTAGAGGCCCGGTTCCACCGTGAGCACCATGCCCGGCGCCAGCGTGGTCGACTTGCCGTCGGTGCGGTAGCGCCCCACGTCATGCACATCGAGGCCGAGCCAGTGGCTGGTGGAGTGCATGTAGTACGGCCGGTACGCCTCCCGTTCGATGAGCGAGTCGACGCTTCCGCGCAGCACCTTGAGGTCGATCAGGCCTTCCACGATCACGCGTAGGCTCGCCTGGTGGACGGCGTGGAACGCCACGCCCGGCGCCGTCTTTGCAATCCCCGCTTCCTGCGAGGCGAGGACGATGTCGTATGCGGCGCGCTGGGCGGCGGTGAACTTCCCGCTGGCGGGGTAGGTGCGGGTCACGTCCGCGCTGTAGTACTCCCACTCCGCACCCGTATCCAGCAGCATCAGGTCGCGTTGTCCGATCTGGCGGCGGTTGTCCACGTAGTGCAGCGTGCAGGAGTTCTCGCCCGAAGCGGCGATCGTCGGGAAGCCCTCCCGAGGCGAACCGAGCCGCCGGTATTCCTGTTCCAGTACCGCCTGCACTTCGTACTCGTGCATCCCGGGCCTGGTCGCAGCCAGCGCGACCTGCAATCCCTCGCCGGTGATGTCGATGGCGTGCTGCAGGGCGCGCACCTCGGCGGCGCTCTTGACTAGCCGCTGCGAGTCGACGAGTGCCGATGGGTCGCGCACCGCCTCGATCGCGGCGGGTCCACGCTGCGCCATGTCGCGGCGCTCCGCGACCGCGCGTGTGACGAGCGTGTCGAGCACGGCGTCCGCACCGAACGCGTAGTAGACGGTGCGTGCGCCCGCAAGCATCCGCGGCAACAGCGAGTCGAGTTCCTCGATCGGGTGGGCGGCGTCTGCGCCGTACTGCTCAACGGTGCCGTCCACGCCGGCGCGCGGCCCCACCCAGACGGCCATCACCGGGTCGTGCGGTCTCACGAACATCGCGACCGGGTGGTCAGCGCCGGGCCGCAGCACCAGCACCGCGTCCGGCTCCGCGAAGCCGGTGAGGTACCAGAACGTCGATTCCTGGCGGAACTGGTGGTGTACGTCCCCGTTACGGACCACCTCGCGGGCGGAGGGGAAGACGGCGACGGCGTCTCGACCAGATTCGCGAGCGATGGCGCGCATCAGTTGCTGGCGGCGTCGGGCGAACTCGGCAGGTGTGGTCATGGCAGGGCGCTCTCCGTTGCGTGGCGCATCGCGCGGCGGGCGGGCGGGTGTCGCCCCCGACTATACCGATACGTCCGGCTAGAACGCTGCCCATGCCGTGCGCGCGGCGATGAAGAAGAGCCCGAAGGCCAGCGCACGCGTCAGCGGGCCCTCGCCTAGGCGTTGGCGCAGCAGGCGGCCCGCCGGTGCCGCCGCGACCGCCCCGATGATGAGCCACGGCACCGCCTCCATCGGCTCGCCCTGGTTGCCGATGGCAAGGTGCATCAGCACGGCCGCGCCGGACTGCAGCACCATCACCACCTGCACCGAAGAGGCCGCGATCGGGTGGGGCACGCGGAGGATGCGCGTGAGCACCGGCATCGCCATCGGGCCGCCACCGATGCCCGCCAGCGCCCCGAGGTAGACCCCGCTGAGGTAGGGCGGCAGGCCCTGCAGCAGCGGGACGCGGTACAGGTAGCGCTGCCCGGTGCGGTCGACACGCTCTCTGCTCCACGCGCGCCGTGAGGGCGCAGAGACGCGCGCGACGGGTTGCGCGATGAGGTAGCCACCGATCACCCCGAGCAGCACCGCAAAGCCGATTGCGAAATACTCCCGCGGCAGGATCGCCGTGCTGAGCCCGCCGAGGATCGCCACCGGGATGCCCAGCGATGCGAGCGCGAGGACGAGCGGGAAGTCGATCAACCGATCCTTCAGCACCGCCAGGATCGACGAGAATGCCGACGCGACCACCACGGTGAGGGAAGCGGTGGTGACCGCTGCGGGCGGGGCACCGGGGTAAAGGATCAGCAGCAGGGGCGCGAACAGGAACCCGCCCCCGGCCCCAATGGCGCTGGCGTACGTGCCGATGGCGAACCCGGCGACCGCCAGCCCTATCGTCTCAGTCGGATCCATCACCGGAGCATGGCCCCCCGCCGGGGCGAGTTCAACCTCGCAGGATTGCTAGCGGAGCCAGTGCCGGGGAACCACGCTCTCCGGGTAGGTGTCGCCCACGAGGCCCTTGTCGATCAGCGCCTGGTACTCCGCCTCCGAGTAGCCGAGCAGATCGATGTAGATCTCGCGGTTGTGCTCGCCGAGCCGCGCCGGTGGGGTGCGGATGTGGTTCGGCGTGTGCTTCCAGTGCGTCATGATCCCTGGATAGATCCGCGGCCCCACGCCCTCCATGTCCACGGTCTCGAAGAACCCGCGCGCGTTGAGGTGCTGCGATTGCAGCGCCTCCAGTTCGTTGTGCACCGGCGCGGCGCAGACCCCGGCTGCCTGCAGTTCGTGGAACAGCGCTTCCTTGTCCCTCGGCCGTGTGTAGTCGGCCAGGGCGTGGTCGAGGTCAACCGAGTCGCGGTGGCGGCGCGTGGCGGTCATGAAACGCGCGTCCGTCGCCAGCGCCTCGGCGCCCAGGACGCGGCAGAGCGCCTGCCACTCCTCGTCCGTCGCCACGTCGATCGCGATCCACTGATCGTGGCCTTCGGTCGGGTAGATGCCGTGCGGCGCGTGAGAGATGTGGCGGTTCCCCTGCGGCTCCGTGACGCGGCCGTTCATCGTGAAGTCCAGCAGGTACTCGCCCAGGATCGGCATGAACGACTCTGCCAGGGGCATCTCGATCTGCTGCCCCAGGCCGGTGCGTGTCCGTGACCGGATCGCAGAGACGATGGCGAACGCGCCCATCACCCCGGCCAGCGCGTCCGCGGTGAAGGCGTCGCCGGTGTGCTCCGGCGATTCGTCTGGGTAGGAGCGCAGCAGGTGGTGGCCGATCATGCCCTCCACGTGCGTCCCGAAGCCGCGGTAGTTCTTGTACGGGCCGCTGAGGCCATACGCCGGCATCCGCACCATGATCAGCCGCGGGTTGACCTCCTTCACCACATCCCAGGTGAGGTTCGCCCGCTCGATGGTCTCCGGGACGTTGTTCTCGATGAGGACATCCACCTCGGTGAGGAGCTTCAGGAACGCCTCGCGCCCCTCCGGCGAGGTGATGTCGCACGCCATCGATCGCTTGTTGCGAGCGTGGGCGTTGAAGGCGGAACTGCGGTTCCACGGGTCCACGCCCGGATCGAGATCCGGGTACGCCGAGGTCAGTTGTCCCGCCGCCGCGGCCGCGATCGCGACCTCCTGCGAGGTCACCCGCTCGCCGCCGCGGGAGTAGGGCTGGATCTTGTTGACCGGCTCCACGCGGATCACGTCCGCGCCCCATTCCGCAAGCAATTGGGTGACGTGAGGCCCCGCCCACACCACCGTAACCTCCGCGATGCGGATGCCTTCCAGCGGGAGCGGGCGGCCAGTATTCGTGCCGTCGGTGGTCATCGCAGCCTCCCTAGATCACGCCCTGGGCGCGCAGCCGGCCGAGTTCTTCGCGTGTGTAGCCCAGGCCGTTGCAGTAGACCTCGGCGTTGTGCGCACCCAGCAGCGGCGCGTGGCGCGCCTGCTGGCGTGGCGTCTCGGAGAGGATCAACTGGCGTCCGGCGTACTCGGCGCGGCCGGCGACGGGGTGGTCGATGGTTTCCCACATGCCCCGGCCCCGGTAGTGCGGGTCGGCCAGCAGATCGTTCGTCGCGAGGATCGCACCGCCGAGGAGGCCGATCGCCTGCGTCAGTTCTACGGCCTCTTGCTTGGGCGTGCCTGCCAGCCAGGACGTCCACGCCGCCTCGACCTCCGTGGCGAATGCCGGCGAGTACTCGTGCAACGGCTTGCGCGCGTCGGGGTGTTCCTTCAGGTCGGGGCGCTCGATCACGTCCAGGAACGGGATGAAGTGCTTGGTGCCACCGGCGTAGATGTTCACGAAGCCGTCCAGCGCCGGCCGCACACCGTTCGCCACACGCGCGCCGGCCGCCTGTCGGTGGGCCGCGAAGCCGGTGTAGGACGCCCCCGTCAGGTACACCGTGCGGCGGTCACGGAAGCCCGCCTGCGCCTCGTAGACGGCCTGGTCGATGTGGTCACCCACGCCGCCCATCTCCACGCGGAAGCGCGCCATGATGCACGCGAACGCGGTGGCAACCCCGGCGTGGTAGTGGGCCACCTCGCCACCGCTTTTGATCGGCTCGCGGTGCGGCGCGCCGTTGACGTGCAACGGCCCACCCATCGCCTGCAGGGTGATCTCGGAGCCCTTGTAGTCGCGCCACGGCCCGTCCTGCCCGAACGGGGTGATCGAGGCCATCACGAGGTTCGGGTGGTCCCGTGAGAGCACCTCATAGCCGATGCCCCACGCGTCCATCTGGCCGGGACGGAAATCCTCGATGACGATGTCGGCGTCCTCGGCCAGCCGGCGGAAGATCTCGCGGCCCTCCTCCTGCTCGAGGTCGAGCGTGACGGAGCGCTTGTTGGTGTTCAGGTGGAGGAACAGGGCGGACGTCTCCGGGTTCGGGATGTCGTCCTTGAACGGGCCGCGGTGGCGTGAGGGGTCGCCGCTCGGCGGCTCCACCTTCAGCACGTCCGCCCCGTAGTCCGCGAACAGTTTCCCGGCGAACGGCCCGGAGACGTTTCGGGCCACCTCCAGCACGCGGAGCTCGTCGAATAGTTGCGCCACGGCACCCTCCTCCGTGTGACGCGCGGCCTTCGGGGTCCCGGGCCGGGCGTGCACCGCGCAACGTCCTGAAACGTGGGGCCGGGCGCGGGGTGGGAGGCCCGTCGAAGGCTCCCGACCGGGGGCGGCGCAGGACGTGCGTGGTGCGGCGGGAAGATAACACGCAGGGCGATACGATGGATTCACCCCGAACGCGCGGCACGCGACCAGGGAGCCCCCGCCATGGAAACCCTCGATCAGGCCACGTCAGAACTCGAGATCCTCACCCCGGACGGCGAGTCCGTGCGGCTGGGGAGCGTCTGGGCGGAGCGCCCGGTGGTTGTGGTGCTGCTCCGGCACTTCGGCTGCATGTTCTGCAAGCAGCACGTGGCGCGAATCCGCGACGTGCTGGCGGACGTGCGCGCGCTCGGCGCGGAGGTCGCCGTCATCGGCAACGGCACGCCGTTCATGGCCCAGGCCTTCGTTGAGGATTACGCTTTCGAGGTGCCCGTGTTCACGAACCCAGGGCGCGATGTCTACCGCGCGCTGGGTGCGAAGCGGCCCTCGTCGGCGTTCATCCTCCGGCCGTCGTTCTGGATCAACTCGTTCCGGGCGTTCCGGGCGGGCTTCCGCCAGGGCGCGTTGCAGGGTGACCGCGCCCAACTGGGCGGCGTGTTCATCGTGCTGCCAGGCGGTGCGATGCCGTTCGCGCACCGGAGCGCCGTTGCCGGCGACATCCCGAGCAACGCTCGGGTCTTGCAGGAGCTGCGGAGCGCGCTCGCTCCGGCTCGCTAGCGACCCGGCGGGTACACCACGACCAGTTGATTGAACGTGACTTTGTCGAGTAAAAGTGTCATGAATTTGCGTGACGGCACGAGCCGAGCACGCACGGTCGTCGGGGAGCGGCCTCATACCTGAGTACTACCTCGGCGGAAGCCACGTCGGATGCTGGATCAGGCGGCCCTGGGAAGCAGATGAAAGTGCTGCTCCCCGTGGGCACGGTGGTCGCCTTGCTGGCGATCGGCCTTGCCGTCTACATGCTGTTCTTCCGTGTGCCCGATCACGAGATCTGGGTGCTCGACCAGGGCACCGACAGCATCTCGATCTACAACTCCGACCACGAACTGGTGTCGGCGATCAACGTCAGCCCCGAGGCGCTGCGACAGGTCAACCCTGACTTCAATCCGGAGTCGGGCGTGACCGTTCCGCACATGATCGATTTCGACTCTGACTGGAACTACGCCTTCGTCGCCGGCACTGCCGGTGGGGTCACCATCGTGATCGACGCCAACCGGCGCGAGGTTGTGGCGGCGCTCCAGACGGGCGGTGGGTCGCGCATGGCCGCGGTCACCCCGGACGACGACGCCGTCTGGGTGGCGGCGATCGGTGCCCGGCAACTGGTGCAGATTCCGCTGGACTTGAAGGCTGAGAACCCGGTCTTCCAGATCGGCGCGACCATCTCGGTGGAGACGTTGCTGACGGAGCAGACCGACTACGAGTGGCCGTCGTTCAGCCCGGTCTGCCACCAGTACAACGATGACGGCACGGAGGCGTGGATCACGCTGGGCCCCGGCATCGCCCAGGGTGGCCTCTTCGTTTTCGACACTGAGACCCACAACATCGTCCACGCCTACGACCCCGCCGAGGTTCGCGCGAACTTTGGTGTGGCGTTCTCCGATAACGACCGCCAGGTGCTGGCGAACTGGTCCGGTGTCTTTGGCGCCGCCGCCGAGGGCAATGACCAGGAAGGCACCTGGTACACCTTCGACGCCCGCAGTAAGGAACTGCTCGGCACGGAGTCCTCGCAGGGCATCGACGCCCACGGACTGCGGCTCAACCCCCGCAAGGGCGTGTACTGGCAGGTCAACCGCGGTAGCAACGACGGCATCATCATCGATGAGGACAGCCTGGAGGTCGTCGGTACGTTCCCGGCCGGGGACTCGCCGGACATCCTGGACTTCTCGCCGGACGGCAAGCTGGCCTACATCACCCAGCGGGGCCCCGTGCCGCGCTCGGGTGACCCGCACGTGGCAACGGGCAGCAACCCCGGCGTGATCGTCGTGGACACTGAGACGTTCGCGGTCGTCGCCGAGTTGATCCCTGACCGGGCGGCGCTGCCGGATGGGCACGCTCGGGCTGGTGAACTCGCCAACGACGTCCACGGCGTGGGCGTGCGGCTGACCAGCAGCAACGAGGCCACGGTGCTGGCGGCGCCGCTCTTTGCGGCCAATTTCAACGCGATCAACTTCTGCGTGATCGACTTCGAGCACCAGGCGCGGGACATTCAGGGCCGCGTAGGCCCGGAAGAGATCGTGCTCTCCATCACCGGCCAGGCTGTGCGTCGCGCGGCCCGGTCGAAGCGGTAGATCGAAACGTCCTTCCTCGGTCCCGCCAGGCGCACTGCGCCACCTGCTACGGCAGGCGCCGGCTCGCGTCCAACTGTCGGATCAGCGTGACCGGCGCCACCGTGCGGTACGCCTCTTCACACAACTCGTCGATGTGTTCCCAGTCCGGGTCGTCGCCCAGCCGGATGCCGATCCAGCCACGCTGTCCCACGTAGGGCGGGCGGAAGAACGTCGCACTGTCGGCGGCGATCAGTTCCTCCTGCATCCCGGGCGGTGCGGCGAGCCAGAGGTGCGGCTCATCGCGCTCGTGGTGGCCATCGATCCAGAGGTTGGCGAAGCCGCGCTTCTCGCGGACGAACCACGCCGGTGAGCCGTGGCTGAGGCGCTCCGAGACCTCCGGGAACGCCTCGCAAGCCGCGCGGGCGCGTGCCAGCAGTTCTTCGTGCTCGTCGGTCATCAGGCGGCCTCCCCATGGAGGTGGTGTGTGGTGCCCCCGGAAGGATTCGAACCTCCGACGCGCGGCTTAGGACGCCGCCGCTCTATCCCCTGAGCTACGAGGGCGCGATCGGAAGATCGCACACCACGCGGCTCAGGGGAACGGTCGAGCGTCCTCGGCGGGCCGGGCTAGCCCCGCGACGGGCCGCCGGCCTCCTGCGTCAGGACTGCGTCGTAGAGCCCGATCTGAGGTGGGCCGGCCAGGATGCCCATCAGCGAGCCCTGCGCGTGCCCCTTGCGGAACGCCTCGCTGTTGGTCCAGTCCTCGAACGCCTGCCGCGTCTCCCACGTGGAGTGCGAGATGTACTCGGTGGCGCTGTCGCCGCGCAGCAGGGCGAAGCGCACGAAGCCCGGCACCTGGTCCAGGTACGTCTCGCGCTCGCGCCAGATGCGCTCGAACTCCTCGCCCTTGCCGGGCGCGGTGGTGAATCGGTTCATGGCCACAAACATGGGCTGACTCCTTGCTGCGCCGTCCCGCGTCAGCGGAGCGAGAACGGCGGGTACCGGTCGGTGTTCAGGATGAAGGCGTACGCCACCACGATGTAGTGCGGGACCGCCAGGAACCACTTCACGAGCGGCAGCCACCGGCTCAGGCTGCCATCCGCGGGGAAGTCGAGCTCCAGGTGGGCCGACTGCTCGTCGGTGGTGGCGGGGAAGCGGTCAGTCAGCAGGAACATGTAAGCGATCAGGCGCGTGGAGTACTGCTGCATGTAGCGGTACCAGTTGAACCACGGCTCCGGGTAGCGGCCCCGGAACAGCAACATCAGGAGAATCGCGATGCTGAGGGAATTGGTGGCTGAGGTCACGAGCGACACGATGATCGCCGCAGGAATCGCAGTGAGCAGTCGGAGGAAGCTGGTGAGGCGGTTCAGCTGCTCCGGGTAGTCAATCGTCAGGCGGGCCGGATAGTCCGGCGTGGTGGTCAGCGTGCTCATTGCGGTGCGGCCTCTCCGCGTACAAAGCGCACGCATGAGCGCAATGGTAGGCCCGTCTCACGCCAAGCGGTGAGGGTCGATCCGGGATACAAGAAACCGGCCACATGGGCCGGTTTCGAAGTGTGTCCGTGGTGGAGATGAGGGGATTCGAACCCCTGACCTCCGCAGTGCGAGTGCGGCGCTCTCCCAACTGAGCTACACCCCCGGAACGTCAGTTCAGTGTAGGAACCGGTCAGGGCAGCGGCAATCAGACGTCCGTGTCGTCGGCGCTTTCCGCATCGTCCCGGTCGCCCTCGCGGTTCACGGGGCCGTCCTCCAGCAGACCGGGGACCGCCTCGATCATCATCGTGCCCGCATCGAAGTCCACGTCCAGCACCACGTCGTTCAGGGCGGGGATCAGCACGTCCTTCGCACCCGCGCGCTTCACCAGGTAGACGTCGTTAGAGCCGGTGGTGAGCACCTCCACCAGCGTGCCCAGGTCGCGTCCGTCCGTTGTGTGCACGCTGAGGCCAATGAGGTCGTCGATGTAGTACTCGCCTTCCGGCAGGTCCGGCAGTTCGACCTCATCGATCTCCAGCACCGCGCCGCGCAGGCGCTCCGCGCCATCGCGGCCGGCGATGCCCTCGAACAGGATCGCCGGGTAGCCACGTGGGTACTTGATATCGACCACGCGACGGCGGTCGCCGGCCACGTAGAACGTGGCACCGACCTTCAGCCGTTCCGGGTTGGAGGTGAGGGGCGTGACCTTCACGTGGCCACGCACACCAAAGGGCGAGTTGATGTGGCCCACGGCGACGCGGCCGTCTGGCTCGTCGCCGCGGGGACGCTTTGGCACTCGCGCTACTCGATGCTGAGCGTGGCGCGGACGCCGGCGCGGACGGCGGCGACGTGGAGCAGCGAACGGATCGCGTTTGCACAGCGACCGTCGCGGCCGATGATCCTGCCCTTGTCCGACTCGTTCACGTAGAGGTGCAGGACGACACGGTCGCCGTCATGCTCTTCTTCCACCACGACCTCATCCGGGAACTCGGAGAGGGCGCGGGCCAGGTATTCGATGAGTGCCTTCATGCAGTGGGCCTCCGGGGCTAGGAGGCGGGTTCTTCAGCCGGAGCGGCCGCAGCAGCCTCGGCCGCCTTCGCGGCTTCAGCCTCGGCCTTGGCGGCCTCTTCGGCGGCGACCTTCGCCGCGGCCTCGGCGGCCTTCTTCTCTTCGATGGCGGCCTTGGCGGCGGCCTCGGCGGCCTCACGCTCCACGCGCGTCGGGCGCGTCGGGCGGGCCGGCGGCGCAGCCGCGATCAGGCCACGCTGGTGGAGGAGGCGGTGGACGGTGTCCGACGGCTGAGCGCCGACGCCGATCCAGTGCTGCACGCGATCCGCCTTGACCTCAAAGGTCACGGGCTCGGTGCGGGGGTTGTAGTGCCCCAGGATCTCAATGAAGCGGCCGTCACGCGGCGCGTCCTTGTCGGCGACGACGACGCGGTACGACGGCTGGTGCTTCTGGCCGGTCCGGCGCAGGCGAATCTTGATCACGAACACTACCTCCGAGTGGCCTGGGCCACGTTGTCATTCAGGGTCTGGATCGGGCGTGCGCCCGGCGCTACAGCCCAAGCATGCGCATGAGGCCACCGGCACCCTTGCCCGTGGTCATGGCCTTCATCAGTTTGCGGGCATCGGCGAACTGGTTCAAGAGGCGATTTACGTCTGCCGGGGTAGTTCCTGAGCCTCGAGCGATGCGCCGGCGGCGAGATCCGTTCAAAATCTCCGGGTGGCGGCGCTCCTGGGCGGTCATCGAGAAGATGATCGCCTCGCTCTGGCGGAAGTACGCCTCGGTGGCGTCGGGGTTGCCCAGCTGGCCCTTCAACTGGCCGGCGCCCGGCAGCATGTCAATGATTCCGGAGAGCGGGCCCATCTTCTTCATCTGCTGCATCTGCTGCAGGAAGTCCTCCAGGTCGAACTGCCCGGAGCGCATCCGCTTCGCCACGTCCTTGGCGTCGCGGTCTCCCATCGCCTGCTTCGCCTTCTCGACGAGCGAGACGACGTCGCCCATGCCGAGCAGGCGCGAGGCGAACCGGTCCGGGTGGAACTCCTCCAGCGCCTCCAGGCGCTCCCCGGTGGTGATGAACTTGATCGGCAGTCCGGTGACCTCGCGCACGGAGAGCACGGCACCGCCGCGGCTGTCCGAGTCCACCTTGGTGACGACGATGCCGGTGCCCTCCAGGACCTCGTGCAGCTCCTTGGCCAGCGTCACGGCCTCCTGGCCGGTCAGCGAGTCCACGGTGATGAGCAGTTCGGTCGGGTCGAGGGCGTCCGCCAGCGCGGCTAGTTCGTCGGCCACCTCGTCGTCGAGGGCGACGACGCCGACCGAGTCCACGATGATCGCGTTCGCGCCGATGCGTTCGGCGTGCTTCAGCGCGCGCTTCGCGACCTCGCCGGCCGGGGCCTGCTTCTCTTCCACGTAACAGGGGACATCGATCGAGGCGGCGAGCACCTGCAATTGCTCGCTGGCGGCGACGCGCTCGAAATCCGTGGAGACGAGCAGCGGGCGCATCCCGCCTTCCTTGTAGCGAAGCGCGAGGCGTCCCGCGAGCGTGGTCTTACCGCCACCCTTGGAGCCCACGACCATGACCTTGGTGGGCCCGGCCTGCGGCTTCAGCAGTGCGGCGCTCTCCTTGCCCAGCGTGTCGATCAGCACCTCGTTGACGATGCCGATGACCTGCTGGGCGGGCGTGATCGAGTTCAGGACCTCTTGCCCCAGCGCGCGCTCCCGCACGCGGGCGACGAATTCCCGCACGACCTTGAAGTTGACGTCCGCCTCGAGCAGCGCGATGCGCACCTCGCGGAGCGCCTCGTCGAGTTCCTTCTCGCCGATGCGTCCCTTGGTGCCGAGTCGCCGGAATGTGCCCTGGAGGCGGTCAGAGAGTGCGTCGAGCATTACGTGTCAGTGTAAACGGCCTGTCGGAGGCGGGCGAGCGTGGGCGGTTTGTGGCGCGTGGGGGTGGGGGCGTCGTGCGAGGGCGCGGCGCTGTTGCGGGCGCTGGCGCGCCCGACCCACTCCCCCTGCCCCCTCGCCCAGGGGCGAGGGGCGAGTTTGTGATGGGGTTCTACCCCATCACGGCTTGGCCCCGGTCGCTGCCGCGACGGGCCGGAGGCTGGTGTGTTGTCCATTCCGTTCGCAGGCCCACGGGGGCTTACCCGTCGTCTCGCGCGCCGGTGCTAGAGTCCCGCCCATGAAGCGCCCTGGCCCACCCATCGCTCCGTATGGTGACGCTAAGGCGCCGCCCAAGCGGATTCAGGTTGTCGGCCCCACTGCTTCCGGGAAGTCCACGCTCGCCGTCCGGCTAGGCTTGCGCCTCGACTCAGCGGTCTATCACGGTGACCGTTTGGAGTTCGGCCCCGATTGGCTGCCCCGATCGGAAGACGAGCAGATCACCAGCATTGGCTAATTCCTCGGTTCGGAGCGCTGGGTCTTCGAAGGGCAGAGTCCAATGAGCCTCCGGCTCGTGACACCCAAGGCGAACTTCGTCGTAGTCCTCGACCCTCCCCGACGGGCCCGCCTCTGGCGCATACTCCGCCGCCTTCGGTTCGTGGGTCGGGAGTTGCCAGAGATGAGTGAAAGCGGCGTGACCTACACCTGGCACGCATTCGCCGCCGACCTCTATTGGGGCGTTCTGCGCCATCCAACCGAGCCGTGGAAGAGAGTGCTCCTAGCGGTAGCCGAGGCGGCGGAGGAATCCCGCGTGCTGAAGACTCAAGAGAATATCGACCGGCTCATCGCTGGGCTCCGCTGAACCGGGGCTCTGCACCCCTCGCCCTCTGGGAGAGGGGCAGGGGTGAGGGGCCGCTGGGCCGCGGCGGGTGATCGCGAGTACGAGCGTCCGCACGCCGCTTAAGCCGTCGCGACGCCCGCGAAGCGGTCGAGGTCGCGCTGGAGGTTCAGGGGGAGGATGACGCCGCGGCGTTCGAACTCGCCCCACTCTTCGCGGGGGAGCATCCACATCACCTCGAACTCGTTGCCGTCCGGGTCGTGGCCGTAGAGCGACTTCGTCGCGCCGTGGTCGGAGGCACCGGTGAGTGCATCGAGTTCCACGAGCACCGAGGCGGCCTGCGCGAGGTCCTCGATCGTGGGGACCTGCCAGGCGAGGTGGTAGAGGCCGACCGAGCCGCGCACCGGGCTCGGCGCCTGCTCGCCCACCTGCAGGAGTCCCAGGTCGTGGTGGTTGGCGGAGTCGGCGGCGCGCAGGAACGCCATCATGCCGCCTTCGCGACCGATCTCCTCGAAGCCGAACGCCCGCTGATAGAAGTCGACGGCGCGGTCCAGGTTGCGGACGTACAGGACGGCGTGGTTCAGGCGGGCAACGGGGACGAGCATCGGACTCTCCTTAGATGTGGTGAGTCACTATCGTATCGTAAGTTACTAGGAACGCGACACCCGGGCGGTGAGTGCTGCGTGTCGTGACCTGTCAGGTGGGCGCGGACGCCGGCTCGAGCCTGCGCGACGTCCGCGCTTGTGTGGTAGTCCTGCTCCCCCGCCCTGGGCACGCGTCGGACGTGTGTTGCGCCACGTCCGGAGTCACCCGAGAGGACTACCGTCACTACATAATACGCCCCGTGTCGAGGCGCGGATCTATTGGCCGGCGGCAGCCTTGAGCAGGCTCGCCAGGCCATCCCGACGCGCCTCGACCTCCTGGAGCGAACGCAGCTTCACGTGCCGCAGGTTCTTACCGGCACCTTCGAGGAGCCCGTCCGGGTCAGGGAGCGAGGCGCCCTTGAAGAACCCGAGGTTGGCGTACTTCGACTGGATCGAGATGTAGGAGATCCCCCAGCCATTCGCGCCGTACTGGCGAGCGCCGAAGCCGATGCCCTGGTCGCCACGGGAGGCGGTCTCGTTCGCGTCCGGCAGCACGTCGTGGACCAGTGCGAGGGCGGCGATGGCGATCGCCCGTACCTCCGCGCTGGCGGGCGCGAGCCACGCTTCGAGTTCCTCGGCGGTCAGATGCGCGGGCGTGGCCATCAGGTCCTCGTGCGCGCTACTTCAGGCCGCGCTCCGCCATCATCGCGACCACGTCGGTGAGGCGGCACGAGTAGCCGTACTCGTTGTCGTACCAGGTGACGGTCTTGGCGGTGCGCCCGCCGTTCACCACCATGGTGCTCGGCGAGTCGTGGATGGCGGAGCCCAGGTGGCCCTTGAAGTCGGACGACACCAGTTCGTCGGTCTCGACGAAGAGGTAGCCCTTCATCTTGCCGCCGGAGGCGGAGACGAACGCCTCGTTGATCTCGCCGATGGAGGGGGCGTCGCGCAACTGGGTCACCATGTCCACGACCGAGACGGTGGGCGTGGGCACACGGTACGCGAAGCCATCGAACTTGCCGGCCAGCTCCGGGATGATCTTCCCGACGAGCTGCGAGGCACCCGAGGATGTCGGGACGATGTTCATGGCCGCAGCACGCGCGCGGCGCAGGTCCTTGTGCGAGTTGTCCACCAGGTTCTGATCGCCGGTGTAGGAGTGGATGGTGGTCATGAAGCCACTCTCCACGCCGAACGCGTCGTGCATCACCTTCACGGCGAGCGCCACACAGTTGGTGGTGCAGGAGCCAGCGGAAATGACGTGGTGGTTGGCCGGGTCGTATTCGTCATGGTTGATGCCCATGATCACGGTCCAGTCTTCGCCTTTGGCCGGGGCGGAGATGATCACCTTCTTGGCGCCGCCCTTCAGGTGGGCGCCGGCGCTCTTGGCATCGCGGAACTCGCCGGTGGACTCGATCACCACGTCCACCCCGGCGTCACCCCAGGGGACTTCCTCCGGGCTGTTCGCGTTGAAGACGCGCACCTCGCGTCCACCGACGGTGAACGAGTCCCTGCCGTCCACGATCTCGGCGGGGAAGCGGCCATAGTCCGAGTCGTAGCGCAGGAGGTGGGTACGGATCGCGACCGGGCCTCGGTTGATGGCGACGATCTCAAAGTCGTCGCGCCGGTTCTCCCACCACGCGCGGAACGCCATGCGTCCCGTGCGACCGAAGCCATTGATGCCGACTCGAAGCGTCATGCTGGCGCCCTCCCCGGGGATACGACCCGATTCTACCGAGGGCGGGCCGACTGTTCCACGTCCCGATCGCCCGAAGTCACCGGGACGGCTTCGATGGGACGTTAAAACAGGATGCGCCCCGCGGCGTCCGAGGGCTGGCGGCGGAAGTCGACCAGCAGGTGATGGCGTCGTCCCCCGGCGTCCGTCCACTCTTCGAGGCGGCAGCGGCCGCCGGTGCCGAGCAGCGCCTCCACGGCGCGGACGTGGCTCGCGGCCCCCTCGCGGAGGGCGGAAGGGGCGGGGAACTGCTGCGCCAGGTGCATCGCCGTGTGGAGTTGCGCCGAGCCGGTCCGCAGCAGCCACCCGAGCAGCAGTTGCGCCCACCCGAGGTGGAACGCCTGGTCGGCAAAGATCAGCGGGTACCGCTCGTGGCTCGCCTCGTTCGCGACGAACAGGGCCGTGGGGCCGAAGTTCGGCCGGCCGAAGTCGCTCGCGGCGCGGTAGATGAGCCGCAGGTGCGGGTCGCCTGAGATGCCTTCGCCCGAGAAGTAGTTCCCGAGGCCGATCTCGACCGACCGCGTCTCCGCGTGCCGTCCGTACGCCTCGTGGGTCCAGCGTCGCCACTCGTCGAGTTCCCCGCCGAGTCCGGTCTGCGCGCCGACGAACTCGATCGACTGGCGGATCAGCGCGAGCGCGGACTGGTAGGAGCCGCGGCGGATCAGCCCGGTGGCGTCCGACTGACAGAGGAAGGCACGACTCCACAGGCTGGCGAAGCCCGCCATGGTCATGTTGCGAGCGGAGACGGCGTACCCCGTCGCGGCGAACCGGGCCTGCAGGTCCAGCCCGGTCGCGAGCAGGTGCCACTCCTCGCCGCAGAGGAAGCCGGTCTGCCGCCACGAGTCCTCGGCTGCCGGGGCCAGGTCGGCCGGCTTGCCGGGCAGCGTCCAGCCCTCCAGCACCCGCATCCCGGAGACGCGCTGGGGCGGCTCCTGGATGCGGAAGCCGATCTCATCCGGGCCGGCGTCCCGCGGGCCGTCGCCGTTGGTGGTCACGCTTGCTGTCGCAGGGCGTCGCGGCCGGCGTAGATGGCGCTCTCGCCGAGGAGTTCCTCGATCCGGAGCAGTTCGTTGTACTTCGCCGTTCGGTCCGTGCGCGCGACCGCGCCCAGCTTCGCCTGGCCGGCGCCCGTGGCGACCGCGAGGTGGGCGATCGTCGTGTCCTCGGTCTCGCCGGAACGATGCGAGATTACTGTGCGGAAGCCGTTCTCGTGCGCCAGGCGGATCGCATCCAGCGTCTCGGTCAGCGTGCCGATCTGGTTCACCTTGATCAGGATGGCGTTCGCGGAGCCCTCGTCAATCCCGCGGCCGAGGCGTTCGACGTTGGTGACGAACAGGTCGTCACCTACCAGTTGCGTGCGCGCGCCAACGCGATCCATCAGCGTCTTCCAGCCCGCCCAGTCATCCTCGGCCATGCCGTCCTCGATCGAGACGATCGGGTAGTCGTTGACCCACTCCGCCCACAGGTCGGCGAGTTCTGCCGAGGTGACGGTGCGGCCCTCGCGCTCCAGTACGTAGGAGCCGTCCCGGTACAACTCGGACGTGGCGGGGTCGAGCGCGATCGCCATCTCGCGGCCCGGCTCCAGCCCAGCGCCCTTGATGCAGTCCATGAGCAGATCCATCGCGGCGCGGTTGGAGGGCAGCGTGGGGGCGAAGCCGCCCTCGTCGCCCACGGTGGTGGCGAAGCCCTTCGCGTGGAGTTGCTTCTTCAGCACCTGGTAGCACTCGGCGAGCCAGCGGAGGCCTTCGCGATAGGTGGGCGCGCCCACCGGCATCAGCATGAATTCCTGGAAGTCAGTGGAATTGGCGGCGTGTGCGCCACCGTTCAGGAGGTTGCACATCGGGACGGGCAGCACACGCGCCCCCGCGCCGCCCAGGTAGCGGAACAGCGGTTGGCCGGTAGCGGTGGCCGCGGCCTTCGCCGTTGCCAGCGACACGCCGAGGATCGCGTTCGCGCCCAGGCGGCCCTTGTTCGGCGTCCCGTCCACCTCGATCAGCGCGCGGTCGACGCCGGCCTGGTCGAAGCCGTCCATGCCGACGACCGCCGCGAAGAGTTCGCCGTTGACGTGCTCCACGGCCCGCAGGACGCCCTTGCCACCGAAGCGGTCCATATCGCCATCGCGGAGTTCGGCGGCCTCGTAGGCGCCCGTGCTGGCGCCAGAGGGCACGGCAGCGCGACCGGTGGAGCCGTCTTCCAGTTCCACGTCCACCTCGACCGTCGGGTTGCCCCGCGAGTCCAGTAGTTCACGTGCGCGTACGTCGATGATTTCCACGACAGCCCCTTCGTCCGCACTCGGGCGTCCCGCATCGGGATGCGGTGATGTGCGCCCTCTGCAGGATCGCAGGGGGCGACGCGGCGGACAACCGGAGGAGCAGGCGGGCTCGGCGGCTAGCGCGCCCGGGGATGCACGTTCTCGTACACCTCGCGCAGGTGCTCGTCGGCGAGATGGGTGTAGACCTGCGTGGTGGAGACGTTGGCGTGGCCCAGCAGTTCCTGCACGTCGCGCACGGAGGCGCCGCCACGCAGCAGGTGGGTGGCGAAGGAGTGGCGGAGCGTGTGGGGGGTGACGTGGGCCTCAATGCCGGCGCTCTTGGCGTAGCCCTTCAGGATCAGCCAGAAGCCCTGGCGGGTGAGGCGCTCGCCTCGACGGTTCACGAAGAGCGCCTGGTGAGGCCGGTTCTTCAGCAGCAGTGGGCGACCGTTGCCCAGGTACTGCTCCAGCGCCTCCACGGCCTGCTCATGCACCGGGATGGTGCGTTCCTTGCTCCCCTTGCCCAGGCAGCGAACCCACGCCGGTGAGACGTTCACCTGCAGGCTGTCCATGTTCAGCGAGACCAGTTCGGTCACGCGCATGCCGGTCGCGTACATGAGTTCGAGCATCGCGGCGTCGCGCTTCGCCTCGGGCGAGTCGAACTTGCAGGGCTCGTGCAGCAGGGCATCGACCTCGTCGGTGGTCATCGGCTTCGGGACGGGCTTCGGGGCGCGGGGCGAATCGACCTGCGCAGCCGGGTTGCTGGTCAGGTCGCCGTGGTCGAGCAGGTACGCGCAGAACGACTTCACCGCGGCGACCTTGCGGGCCACGGTCGCCTTCGCGTAACGGCGGGCATTGAGGTCTGCGATGTAGTTGAGGATCGCGTCGCGCGTGATGACCTTCGCCGGGTCGCCGTTGACGGTGCCCTGTTCACCCAGGAAGCGCCGGAATCCGTTCAGGTCGTTGCGGTAGGCATCGATAGTGTTCTTTGAGGATCCGCGCTCTGCGGACAGGTAGTGCAAGAACGCCTCGGCGCGCTGGTCCACGGATCCCCCCGCTGCATCAAAGCAATCCGCTCCCCGAGGTCCGGGGTGCTCGCGCCGCCCTGCGAGGCCGCGCCAGTATACACAGCCGACCGGAGCGAACCCGCGCCACTTCTCAGTGTTTGCGCGTTCAGGTCGGGCACTCTGTATACCCGCTGGCCTGCACCGTGTCTACATAATCGTCTGGATGGATGACAGGTGTGTTGCGCCGTAATGCCGTCGCCGGTGCCGAGTGCGCGACTGCATCGGGGGCTGTGGTAGGGCTCAGAGCGACCGCTTCACCGTCTCCGCGAGCCGTGCCGTGAAGCCGACGGTGGTTGCGATCTCTTCGATGCTCGCCTCGCGGATGCCCTTCACCGAGCCGAACTTGCGCAGCAGCGCTTGCTTTCGCTTCGGGCCGACGCCCGGGATCGCGTCCAGCGCAGAGCGAACCGCCGCCTTGCCGCGCAACTGGCGGTGATAGGTGATCGCAAAGCGGTGGGCCTCGTCGCGAATGCGCTGCACGAGGTAGAGCGCCTCCGACTGGCGCGGCAGCATGATCGAGTCCGCGACGTCCGCGACGAAGATCTCTTCCTGCTGCTTGGCGAGGCCGCAGACCGGCACATCACGCAGGCCCAGGTTGCGCATCACGTCCAGCGCCGCACCAAGTTGGCCCTTGCCGCCATCGATGATCACCAGGTCTGGGACCGCGTCCCATGGTGACGGCTCATCGATGACCGCCTCCACGTCCGCGAGAGGCTCGAGACTCTCCCCGACACCCGCCGCATTGCGTTCGCGACGACGACGTTCCGCGATGCGCTTGAAGCGTCGCGTCAGCACTTCGTGCATCGAGGCGAAGTCGTCCTGGCCCACCACGGTCTTGATGCGGAAGCGCCGATACTCGTGGTTCGCGGGCTGGCCGTTCTGGAAGACCACCATGGAGGCCACGGTGTTGGTGCCCTGGATCGTCGAAATGTCGTAGCACTCGATGCGTTCGGGGCGGGTGGGCAGGTCGAGTTCCTCTTGCAGGAGCGAGAGTGCCGCCTCGGTCTTGTCGCGGTCGGCGACCCAGCGCACCTGGTGCATCCGCAGCGCCTCGCCGGCGTTCTCCTCGGCGGCGGCGACCAGCGCGCGCTTCTCGCCGCGCTCCGGCACGGCTACATCCACCACCGTGCCGCGACGCCCGCGGAGCATGGTCTCGAGGCTTTCCCGGTCGGCCGGCTCCACGGACAGCAGCACCGTCCGTGGGACGTAGGTCGCCGATTCGTAGAACTGCGCGAGGAACGCGGACAGCACCTCGCGGTCGCTCTCGTCCGTGGTGCCGTCCAGCATGAACGAGTCGGTGTCGGCGACCACGGTGCCACGCACGAAGAACGCCTGCACGCACGCCTCGTCGTTCTGGCGAGCGAGCGCGAAGACATCCGCATCCAGCGGCGTGGTGGTCGCCATCTGCTGGCGTTCCGTGACGCGCTCGATCGCGAGCAACTGGTCGCGCAGCCGGCCAGCCCGCTCGAAGTCCAGCGTGTTGGAGGCGCGTTCCATCTCCGTGCGGACGTGGCGCTTCACGTCGTCGGAACGACCCTCCAGGAACAGGATCGTCTGGTCGATGACCTCCGCGTACTCCTCTGGCGTGCAGAAGGCGGTACACGGGGCGATGCAGCGCTTGATGTAATAGTCCAGGCAGGGTCGGGGGTCGGTGCCGGTGATCTCCTTGGTGCAGGAGCGCCACGGGAACAGCTTCTTCACCACGTCCAGCGTCTGCCGCACCGAGCCGGCCGAGGCGTACGGGCCAAAGTAACGTGCGCCATCGTCCGCGACGCGGCGGGTGATGGTGACCCGTGGCCAAGGCGACTGCACATCGATCTTCAGGTATGGGTAGTGCTTGTCGTCCTTGAGCCGCACGTTGTGGATCGGCTGGTAGCGCTTCACCAACGTGGCCTCCAGGTGGAGCGCTTCCGCCTCGTTGCCGGTGACCACGTGCTCGATGGTGCGGACACTCTCGGTCAGCGCGCGCACCTTCGGCTCCAGGCTGTGCGCGGAGCCGAAATACGAGCGGACGCGGTCGCGGATCCGGCGGGCCTTGCCGATGTAGACCACGTCACCGCGGGCGTCGCGCATGATGTACACGCCCGGCTTATCCGGCAGTGAACGTACCTGGTGGGGGATCGATGCGTCCGTCATGGGCTGATCGTACCCCGGGCACCCCCGTCGGACGCGTCCAGGGTGGCGCGGGGCCTCTGGTAGTGTGACGGCGTGACCGACACATCTTCGCTGCTGGCCACGCTCGCCTTCGCCCTGCTGGCCGCTGGCCTGAGCGGGGCGATTGCTGCACGCCTCGGTCAGTCGGTGATCCTCGGCTACATCGTCGCCGGTGTGGCGGTGGGGCCACACACCCCTGGCTTTGTCGCGGACGGGGACGTGGTGCGACGCTCCGGGGACTCGGCGAGCCCGGCCCCCGGGGCGTGACGACCGGTTGAGGTCACTTCAGGCACAACGAGACGGCCCCTCGGGAGAGGGGCCGTCTTCGTGCGTCCGGTGACGCGGTGCTAATGGTGGAGGATTCGAACCTCCGGCCTCTGCCTCCGCAGGGCAGCGCTCTATCCCCTGAGCTACGAGCGCACGAATGAACCCGGCGAAAGTTGGTGCCGAAGGCGAGACTTGAACTCGCACGGGCTTGCGCCCACTACGCCCTGAACGTAGCGCGTCTGCCGATTCCGCCACTTCGGCGTGCAACCAACTTCGGGCGGGCTCGCTGGTGGGCGGTACTGGACTCGAACCAGTGACCTCCTGCGTGTGAAGCAGGCGCTCGTACCAACTGAGCTAACCGCCCGCGCGGGCCAGCCTGCCCATGCTATCGCGGTGGATTCCTTGCGTACAAGCGCGGCAGAAAGCGTGCCGGGTCTCGGCGAGCGGCTGACCAGAGGTCTGACGGGTCGCATGTAGGGGAGAACCGGAGCATCCTCAGCGAGTGACTTTGTGGCGTGTGTCACAAACACATCAAGGAGGCTTTCTTACCTATGACCCGGAACCGAACGCGCATGACCGTGGCCCTGTCCGCTGTCGCAGGCTTCTCGCTGCTGCTGACTGCTTGCGGCGGCGATTCTGACACGGCCACGCCGGTAGCCACCGAGGCGCCCGGCGCCACCGCCACCGAGACGACGGCGCCCGCCGCCGCCGCTGCGACGATCGAACTGCAGGACATCAAGTTCGATGTGACCGAGTTGAGCGCTGCCGCTGGCCAGACGCTCGAACTGACGATCAAGAACACCGGCATGATCGACCACGACTTCACGATCGACGAGATCGCGGGCGAGGCGACCGTGAACGGCGCTACCGCCGCCTCCGGCGACTGGGATGTCCACGTCGCGACGGTAGCCGGTGGCGAGTCCACGCTGCTCCTGACCCCGACGACCGCGGGCACGTACGAGTTCTACTGCACCGTACTGGGCCACAAGGAAGCCGGCATGGTCGGCACCCTGACCGTCCAGTAGGCCACCCGCAGATCACTCTCCGCCGATCCGGCTGAGAGAATGGACGCCCCGACCACGCGGTCGGGGCGTCCTGTTTGCGTGAAGGGGGACCGATGACCTCGGACGGACTCGCGCGTTGCACCTGGGCCGGCACGGAGCCCGAGATGCTGCGCTACCACGACGAGGAGTGGGGCCGTCCCGCTGCACGACGATCGCCACCTGTTCGAGCTCCTCACGCTGGAGGGCGCGCAGGCCGGCCTGTCCTGGCGCACGATCCTGCTCCGGCGCGAGGGCTACCGGCGCGCCTTCCACGGCTGGGACCTGCCACGCGTCGCCTCGATGGGTGAGGCGGAGGTGGCGCGGCTGCTCGATGACCCCGGGATCATCCGGCACCGCGGGAAGATCGAAGCGACGATCGCTGACGCGCGGGTGGCGCTGGAGGTCAGCAGCCGCCACGGCAGCCTCGATGCCTACGTCTGGGGGTTGGCCGGCGGCGCGCCGGTGGTGAACCGCCCGACCACGCTCGACGAGGTGCCCGCCGAGACAGAAGCCTCGCGCGCCCTTAGCCGCCAGTTGCGGCGGGACGGCTTCCGGTTCGTGGGCCCAACCACGGCGTACGCATTCATGCAGGCGTCCGGGATGGTGGACGACCACCTCGTCGGGTGCTTCCGGAGCGGGCAGCCATCTTCCGCGTGAAGATGCATGCGGTAGGATTGGGCCGACGGCGACTGGGCTCCTGAGGTCGCGAGCCCGCCAGTCATGTCCAGGTTCCCCGGCGCCTCACCGTGGGAGCGACTCGATGGAGGGTTCTGACATGGCTGACAGCCTGGACAGTTTTGGTGCGCGCGATTCCTTGCAGGTGGGGCCAAAGTCCTACACGTACTTCCGCCTGGATAAGGCGGCGGCCGCGCTGGGCGCTGACCTCGCGAAGCTCCCGTTTACGCATCGGATCCTGTTGGAGAACCTGATCCGCTACGAGGACGGCCTCAGCGTGGACCGAGCGCAGATCGAGGCGGTCGCGAAGTGGGATCCGCAGGCAGATCCTGACACGGAGATCCAGTTCCGCCCCGGCCGCGTGGTACTGCAGGACTTCACCGGCGTGCCCGCCGTGGTGGACCTGGCCGCGATGCGTGACGCGATGGCGGAGATGGGCGGCGACCCGAACAAGATCAACCCCCTGCAGCCGGTGGACCTGGTCATTGACCACTCCGTGCAGGTAGACGTCTTCGGTATCGACTCCGCCTTCGAGCGCAACGTTGAACTCGAGTACGAGCGCAACGGCGAGCGCTACCAGTTGCTGAAGTGGGCGCAGCAGGCGTTCAACGGCTTCCGTGCCGTGCCGCCGGGGACGGGCATCGTCCACCAGGTGAACCTGGAGTACCTCGGTCAAGTCGTCTTCGAGACCGATGGCGTGATCTACCCGGACACGCTGGTGGGTACCGACTCCCACACCACGATGATCAACGGCCTGGGCATTGTCGGCTGGGGCGTCGGTGGCATCGAGGCGGAGGCGGCCATGCTCGGCCAGCCGGTCGCGATGCTGATCCCGCAGGTCGTCGGCGTGCGCCTCGTCGGCGAGCTGCCCGAGGGGACGACGGGTACCGACCTGGTGCTGCGCGTCACGGAGCTGCTGCGGTCGCTCAACGTCGTCGGGCAGTTCGTGGAGTTCTTCGGCCGTGGCCTGACCAAGCTGCCGTTGGCCGCCCGTGCCACCATCGCGAACATGTGCCCGGAATACGGGGCCACGGTTGGCTTCTTCCCCGTCGACGACGAGACGTTGCGCTACATGCGCTTCACCGCGCGCGATGAGGACGTGATTCAGCGCACCGAGGTCTACTGCAAGGCGCAGGGCCTGTTCCGTACTGATGAGACGCCCGACCCGGTCTACAGCCAGGTCGTGGAACTCGACCTCAGCACGATCGAGCCGAGCCTCGCCGGGCCGAAGCGCCCGCAGGACCGCATCCCGCTGAGCGGAGCCAAGGCCGCAGCGGCGCTGGAGATCGCATCGTGGGTGGGGCAGGGCTCCTCGGCGACGCCGATCACGGTGCACGATGACGGTTCCACGTACCAGATCGAGAACGGCTCCGTGGTGATTGCCGCGATCACCTCCTGCACCAACACCTCCAACCCGGAGGTGATGATTGGTGCCGGGCTGGTCGCCAAGAAGGCCGTCGAGGCCGGCCTGCGCACGAAGCCGTGGGTGAAGACCAGCCTGGCGCCGGGCTCCAAAGTGGTCACCGACTACCTGGGCGAAGCCGGTCTGACGCCGTTCCTCGACGAACTTGGCTTCGAACTGGTCGGCTACGGATGCACCACGTGCATCGGCAACTCCGGCCCGCTCCCGATTCCGGTGGAGCAGGCCGTGGACGCCGGAGACCTGGCGGTCGCGGCGGTGCTGTCCGGCAATCGCAACTTCGAGGCGCGCGTCCACAACAAGGTGCGGTCGAACTACCTCGCCTCGCCGCCGCTGGTGGTCGCGTACGCGCTCGCCGGCACCACGGACATCGATGTGTACAACGAGCCGTTGGGCGAAGGCACCAACGGCAAGCCGGTCTTCCTCCGCGACATCTGGCCCACGCAGGCCGAGGTCGAAGAGACGATGCGGACGTCCGTGAAGCAGGAGATGTTCCGGCGCGAGTACTCGGACGTCTTCAAGGGCGATGAGCGCTGGCAGGCGCTGACCGCTCCCACCGGCGAGCGGTTCCAGTGGGACCCGAACTCCACCTACGTTCGCCGCCCTCCGTTCTTCGACAACATCGCGCGAGAGCCGCTGCCGGTGCGCGACATCTCGGACGCGCGCGTGCTGGCGGTCTTCGGTGACTCCGTTACCACCGACCACATTTCGCCGGCCGGTGGCATCGCCAAGGGTTCGCCCGCGGCGCGCTACCTGGAGGAGAACGAGGTCGCACAGAAGGACTTCAACCAGTACGGCTCGCGACGCGGCAATCACGAGGTCATGATGCGTGGCACGTTCGCGAACGTGCGCCTCAAGAACTTGATGGCCGGCAAGGACGGCAACCTGACGTTGCACCTCCCCGACGGCGAGGAGATGACGATCTGGGACGCCGCCGAGAAGTACCGCGAGGAGGGTGTCCCCCTCGTGCTGCTCGCGGGCAAGGAGTACGGCACCGGGTCGTCCCGTGACTGGGCGGCCAAGGGGCCGAACCTGCAGGGCGTGAAGGTGGCGATCGCACAGTCGTTCGAGCGCATCCACCGCAGCAACCTGATCGGCATGGGCATCCTGCCGTTGCAGTTCATGCCGGGAGAGTCCGTGCAGGCGCTGGGCCTCACCGGACGCGAGCGGTACGACGTTGTCGGTCTCGCGTCCGGCCTGGCGCCGAAGCAGACCGTGACGGTGCGGGTCCTGGCTGACGACGGCAAGGAGGCCACGTTCCAGGCGGTGTCACGCATCGACACGCCGAATGAGCTGGAGTACTACAAGCACGGCGGCATCCTGCTGTACGTGCTGCGGCAGTTGCTGGCGGACTGACCGCCGGCGATCACGACTCATCGAGGAGCCCCGCACCGGCGGGGCTCCTCCACGCCCGCTCCGAGTGGGAGGCAGGTCGACCGATGCTGAACGCGGAACAGCAGACGCGCGTGCGGGCGTGGATCGCCGCCGGGATGAGCGACGAGGAGATTGCCGCCGCGCTGACGGTGAGCGTGAAGCTCGTGCGGCCGATCCGCGCGGCGATGGAGTCGGCGCTGCGGCTCCGCCCGCGCTGACTGGCTGGGTGGTTACAGGTTCGTGATCGGCGGGCGCACTGGCGCGGCTGGCTTCGTCGCGAGGATCCAGAACACCGACCCGGCCGCGGCGATGGCAGCGATGACCGTGAAGCCGATCTCGTAAGAGCCGGTGCGGTCGTACAGGATGCCGGCGATGATGGGCCCGCTGGCGGTGCCGAACATCGTGATCACCTGCGAGGTGCCGGTGATCGAACCGAACGAACTCGTCCCGAAGTAGTCAGCACGGATCGCCTGCATCAGCGGACCTCGAGCGCCCCACGCAAAGCCGTGCAGCACCGCGAAGCCAACGGCGGCGATCATCACGCCGCCGAAGTAGGCGAGCAGCAGCAGCCCAACCGCATGCATCGACATGCATCCCATCGCGATCATCCGCTTGCTCATGCGGTCGCCCAGGATGCCGCCGCCTACCTGGCCCGCCATCTGCATCGCGGTCATGAGCGCGAGCACGGCTGCGGCCCCACCCGCCGAGTAGCCCAGCGATTCCGTCAGATGCAGGTACGCATGCGCCATCACGGCCGTGACCACGGTCAGCGCGGCGCCATGCCCGAAGGCGATCATCCAGAAGGCGCGCGTCCGGAACGCCTCGATGGCGGTGAAGTCCACGTCGGTGAAGGTCGCGGCGTGCTCCGGGTGGCTCTCGCGGAAGGCGGCCTTCTCCTCCGGGTTGATGCCGTCCACGTACTCGCCGATGTCCTCCGGGCGGTCCTTGAACAGGCCCGTGAGCGGGATGCCGAGCACCATCACCAGCACGCCGGAGGCGAACGCCGTCTGACGCCACCCGAACTCCTCGATCGAGAGCACGACCGCCGGTGCGAGCAGGCCGCCCACCGCGAATCCGATCGATGAGATCCCCATCGCGCGGCCGCGGTAGCGCTCGAACCACTTCACGAGCGCCACGGTGATCGGCATGAAGCCGCCGAGCGTGGCCCCGAGCGAGACGAGCGCGAACGAGACGTAGAACATCCAGAGCGAGCGCGTCTGGCTGAACAGGATCAGCGAGACCCCGAAGAGGACGAGGCCGAGCCGCATGATGGTGCGTGCGCCGAAGCGGTCGATCAGCCAGCCCTCGATCGGGCCGAGGAGGCCGGTCTCCACGCGGGAGAGCGAGTAGCCGAAGCCGAGGGCGCTGCGGCTCCAGCCGAACTCTCGGGTCATGGCGGCGGCGTAGGCGCCGAACGACTGCTGCATCAGCACGCCGATGAGCATCTGGATCAGCGCGGCGGCGCCCACCAGCCACCAGCCGAAGAACAGCCGCTGGCGGATGCCCTGGATACGCGCGCCCACCAGCGGACTCCCTTGCCTCGAAGTCAGTGCGAACGCCTAGTGAAGCACCGCCCGCGGTCAGGCGCTCGCGAACTCCCGGCAGCGGATCGCGCGCAGCAAGTCGTCGTTGGTCTCGCGTAACTTCCGCTGGAGTGTCGGCAGACGGTCGCCCATGCTTGCGAGGACCGCCTCAGACCGCGCCAGCACGTCACGCTCCACGCGGAAGCCCGGCCATAGGGCGCTGACGTAGCGGGAGGCGTACTCGTTGTCCTCGCGCTCGAAGACACCGGGCAGGGCGGCAAAGAACTGCTCCGTGTACGGGGCGAGCAGGTCGCCCTGGGACCACCAGTTGAAGCCGCTCATGCCAGCCGCGGTCATGTGCAGCGAGCCGAAGCCCTTCCCATCGTGGAACCGCTCCCACGCGTCCTGCTTCACGTCCGCATCCGGGCGGGAGACCTGGCAGCGCAAGAAGGCGCGCTGGCCTCGGTCGGAGCGATCGCGCTCGCGTTCCGCCTCGGCGCGCGCCCAGCCGCCATCGATGCCGTACGCGACGAAGTGCGAAGCGATCGTCCAGCGCATGTCCTGGTCGATGCTGAGCCCGGGGATCGTGATGGCGCCGTCCGCCAGGCGGCCGGTGTGCACGATGTCGTCCGGGTTGATGGCGACACCCACCAGCGTGCGCGCCCAGATGATCTTCAGGTCCGGGTCGCTCACCTCGCCCAGCGTGGCGGCGCACAACTGGAAGAATCGATGCGCCTCGGTCGCCTTCTGCTCCTCCGGGACGAACCGTGAGATGGCACCGGCCATCTGCGACAGGATCGTCTCGACGAGTTCGTGGTCGCGCTCACGCGCCACCTTGGGGCCAGCCAGCGCCAGGAAGTCCGTGGACTTCAACTGCTGGTCGCGCACCATGTTCCAGAGCGTCTGCCAGATCAGCATCCGCAGTAGCGGGTCCTGGATCTCCTCCAGGTGCTCGCGCAGGAACTCCACGGAGGGCGCGTCCAGCGCCACCTTCACGAAGCCGTGGTCGTTGTGGTTCGGGAACGTGAGGTCCGGCGCCGGGCGGCCCACCGCGGCTCGCACCTCGGTGTCCGCGCCATCGATGGTGGCCGGGACGCTATCCACGACGATGCCACCACCCTGGCGGCGCACCAGCGCCACCTCCAGCGTGTGGGGGCGCAACGTGGGGTGTTCCGGCGAAGCGCTCTGCTCCAGCCGCAGCGAGGCGATACGTTCGCCATCGCGCTCCACGGTGGCGGCAATGGTGTTCAGGGACGCCTTGCCGAGCCACACGTCCGCCCACGGGTGCAGGTCGCGGTCAGCGCCCGCGCCCAGGGCGTCCAACCACTCGGCGATGGTGGTGTTCCCGTACTCGTGCTGCTTGAAGTAGCGCCGCATCCCGCGTCGGAAGCCGTCCATGCCAATGGCGGCGACCAGTTGCTTGATGACGGCCGCACCCTTGCCGTAGGTGATGCCATCGAAGTTCAGGAACGTCTCGTCCGTGTCGCCGACCACGCCAGAGATTGGGTGCGTAGTGACCAGTTGGTCTTCGCGGTACGCCCAGTTCTTCATGCCGGAGTTGAACGTCTGCCAGGCGCTCTTGAAGCGGGTCGCCTCTGCCAGCGCCAGGTAGGACATGTAGGTGGCGAACGACTCGTTGAGCCACAGCCCGTTCCACCAGCGCATCGTGACCAGATTCCCGAACCACATGTGTGCCAGTTCGTGGAGGATCACCTCGGCACGGTTCAGCCGGTCGTTCTCCGTCGGCGGGTCGCGGAAGACCAGGCGCTCCGAGTGCGTGACGGCGCCCACGTTCTCCATGGCCCCGGCGTTGAACTCCGGCACGAAGATCTGGTCGTACTTCTGGAAGGGGTAGGGGTAGTCAAAGAAGCCTGCGTAGAACTCCATCCCCTGTTCCGTGATCTCAAACAGCTCGTCCTGGTCGATGTAGGGGGCGAGCGACTTGCGGGAGTAGAACCCCAGCGGTACGTCCTGCCACTGGCCGCGGAAGACCTCGAACGGCCCGGCGATCAGGGCGAACAGGTAGGTCGAGAATGAGCGGGTGCGGGCAAACGTGGTGCGGAGGCGGCCGTCCGGCAGGTCCTCCACGGCGTCTTCGGCGGAGTTCGCGATCAACTTCCATGCGCGGGGCGCGGACACGGCAAGGGTGTAGCGGCCCTTGATGTCCGGCTGGTCGAATTGCGGGAAGAGCCGGTGCGAGGCGTACGGTTCGAAGTTCGTGTAGAGGTACTCCTCGCCGTCCTCGGGGTCGACGAACTGGTGGAAGCCCTCCCCGGTGTGGTCGTAGTCGTTCTCGTACGCCACCCGCACGGTGTTCTGGCCGGCCACCAGGCCATGCGACAACGTGAGGCGAAATCCCGTCCAGTCGGGTTGCCCAATCAGCGTGCCATTGACCTCCAGCCGGTCGATGCGGTTGCCGGTGAAGTCCAGGAACACCGGTGCCGCGTCCGCCAGCCGGAAGGTCACCGTCACGTCCCCAATGTAGGCCTCCGCCTTGGGCTTCAGGTCCAGCGCGATCTGATAATCCGCCTCACTCACGCGTGCGGCGCGGGTCGCTGCCTCTTCTTGAGTCAGGACGTCACGGGTGGTGGGGGCCGGCGCGTTCATGGGCTCCTCGATCAGTGGTGGGTGGGGCGGAGGGTCATGGTATCCGACAGCTGAACGAGAGTTGCAGGGGGCGGGTAGAGTACGCGGGCGAGTACTTACGTATTACGTCGCGCCATACCGGGGCGACGCAGGGGGAGGATAAGAATGGCGAGCGCAGACGAACTGCGGAAGGCGATCCAGACCCAGCGCGAGGCGCTGAAGGCGACGATCGCGGCTGCGGCGGGCAAATGGAACGAGGCCGGCAACGGCGAAGAGTGGCCCCCGGCGCGCGTTGCCCAGCACGTCATTGGCGGCGAGGTGAACTACGCGAACCACGTCTCCAACGCGATGCTCGGGAAGCCGACCGCATGGGAGAGTACCGAACTCGCTACTGCCGAGGCCGCACTGGCCCGCCTGGCGGAGGCGGAGGCGGTCGCTGACAAGGCGTACCGCTACGTGGAGGACCGCGACCTGACGAAGAAGGCGGACACCTCCGCCGGTACACCGCGGGACGTGGAGACCACCATGCGCATGGCCGCCGAGCACCTGGCGGAGCACGTGGACCACATGAAGAAGACGGCCGGCCTCTAACGCCGGTCAGGCGTCCTTCGGCAGGACTTCATCGAGGCGGGCGGCTCGCGCCGCCCGCCTTGGTGCCACGATCAGC
>JAQCKI010000114.1 GCA_027592645.1 Chloroflexota bacterium | reverse complement strand
GCTTCTGCAGGACCGCATCGCGCCCCTCGATCGCCTCGTCGGTGCCGTAGGCGAGGCGAGTGGCCTCGCCGGCGAAGAGCTGCTGGCCCAGGATGCCATCGTCCGGCAGGTTGAAGCCGTACTTCAACATCCGCATGGCCGTGGGGCTCTTGCCGACGATGATCCGCGCCCACTCCAGCGACACCTTCTCCAGGTCCGCGTGCGGGACGACCTTGTTCACCATGCCCATCTCAAAGGCTTCCTGGCCGGAGTAGTTGATACCCAGGAAGAACACCTCGCGCGCCCGCTTCTGGCCGACCTGCCGCGCCAGCAGCGCCGAGCCGTAGCCCGAGTCGAACGACGCAACGTCCGGGTCGGTCTGCTTGAAGAGCGCGTGCTCCTGGCTGGCAATCGTCAGGTCGCACACCACGTGCAGGCTGTGCCCGCCGCCCACGGCCCAGCCGGGCACCACCGCGATGACCACCTTGGGCATGAAGCGGATCAGCCGCTGCACCTCCAGGATGTGGAGCCGCCCGAGGGTGGCCGGGTCGACCTCGCCGTCGTCGCCGCGGTACTCGTATCCAGCCTTGCCTCGGACGCGCTGGTCGCCACCAGAGCAGAACGCCCAGCCGCCGTCCTTCGGAGAGGGGCCGTTGCCCGTGAGCAGCACGCAGCCCACGGTGCTGGTGACGCGGGCATGCTCCAGCGCGGTATAGAGCTCGTCCACCGTCTGCGGGCGGAAGGCATTGCGTACCTCGGGACGGTTGAACGCCACCCGCACGACGCGACGGTCAGGCGTGCGGTGGTAGGTAATGTCCCCGAACGTGAAACCGGGGACGGCTTCCCAGTCGGAGGGATTGAAGATCTCAGAGACCACGACCTGCTCCCGTCATCGCGCCCACCGGTCGGCGGGAATGCCGGGCCATTGTCACCGCGCCGGCCCGCCGAGGCTACTCCGGCAGCGCCCCGAGAACCGCGTTCCGCCCCTCGATGGTCACGAATGGCTCCACGATCGGGTGGATCGTGCCGTCCCTGATATCAACCACGGAGGGCAAGACCGCGTAATCCGCGCCCCCGACCGCCGGGAAGTCACTGTCGCCGCCGTACGGCGCGGTCACCAGCAGCCGATCCTCATCCAGCCAGACACCGTTGAACCGCGCCGCCCAGGTTGCCCGGGGCGCACCGTGTTGATCGAAGACGGAGAGGTACCAGACGGGATCCTGCTCAGGCGCCACGCGCGCGAACCAGCGCACGATCGCACCATCTGGCCCGCTGATCAGTGGGCGCACCACCCCGTACGCAGCGCCATCCGGGGAACTCCGCCCACGGAGGTCGAGCGCCTCGATCACCATCTCCACGCCGTCCACCACGATCAGGCCGGTGTCTGCCTCCGACCAGTCGATCACTGGTACGACGCCCGGCACCAGCCAATCCACCCAGTCCGCCGGCTCCGCCATGCCGCCGGGTAGCGTCGAGAGGAGCACCCACGTCTCGCCGGCATCCTCGGAGTGGTACAGCGACACCGAGGCATCCTCCGACGACTCAACGCCGAAGCAGACGCCCGTGGTGCACTCCGTCACGAACAGGCCGTACTGGTTCGTCCACCCACCGAGGATGGTCGGGCCCGTGAGGTCACGCTCAAAGACCCGGGCAACCTCTGGAACGCCATCCACCATGCGGACGCGCAGGACAGCGGTGGCGGGGCCGTCACAGGCGTAACAGCCCTCCATGACGTAGAGGGCGTAGCCCTCGGGGATGGTGACCGGCTCGCCGGCCACCAGTGGGCGAAAGATCGGCGGTACTTCTGTCGGTGTGGCCGTCGGGGGCGCGGGGATCGCCGTACCCAGGGTCTCCACGGTGGCGGGCGACGCGGGCGTCGGCGGTGCGTCGACCGGCGGGCTGTCTTCGTTACATGCCGCGACGAAGAACATGCCGCAGGCGATGCCGGCGATGGCTACCACAGCCCGGAACCGCGCGAATCTCTTCATTGTTCTGTGCATCGTCACGAGTATTCGGCCGCATGGCAACCGGCCCGCGACACCCGGGCCGAGGGGAAGCGTACCGCCGCACGGCGCGCCTCGTCGGTGCGCGGTATCCTCGGCGCGGTGGAGGCCCCTGAGCGGCCGGGAGGAGCGAGCCATGCGCGCGGAGATCGTCTCGGTCGGTACGGAGATCCTGTTCGGCGAGATCGTGGACACCAACGCCGCGTTCATCGCCTCGCACCTGCCGGAGTTCGGCATCGACCTGCTGTGGGCCTCCCAGGTGGGGGACAACCCGGACCGGATGCGCGAGGTCATCGGGCGCGCCTGGGGCCGCTCCGACATCACGTTCATCACGGGAGGCCTCGGCCCGACCGAAGACGACATCACCCGCGAAATGGTCGGCGAGGTGCTCGGCGAGACGCTGAGCGTTGACGCAGAGCAGGAGGCACACCTGCGCGGCCGCTGGATGAACCGTCCGGGTGCGGTGATGCCGGAGCGGAACCTGAAGCAGGCGATGCTGATCCCCTCCGCCCGCGCCATTTCGAACCCTCGAGGGACCGCGCCGGGCTGGTGGGTGGAGCGCGATGGCAAGGTGATCGCCGTGATGCCCGGGCCACCCGCAGAGATGACCCGCATGTGGGAGCACGAGATCGTCCCGCAACTGGAACAGCGTGCCGATTCGATCCTGATCTCGCGGACGCTGAAGACCACCGGGCTCGGCGAGAGCCTCGTCGACGAGATGCTGTCGCCGCTGTTGAAGTCCACGAACCCCTCGGTCGGCATCTATCACCGGGCCGATGGCGTCCACGCGCGCATCGCCGCGAAGGCGAAGACGCGCGAGGAGGCGTGGACGCTGATCCACCCGATGGAGGAGCGCGCCCGCGCGATCCTGGGCCCGAACGTGTGGGGCGTGGACGACGACACGATCCAGGCGGCGGTCGGCAACATGCTCCGCGAGCAGGGCCTGACGCTGGCGCTGATGGAGAGCGCCACCGGCGGCGCGATCGCCTCCGCAATCACGGACGTGGACGGCGCATCGGACTACTTCCGCGGCTCGCTCGTCACGTACGCGACCGAGGCGAAGATCGCCCAGGACGTCCCGGCCGAGATCCCGGCCATGCATGGCGTGATCTCCCGCGAGACCGCCGAGGCGATGGCGACCGCCGCCCGCACGAAACTGCACGCGGACCTCGGGCTGGGCATCACCGGCATCGCCGGCGGCAACGAGGTGGAGGGCCAGCCCCCCGGGACGATGCACATCGCGCTCTACGACGGCGAGCGGATGGAGTACTCGCTCAGCCGCTACTACCAGGGCCGCGAGGCCGCGAAGCGGCGCGCTGTCCTGCAGGCGCTCACGCTCCTCCGCAACTACCTCATGGCTCGCGCCGGAGCGCGGCTGGAGTAGCGGCAGACCGGCCCGATTGCTTGCAAAATGATGGCGCTACATGCATTATGCATGCATGCCAACAATCACCATCCGTGACGTTCCCGAAGGCACCCGCGACGAACTGGCCGCCCGCGCCGCCGGCTCCGGTCGCTCCCTGCAGGAGTACCTGCGCGCGGAACTCATCGCGCTGGCGGAACGGCCGAGCATGGAAGTCCTGATGCGTCGTGTCCGAGAGCGCGTAGAGCGGACGGGCACGAGGGTCAGCGTTGCGCAGATCCTCGAAGCCCGGGACGCCGACCGGCGGTGACACTCGTCGCGGATGCGTCAGTGATCGTGGCGGCCCTCATCGATGACAGCCCCGCCGGCGCGTGGGCACGACAGGTGCTCGGATCCGACTCGATCGCGGCCCCGCATCACCTTCCTGCCGAAGTCGCCAGCGCACTGCGCCGCCTCATCTCCGCGGGCGCGATCGCGCCTGAAGTTGCGACGCTCGCTCATGCCGATCTCGCGGCAATGCCGGTGGTGCTCATGCCCTATGCACCCGTCGCGGATCGCGTGTGGGCGCTGCGCCAGGACGTCACGCCGTACGACGCGTGGTACGTCGCGCTCGCCGAGACGCTCGGCGTGGGACTGGCCACGCTCGACCTGCGCCTTGTGGCATCGTCCCGCCCGACGTGTCCGTTCGTCACTGCGCCAGCCTGACGGATCCCGCGCGGTGCCACCCGCCCGGGGCTCGGCGCGCCATCCCCACCTAGACTCCCTCGCATGAGCGACGTTCACCGCGACCACCTCGTCGAGTTGATCCGCGGCTGCCCATGGTTCATGGAGGCGCTCGGCGCGGCGCGCGCTGTCCTCGGGACAGCCGAGTGGGCGATCGGCGCTGGCGCGATCCGCGACCTCGTGTTCGATGCGATGCACGGCCGGATGGCGGCCGTCCCGCGTGACATCGACCTCGCGTTCTTCGACGAGGCGGATCTGAGTGTGGAGCGCGAGGACGCGATCGAGAGCGAACTCCGCCGCCTCGCGCCGGGCCTCCCGTTCGAGGCGCGCAACCAGGCGCGTGTGCACCTCTGGTACGAGGAGCACTTCGGCGAGCCGATCGAGCCGTACCGTTCGCTTGGACATGCGATCTCTACCTGGCCAGAGACGGCGACCTCGGTCGCCTGCCGGCTGCGGGCGGACGACAGCATCGAGGTGATCGCCCCGCTCGGACTCGACGATCTGTTTGCCGGCATCCTCCGTCGCAACCCGGCACAGGTCACGGAGACACGCTTCCGCGAGCGCCTCGCGCGGTGGGCGTACATCGACGAGCGGTGGCCGTCCGTGCGGGTGGTGATGGGGTGAGGCGCTCCTAGCGCGTCACGGTGCCAGTGGCTACGAGGCCGCGCAGATGGGCGAGATACTCGCGCTCCGTGAGGTCGCCCTCGGCGAACTCGGTTGACCAGCCTTCGAGGCGTCCGAGCGCATCGCGCACATCGATGGACACATCGTCGAGACCCGTCCAGTCGATAGAGCCGAGAAAGTCCGCGATGGCTTCGCTGTCGAGGCCCTCACGCGTGGCTGCTGCCACCTGCTCGCGGAGCATTGGCAGGCTGACTGCGACAATGTTGACCGTGTCCATCGAAGTCGTCTCCGCTAGCGAACTCGTCTCCATCTGGGAGGCCGAACGAATGCCCACCAAACGGGTCGATGGGATCCTTCGCGAAATCATCGTACACCGCGCACCGGCCCGGAACGCCCTGTGGTCTGGCGGCGAATCCCGAGTCGTGAAGTTGCTCACCGACCGAGGACAGCACGTGGGTACGATTCACGAAGTCGTCCTCGCCAGCGGCACCGTGGCGCACTCCCATCCGAAGGATTACACGCGCCGCGACTGCTCCCGCGTCCGAGCGTCTGGCGAGATGCTATGACCCTCTCCCCAGCCCACATCGTCCTCGGTGACAACAACGTCTGGGCGCTCCGCCTGGCGGAGGTACGAGACGGGCGCGGGTGGCTGCTGATCGATGCGGGTGTCGAGGTTGCCGAGGGCGACGCGTGGACGCTCGCCGTCGCGCAGGCGCGCGCGCATGGCTTTGCGCCGCGCGATGTGCACGCGGTGATCGTGACGCACGAACACATCGACCACGCCGCGCTGGCGCATCGATGGGCGGCCGAGGGCGCTCGCATCGTGATCGGGAGCGCGGGCATCGACGCGGTCGTCGCCGGGCGCGCGGGGCTGGACGCGCAGCGCGCGCTGCGGCTCGTCGAGCACGCGCGCCACGGCTGCCCGCCCGAGGTCATCGATG
>JAQCKI010000113.1 GCA_027592645.1 Chloroflexota bacterium | reverse complement strand
TGGTGTCGCCGGTTCGATCCCGGCCCTCGGCACCAATAAGCGCAACGGATGAGGGGCCTCCGGGCCCCTTCTCTGTGCCCGTCGATCCCGCTCCACAGCAGTTCTGACAGCAGCACGGCTCAATCTCGTCGCTTCTGCAATGGATCTGGCAGCGCTCGGCACGCGACCTTCATCACCTCCTCGCTACGGTGAGAGGATGATGGATCGAATCCTCAGATTGCGAGTCGGTATGAACTTCCTTCGCCTAGGAACGGGTGTGCTCGGGGTACTGACCGGAACTCTCCTCGTGGGGTACACGCTCGGATGGATGCTGCTCCGTGTGGCCCAGTTGGTCGTCGGAACCGTGGCGGTCGGCTCCGGCGCGCTACTCCTTGTCATCGGCGCGAACCGCGTGATGGAGGAGGTTGGGGACCAGCCGGAGCTATCCAAGGCCGTGAAGTCAGCCCAGAAGCGGATCAACCGCAAGGATCTCTCGCGGGCGATGAACTCCGCCCACGAGCGCCGCGAGCACCTGCAGCGTGAGGCGAGCAAGCTCTGGCGCTGATCTCGCTGTCGGGACCCAGGCTCCTTCCTGGGCACTCCCTGTTGAAACGATCCTGATCGCAGCGCGGTGCAGATCGCCCCGGTCGAGGGCGAGTGGTTGCGGACTGGAAAGCCTTCCCGTAGGTTCACCACCGGACTGATTCGGCTCCCCACGGATTGCCGGGGCGGGCCTCCTCCATCCCGAGACCGCCACACGTGAGTGTGGCCGGCCGCACCGAGACGGACGGGCGATGAGCCGCATCGTCGTGGCGGGCATAGAGTCAAACGCGGGCGCGTCCACGGTGGCCGTCGGGCTGGCGCATCGCCTCGCCTACGCAGGCCGGTCGGTGCGCCTCGAGCGCCTCGCCGGCGATGCACGCGCCGAGGCGGACGCCCGCACCTTTGGCCTCATCGAGTTCGTTGACGCCTCGGGGCAGCCGGTGGCGGAGTCTGCTGTGGCCGCTGATACGGCTGCCACGGTCACGATCATCGAAGCACCGGCCGGCGGAGACGCCGCCGCGCTCGCTCAGCGCCTCAGCGCGCGGTTGGTGCTGGTCGGCCCCGCCGCCCCGCAGGCCGGCGCTGGCGCCACGGTGATCCTCAACCACCAGGTGAAGGCAGGCGCACTGGCGTTGGCCGAAGACCGCCTGCTCGCCGCGCCCACCGTCGCCACCCTGATCGAGGCGAGCGGCGCGCAGGTGCTCTCCCGCTCCGAGGATGGCGACGCCGCCATCTGCGAACACCTCGTCGTCGCGGCGATTTCCCACGACGCCGCCGATGCGTACTACGCGCGCTTCCCGCGTCGCGCCGTCGTCTGCCGTTCCGAGCGCGTCGACCTCGCCCTCGCCGCGATGTCGACTGGAACCGAACTGTTGATCCTTACCGGTGGCGCGGAACCCAGCCCGTACCTGCTGGATCGCGCCGCTGCCAGCCGTGCGACCACGCTGCTGCTGGCACCCGATCGCACGGTGGAGACTGTCCGCGACATCGAGGGAGTGTTCAGCACCTCGCCGTTCTCCCACGAGGCGAAGGTGGAACGTGCCGGCGCGCTCATCGCCGCTGCCATCGATGACGCCACCCTGGCAGCGCTCGCCGGTTAAGTCGCGCCCGTACTCACGTGATCCCCGCCCGCTGCCTATGATGGGTACATGGACCTCACCAGCGGCCTGCTGATCGGGCGTGTGCGCGGCATCGAGATTCGCGTCCACTTCTCGTGGATCTTCATCTTCACGCTCGTCGCGTGGAGTCTCGCCACGTACTACGGCACGCAGTACCCGGAGTGGGGCGAGGTGGGCCGCTACATCGGCGGTGCCGCCACGGCGGTGATGTTCTTCGTCTCCGTGCTGCTACACGAACTCTCGCACGCGTTTGTCGCGCAGCACTTCAAGATGCCCGTGCCCTCGATCACCCTGTTCATCTTCGGTGGCGTCTCCAACATCATGGGCGAGATGAACTCCGCTCGGCAGGAATTCCTGATCGCAATCGCCGGGCCGGCGATGTCGTTTGTGTTGGGCGTTGTGCTCATCCTGATCGCCACCGGAATCGGCGGGAACCTCGGCGAGGTGATCGCATACCTCGGCTTCGTGAACATGATTCTTGCTGTCTTCAACCTGCTGCCCGGCTTCCCGTTGGATGGCGGCCGTGTGTTCCGCTCGATCCTGTGGGCGCGCACGAAGGATCACCTGAAGGCGACACGGATCGCCTCCTACGCGGGCTCCGGCATCGGCTGGATCATGATCGTCGGCGGCCTGCTGTTCGTGCTGACGGGCAACCTCTTCGGCCTCTGGTACGTGATGATCGGCTTCTTCCTGAAGTCCGCCGCCGAGAGCGCCTACAGCCAGTTGCTCGTCGAGCGGGCCCTGGAGCGCATCCGCGCGAGCGACGTGATGCGTCCCGCACCGACCCCGCTGCCAGAGGACACGCTGGTCCAGCGCATCGTGGACGAGCACGTCCTCGCGGCCGGGGAGCGCTGCGTGCTGCTGGAGCGTGATGGCCGCGTCACCGGCCTCCTCACCACCACGGATCTGGCCAAGGTGCCACGCGACCGCTGGCCGCTCACCCGCGCGCACGAGGTGATGGTGCAGACGGAGCAGGTGGCGACCTGTGAGCCTTCCACTGCCGTCGCCGAAGCGATGCGCACGATGGCGACACGAGACGTCCACCAGCTGCCGGTGATCGATGGCGGGCAACTGGTGGGGATCCTCACCCGTGGCGACATCCTGGCCCAACTGGAGACGCGGATGCGCTTCGGGATGGTCGGCGGCGGGCCGAACAGCCGCGCGTAGCGGCCAGGAGGCGCGGCTACTCCGCCGGCTCGAGCCGAGCGAATGACTGCAGCAACTTCTTCACGCCCTTGCCCGGGAACGCTACCTGCACCTGCTGGTCGCCCGGCACAATCTCGCACGAGATGACCACGCCCACGCCGAACGTATTGTGCTGCACCCGCTGGCCGGGTGAGAACACCGGTGTCTCCGTGTCCACCTCGATGCGGCGCGCGGCGGCGGCGGCGCGCAGACCGCCACCTGGCTGGCTGGCGTCCCACGAGTCGCCCCGCGGCGCAGCACCCAGCGGCGCGACGATGTCGGCGTCCGGGATGTCCGAGAGGAACCGGGATGCCGGGTTGGACCTCAACTGGCCGTATGTGGTGCGGCGCTTTGCGCGCGTCAGGTAGAGGCGCTCGCGCGCGCGGGTCATGCCTACGTAGCAGACCCGGCGCTCCTCCTCCATTTGCTTCGGGTCGTCCAGCGATCGGACGTGCGGGAGGATGCCCTCCTCCATACCGGCGAGGAAGACCACGGGGTACTCGAGGCCCTTGGCGGCGTGCAGCGTGATCAGCGTCACCGAGTCGGGCTGGTCCGCGCTCGGGTCGTCCACATCGGAGACGAGCGCGACTTCTTCGAGGAACGACGCGAGCGTGGAGTCCTCTTCCACCTCCTGGTACTCGTTCGCCACGGCGCGCAGTTCCTGCACGTTCTCCCAGCGCACCTCTGCGTGTTCGCCCTCGGTCTTCTTCAGGTGCTCGCGGTAGCCGATCTCCTCCAGTACGCGGTCGAGCAGCGTCGAGACGCTCGCCTCACCTCGGGAGTCACGGAGGCGGTCGTACATCTGCACAAACGCGATGAGGGCACCCCGGGCCCGCGAGGCGAGCACTGGCACGCCCGGCGACGGATCACCGGCGGCGGCGCGGTGCGCCATCGCCACCGGCGACAGGCCCGCCTCGGCGGCGGCCGAACTGACCTCTGCCACCGTGCGGGCACCGATGCCACGCGTGGGGACGTTCACGATGCGTTCGAACGCGACGGTGTCGTATTCGTTGTGGATCAGCCGCAGGTACGCGATCAGGTCGCGGATCTCCTTGCGGTCATAGAACCTCGTACCGCCGACAATGCGATAGCGAACGCCGGAGGCAAGGAACGCCTCCTCGATGGCGCGCGACTGAGCGTTGGTGCGGTACATCACGGCGAAGTCGCCGGGGCTGCGACCGTCCACGCGGATCAGTCTTCGGATCTCGCCGGAGATGAACTGGCCCTCTTCTTCGGAGTACGACGCCTCGAACTCGATCACCGGCTCGCCGTCCGGGTTCTCGGTCCACAGGTTCTTCTCGGGCCGTCCCTCCGCCTGCTGGATGACGGCGTGCGACGCGCGCAGGATGTGGCCCGTCGAGCGGTAGTTCTGCTCCAGCAGCACTACCTGTGCGTCCGGAAAGTCCTCCTCGAAGTTGAGGATGTTGCGGATGTCCGCTGCCCGCCACGAGTAGATCGACTGATCGGGGTCACCGACCACCGTTAGGTTGCGGTGCGTGGAGGAGAGTTCGCGTGCCAGCCGGTACTGGACCAGGTTGGTGTCCTGGAATTCATCGATGAGCGTGTGCAGGTAGCGCTCGGCGTACCGCTCCTGCACCTCCGGGCGGGTCTCGAACATCTCCAGCGTGCGGCCCAGCAGGTCGTCGAAGTCCACCGCGCCGGAGCGGCGCAGTGCCGCCTCGTACTTTTCGTACACGCGCGCCACGATCTCCTCGAAGTAGGAGTCCACGGATCGCTGGAAGGCGGCCGCGTCGCGACGCTCGTTCTTGGCGGCGGAGATCGCAGAGAGCACCGCGCGCGGCTGGAAGCGCTTCGGGTCGATCTGCAGTTCCGCCTCGATCGTGCGGATCAGCGACATCTGGTCGTCGGTGTCGTAGATCACGAAGTCGCGCGTCAGGCCAATCGCCTCGCCATCGCGGCGCAGGATGCGCGCGCACACGGAGTGGAACGTGCCCATCGAGAGCCGCGCCGCCTCCGGCCCGAGGAGGCCCTCGACGCGCTCGCGCATCTCGCGCGCGGCCTTGTTCGTGAACGTCACGGCGAGGATGCGCCACGGGGAAACCCCGGCCTCCTGTACGAGGTAGGCGATCCGGTGCGCGATCACGCGCGTCTTCCCGGAGCCGGGCCCGGCCAGGATCATCAGCGGCCCGCCGGGGGTCTCCACGGCGCGCCGCTGTGCGGGGTTCAGGGTGTCATGCAGGCTGGTGGTCACGGCTCGATTGTAGGTGCGGCCTACGGCTGAGGCTTCCGTGCGGAGGCACCCCGTCCACTGAGCATCCACGCACCTGCCAACCCCGCGCGCGATGCTCCGGGAGGCGCGTGTTAGCCTGAATATAGGAACGGCTCGACCGGAGGGATGCTCGTGGACCTGCTCATCTCATGGCCCGGCGGTGACTGGCAGGTGACGGCCCGCCTGATCGCTGTGCTGCTCACCGGCTACTTGCTGGTGCTCTGGGTCGCCTCTGTCCTGTGGGTCTACCGCGACATCCGAGCGCGCACCGGTGACCCCGTCACGCAGGGCATCGCCGTCGCGATCGCGGTGGTGTTCCCCGTGGTGGGCCTGCCCGTCTACATGGTGCTGCGCCCCGGCGAAACCGTGCAGCAGGCGTACGAGCGACAACTGGAGCAGGAAGCAATCCTGTCCGAGTTGCACTCGATCAGCGCATGCCCCTCCTGCCGCCGCCCGATCGAGCACGACTGGGTCGTCTGCGCGCACTGCTCCAGCCAGCTGCGCACGCCCTGCACCTCTTGCGGTCGCCCGCTGCAGTTCGCGTGGCGTCATTGCCCGCACTGCGCCACCGCCCGCCCGCGTCCCCC
>JAQCKI010000112.1 GCA_027592645.1 Chloroflexota bacterium | reverse complement strand
CGGTGGACGCGGACGCGGCCGTGGCGCGTCGGGCGGAACTGGACGTTCTCGCCGGCCCGGCGCCCACCGAGGAGCCCACTGTGGAACCTACCGAGGAGCCGGACGAGGAGTGACCGGCTACCAGCGGAGCTGCTCGTAGATGTAACCGGCCAGCCAGCCAAGCGGCCCCAGCACCAGCGCGAGGGGCAGGATCAGGAGCAATCCGCCGGCGCTGGCGTCCGTCAGCACCAGCGGAATCGCAATGGCGGCGAGCAAGCCGGCGACAAAGCACCACATGCGAAGCGGCATCGCGTGGCTCCCGTCTGACCCTCGTGCGGGGCAACGGCGCTGGTGAGAACGCCAGTTCTGCCCCGGAATTCGTTGACATCGAGTTATCAGGATGGCTACCGTTGTCAATCTGCCTCCGCGGGCATACACTTACGTCTGCGTGAGCACTCTCAGGTAATACATCACGAGGTACCACTACCCCGACGGCAGGATCAGCCGTGCGGGGTTCGTTCTGTGTTCGGCTGTGTGGCGGCGGGAGGGGCATCGTCCCCGGTATGGCTGCCCGGCCTGTGACCCCACGTATGAGTCCAACAGCCCCGAACCGGTGCCGCTGAGGCAGCCGGTCGTGTGAAGGGGAACCGCACTTTGGCCATCAACCGCCGCATCGTTGTCTCGAACCGCCGGGTGCCGACCGCCAAGAAGGTCTTCGGCTCCGCGCGCCCTGAGATGCCCATGCCGAACCTGATCGACATGCCGCGTCGCTCCTACGAGCGGTTCCTGCAGGACGGCCTGCGCGAACTCTTCGACGAGATTTCGCCCATCGAGGACTTCACCGGTGGCCGCATGGAAGTGCGCTTCGGCGACTACCGCTTCGAAGACCCGAAGTACACCGAGACCGAGTGCCGCGACCGCGAGCGCACCTACGCCGCACCGCTGCGCGTGCGCGTGGAGCTGCTGGTCAAGGAAAGCGGAGAGGTGAAGGAGCAGGAGATCTTCATGGGGGACATCCCCATGATGACCAACCACGGTACCTTCATCATCAACGGTGCGGAACGCGTCGTCGTCTCCCAGCTGGTGCGGTCGCCGGGTGTCTACTTTACCCAGGAGATCGACCCCGCGACCGGCCGCAAGCTCATCGGCGCGAAGTTGATCCCGAACCGCGGTGCCTGGCTGGAGTTTGAGACCAGCACCCGTGACGTGGTCTCCGTGAAGGTGGACCGCAAGCGCCGCCTGCCCGTCTCCGTCCTGATCCGCTGCATCGACAACGAAGAGGGCCTGTCGGACGACGAACTCGGCACGAACGAGCGCGTCCGCGCGCTGCTCGCCGACATCGACACGAACGACGACCACAAGTACGTGGACTCCACGCTGGCGAAGGACGCCACCACCAACCGCCGTGAGGCGCTGGAAGAGTTCTACCGCCGGCTGCGCCCCGGGGACCCGCCCACGGCCGACAACGCGCGCGAACTGATCGAGACGCTGTTCTTCGCCGACCGTCGCTACGACCTCGGCAGCGTGGGCCGCTACAAGTTGAACAAGCGGCTGGCGCTGGTGGACGCGCCGGAGACCCGCACGCTGCGGCGCGCGGACATGATCGGCATCATTCGCCGCATCATCGACATCAACAACGGCCACGGTGCCGCGGACGACATTGACCACCTGGGCAACCGTCGTGTCCGCTCCGTGGGCGAACTGATGCAGAACCAGTTCCGCGTCGGCCTGCTCCGTATGGAGCGCGTCGTCCGCGAGCGCATGACCATCACCGACCCGGACGAGGCCACGCCCTCCGCCCTGATCAACATCCGCCCCGTGGTGGCGGCCATGAAGGAGTTCTTCGGCGGCAGCCAGCTCTCCCAGTTCATGGACCAGGTCAACCCGCTCTCCGAGATCGCGCACAAGCGCAAGTTGTCCGCGCTGGGCCCCGGCGGTCTCTCCCGTGACCGCGCTGGATTCGATGTGCGTGACGTGCACCACAGCCACTACGGCCGCATCTGCCCGATCGAGACCCCGGAAGGCCCGAACATCGGCCTGATCGGCTCGCTCGCCACCTTCGGCATCGTGAACGACTTCGGCTTCATCGAGACGCCGTACCGGGTCGTTGCACACGCGGTCGCTCGTGGCGACGTCAAGACGCTGACTGGGCGCATCCCGTCTGAGGACGTCAAGTCCAAGTCCGGCAAGATCCTCGCCCGTGGTGGCGAGGTGCTGGACGAGGCCACTGCCCGCGCCTGCTCAGACGCGGCCGAAGAGGAGATCGCTGTCCTTCCCTTCCTGACCGAAGAGGTGCGTTACCTCGATGGCCACGAGGAAGAGAAGTACCGCATCGCGCAGGCGAACACGCTCACGGACGCCAACGGCAACATCATTGCCACGCGCGTGGAGGTCCGCCACGGTGAAGAGCCGTTGATGGCCACCCCGGTGGACGTGGACTTCATCGATGTCTCCCCGCGCCAGATCGTCTCCGTGGCCGCGGCCATGATCCCGTTCCTGGAGCACGACGACGCGAACCGCGCCCTGATGGGCGCCAACATGCAGCGGCAAGCCGTACCGCTGCTCCGCCCGGAGGCCCCGCTGGTGGGCACGGGCATCGAGTTGCCCTCGGCGGTGGACTCCGGCCACGTGGTGGTCGCGGAGGAGGATGGCGAAGTCACCTCTGTCACCGCGAACTTCCTGAAGGTGCGCTACAGCTCCGGGCGCGAGGAGTCTTACCCGCTGCTGAAGTTCGTGCGCTCCAACCAGGGCACCTGCATGAATCAGCGCCCGCTGGTTACCAAGGGCCAGAAGATCCGCAAGGGTCAGCCACTGGTGGACTCCTCCAGCACGGACAGTGGCGAACTGGCCTTGGGCCAGTCCGTCCTGATCGCCTTCATGTCCTGGGAGGGTCTGAACTTCGAGGACGCGATCATCCTGAACGAGTCCATCGTCCGGGACGACAAGTTCACCTCGATCCACATCGAGAAGTACGAAGTCGAGGCCCGCGACACGAAGCTGGGCCCGGAGGAGATCACGCGCGACATCCCCAACGTGGGTGACGAGGCGCTCCGCGACCTGGACGAAGAGGGCATCATCCGCATCGGTGCGGAGGTGCGCGAAGGCGATATCCTCGTCGGCAAGATCACGCCCAAGGGCGAGACCGAACTCACCCCGGAGGAGAAGCTCCTCCGCGCCATCTTTGGCGAGAAGGCGCGCGAGGTGAAGGACACCAGCCTGCGCGTCCCGCACGGCGAGCGCGGCAAGGTGATCGACGTCAAGGTGTTCCGTCGCGAGAACGATGACGAACTGCCGTCCGACGTGAACATGATGGTGCGTGTCTCCATCGCCCAGAAGCGGAAGATCACCGTGGGCGACAAGATGGCCGGCCGTCACGGCAACAAGGGCGTCATCTCGATCATTCAGCCCTCGGAGGAGATGCCCTACCTGGCGGATGGCCGCCCGGTGGAGGTCATCCTGAACCCGATCGGTGTGCCGTCCCGCATGAACGTCGGCCAGGTGCTGGAGACCCACCTCGGGTGGGCCGCCTCCACGCTCGGCTTCCGCGCGATCACCCCGGTGTTCGACGGTGCCAGTGACGAAGACATCCAGGACGCCCTGGCCCGCGCGTGGTTCGCCATCCAGGCGGACGCCGTGGAGACCGAGCGCGCCTACGCCACCTCCGACGTGGAGATCGGCCAGCGCGTGGACGTCCCGGCGATCGAGGCCTACCTCGCCGAGGCCGGCTTCGATTCGAACGAGGTGCTGCGCACCGGCGGCCCGGGCACCGCTGCCCGCGCCTCCAGCATCCTGTGGCTGGAGAGCCACGGGGAGAAGAACGTCCGCCGCATGACGGACGAAGTGCTCCACGACCGTGTCACCGAGGTCGCCGACCGCACCAACACCGCCCCGCCGGTATGGGGCAAGCAGACGATCTACGACGGCCGCACGGGCGAGCCCTTCGACCAGCCGGTGACCGTGGGCTACATGTACATGCTGAAGCTCATCCACCTGGTGGACGACAAGATCCATGCCCGTTCCACCGGCCCGTACTCCCTCATCACCCAGCAGCCGCTGGGCGGTAAGGCGCAGTTCGGTGGCCAGCGCTTCGGCGAGATGGAGGTGTGGGCCCTCGAGGCGTACGGCGCCGCCCACATCCTGCAGGAGATGCTCACCGTCAAATCGGACGACATTGTCGGCCGCGTGAAGACGTACGAAGCGATCGTCAAGGGCGAGAACACCATGGAGCCCGGCGTGCCGGAATCCTTCAAGGTGCTCGTCAAGGAACTCCAGTCGCTCGGCCTGAGCGTGGAGATCCTCAACGAAGCGGAGGAGGACGTCGGCTTCGCGGACGAGTCCGAGTCCCTTCCCCGCCTGGGGATCAACCTGTCCGGCCGCGAACTCCGGGAGGACTAGCACATGCTCGAGGTCAATGACTTCAACGCGATCCGTCTCTCGCTGGCATCGCCCAGCCAGATCCGCTCGTGGTCCTACGGCGAGGTCACCAAGCCGGAGACGATCAACTACCGCACCCTGAAGCCGGAGAAGGACGGGCTCTTCTGCGAGAAGATCTTCGGTCCGGTCCGGGACTTCGAATGCCACTGCGGCAAGTACAAGCGTGTCCGTTACAAGGGCATCGTCTGTGACAAGTGCGGCGTGGAAGTGGCGCGCTCCAAGGTGCGCCGCGAGCGCATGGGCCACATCAGCCTGGCCGCGCCCGTCACGCACATCTGGTTCGCCAAGGGCGTGCCCAGCCGCCTGGGCCTGCTGCTGGACATTGCCCCGCGCACGCTGGAGCGTGTCGTCTACTTCGCCCAGTACGTGGTGACCAACGTCAACGAGGACGCGCGCAAGCACGCCCTGGAACTCCTCTACGAGGAGATCGATGAGATGGCCGGCCAGCGCGAGGGCGACCTCGGCAAGCGCATCACCCTGCGCGAGCAGATGCTGGAACACGAGATCCAGGAGATCCTCCAGCGCCGCGACCTGGCGCTGGAAGAGGCCGACACCCAGTTCCAGGCCGACATTGACTCCGTCATGACGGAGGCGCGTGATCTGGAGCAGGACCTGCAGTCCCGCCTGGGCGAGAAGTTGCGCGGCAAGTTGGCGTTCCGCGACGAGACCGTGGGCCAGCGTGGCGAAGAGATCACGCAGGAAACGCTGAAGTCGCTGAAGGAAGCGGTCACCGCTTCCGTCGCCGCTGTCGAGCAGACCATCGCGGACAAGAAGGCGGACCTGCAGATGATGGCGGAGGCCGCCACGCAGCAGAAGCGTGACGCCGCCTTCAAGGAACTGCAGCCGATGCGGGACCAGGCGTCCGCGATCCGCGACCAGGTCCAGAAGGAGTACCAGCCGCTGGTTCGGTGGCTGGAGCGCCTGCGCGACCCGATCGAGGCGGACAACCTGACCGTCCTGACCGAGGCCGAGTATCGCGACTACGAGGAGCGCTTCGGCCTGGTCTTCAAGGCCGGCATGGGCGCCGAAGCCGTGCTCTCCGTGCTGGAGCGCATGGACCTGGACCTGCTCTCAGAGCGGCTCCGTGGCGAGATCCACGTGGCCTCAGGCCAGAAGCGCAAGAAGGCCACCAAGCGCATGCGCGTGGTGGAGGCGCTCCGCAAGTCCGGCAACCGCCCGGACTGGATGATCATCACGGAACTGCCGGTGCTGCCGCCTGACCTGCGCCCCATGGTGCAGCTGGAGGGTGG
>JAQCKI010000111.1 GCA_027592645.1 Chloroflexota bacterium | reverse complement strand
CCCGCCTGCAGCGGGCCCAGGCCGAAATTGGCGACCTGGTCGAACCGCCCCGCGATGTAGATCGTGTCGCCGCGGATGGCGAGTCCACCAACCTGTTGAAGCGTAGGATGCGAGTACCGGCGTCCCCAGTCCAGCGATCCGTCCGCGTGGTAGCGCGCGAGCACGATCCCCCAGTCGCCCTCCGCGGTGAAGTCACCATCAGAGTGCGCCACGACCACGCCGCCCTCCGCGTCGAGTGCGTTGAGCGGCGTCTGAGGAGGCCCGGCGGCGGGGAAGTTTCGGCCCCAGGCGAGGTCGCCCGGGTGGAAGACACTCTCGGGCAGTTCGGTCACGGTGATCTCGAACGGCGGCGGCCAGACTGCCGGCGTCGGCGTCGACGTTGGTGCCAGGGTGGGCGTCGCGGTGGGTTCCGGCCCCTCGGGCGAACAGGCGATGAGGATCATCGCCACAGCGGCCAGCGCGAAAGCAACACGTCGAGGCATAGCGTCAACCTCCGGCGGGAGCGCTGCCGCCTCGGACCGTCCGAGGCTACCATCCTCGCAAGATGCCAATCGCACTCGCCGTCGCACTCGGAGGCGCCGCCGGATCGCTGTTGCGATGGTGGGTGGCGACCGCGTTGACGAACCGCGCGGGCGTGGTGGGCATGGGGACGTTCGCGGTGAACATCACCGGCGCGTTCGCGCTGGGGCTGCTGCTGGGGCTGATCGAGACGCGCTGGACAGGGATGCCTCGGTGGGCCGCCAGTGGCATCGGCATCGGCGTCCTCGGCGGTTACACCACGTTCTCGTCGTACATGGTCGATGCGATCCGGCACGTGGAGGACGGGCGCTGGCTGGCGGCGGCGATCTACCTCTTCGGCACGCTCGCACTGGGCGTCGTCGCCGCCGTGGGTGGCCTGATGCTGGGGCGCGCGGCCGGCTAGCCCCGCCCCGCTCCGCCGAGCGCCCAACGACTCCCCTGTTACTCTCGATTTCCGTTCCGGCATCTCCGCCGGGGTATCCGATCGCACCGATCATGTGACAGGGGACCGACCAATGGAGCACGTACGGCTGGGCAACACCGGGCTGTGGGTCTCGCGGCTCTGCCTGGGCACCATGACGTTTGGCCTCCAGTGCGACGAGGCGACCTCCGTCGCGATCCTGAACCGCGCCTCGGAGGGTGGCATCACCTTCCTGGACACCTCGGACGTCTACCCGCTGGGTGGCGGCGTGGAGTACGCGGGGCGCACCGAGGAGATCCTGGGCCGCTGGCTGCACGGGCAGCGGCAGGACCTCATCATCGCCACCAAGTGCTTCGGCGCGACCGGCCCGCTGCCGTGGCAGCGCGGGAACTCTCGGAAGCACATCACGGAGGCCGTGGACGCCTCGCTGCGTCGCCTCCAGACGGACTACATCGACCTCTACCAGTTGCACGGCGACGACCCGCACACGCCGCTGGACGAGACCCTGCGCGCGCTGGACGACCTGGTTCGCTCCGGCAAGGTGCGCTACATCGGCGTCTCTAACTGGCTGGCGTACCGGCTCGCGCGCGCCCTCGGGCGGTCGGACGTACTGAGCGTGGCGCGCTTCGATAGCGTGCAGCCGCGCTACAACCTGCTCTTCCGGGAGTTCGAGCGCGAACTCTTCCCACTGTGCGCCGAAGAGGGCGTGGCGGTGATCCCGTACAACCCGCTGGCGGGAGGACTGCTGACCGGCAAGCACTCCTCCGACGATGGGCCGCTGGAGGGCTCCCGCTTCACGATCCAGAACGCGGGTGCGACCTACCGCCAGCGCTACTGGCACGATCGCGAATTCGAGACCGTCGAGGACATTCGCCTCGTGGCGGACGAAGCGGGCCTGCCGATGACCCACATGGCGATGGCGTGGGTACTCGCGAATCCGATCATCACCGCACCGATCATCGGCGCCAGCCGCCCGGAGCAACTGCGCGACTCGCTCGCGGCGGTCAGCCAGCCGCTGCTGCCAGACGTGAAGGAGCGGCTGGACCTGATCACCGAGGAGTACCGCCGGGGCGATGCGCCCCGCTAGCGCCTCTCAGTAACGCTGCCGCGCGGAGCCTGCCTGATAGCATCGAAGGTGCTCCCGAGACCGAAGGGCCTCCTGATGCGCCTCAATTCCTGGCGACACACCACTTCGTTCATTGCCCTCCTCGCGGCCGCCGGCCTCGTGCTGACGGCGTGCGACGCCGGGGGCGACGCCTCGCCGACGCCCACCGACGGCACAGCGACCGCCGTGAGCACGCCGACCGTCGCTCCATCGCCGACCGCTGGAACGCCGGCGGCGTCGCCGACCGCCTCGGACGGCACGGCAACACCGACGACTTCGGCGACGGCCACGGCGACGCCGGCCGCGACAGCGGCAGACACCCCGACGGCAAGCGCCACGCCGGCCGCGACGGCCAGCCCAACGCCCACCGCGACGGCCCCACCGATTACGCCCGCCGCCGTGCCCGCGGCGATCTTGCTCACCCCATTCGAGCCGACGGTGACCTTCGAGCGCCCGGTGGAGGTGTTCGCGCTCCCCGGCGACCCCGCGCTCTACGTCGTGGAGCAGAACCAGGCCGTGGTCCTCCGTCTGTACCAGGGCAGCACCACGCTCGCGCTGGACCTCTCCGACCGCGTCCTCGTATCGGGGAACGAGGAGGGCCTGCTCTCCGCCGAGCCTGACCCCGCGTTCAGCACGAACGGGCGCCTGTGGGTCTACTACTCGACCGCCCAGCCACGGCGAACGATTCTCTCTTATGTCGTGCAAACGGCACCCGGCGAGTTCGATGCAGAGTCGGAGGCCGTGGTCCTGGAGATCGGACAGCCGTTCTCCAACCACAACGGCGGCTCGATTCGGTTCGGCCCGGACGGGATGCTCTACCTGGGCGTCGGTGACGGCGGCTCGAGCGGCGATCCGCAGGGCAACGGCCAGGACGCATCGACCCTGCTCGGCTCCATCCTGCGCATCGATGTCCGCAGCACCAGCCCGGCACGCCCCTACCTGGTGCCCGTGAGCAACCCGCTGGTCGGCGGCACGGGCGTCCGCGCCGAGGTGTGGGCGTACGGCCTGCGCAATCCATGGCGGATGGACTGGGACGCCTCGACCGGCTCGCTCTGGGTCGCCGACGTGGGCCAGAACGCCATCGAGGAGGTCTCGATCGCCACCGCCGGCGCGAACCTCGGTTGGAAAGTGATGGAGGGCGACCGCTGCTACAACGCCAGCACCTGCAACCAGACCGGTCTGACCATGCCCGTGGCCGTCTACAACCACCAGGGCGGCCGCTGCTCGATCACTGGTGGGCCGGTGGTGCGGGGCGGCAGCGTCCCGGAGGTGGAAGGCGCCTACCTGTTCGCGGACTACTGCTCCGGCGAGGTGTTCGGCATGCGGGCGAGCCCGGTGGGCAATGTGGTGCGCATCTACCAGGGCGCGGGGAATGTCGCCTCCATCGCCCAGGTGCGGGGCGAGGTCTACCTGCTCGTGTTCGGGAAACCGCTGCAGCGGGTCGTCAGCCCGTAGGCATCGCCTCGCCCCGCCCGAGGCGGCGCCCGGGGCCTGCCATGGCGCGTGGCGCGGCGGTGCGTTCAAATGTCCGTGCAGGAGGGGCGCGCCATGCTCAACGTCACGATCGCGCTGTTCGTCGCGTACGTCATTGCCACGGCCTGGCAGGGTCGCAGGGCGCTCGCCACGAAGGACGAGGCGGGGCGCCTGCGCGAGGCGAAGCGGCTGCTCTACGTCACCTCGCTGGGCGTGCCGCTGGTCGGCCTGCTCATCATCGTCGCGGTGTAAGGCGTGGGCGCATGACTCGGAACGGGTGGCGGTTGACGGGCGGGAAGGCCGCTCACGATACTCAGACCATGCAGCGCGCCACTTCTCCCGCTCGCCCCACTGCGGCCGCTCGTGGCCTCTTCCTCCTCGTCCTTATGTAGGCGGTGTCGCGCCGTGCCGCGATGCCGCCGGGCCTGACTCACAGGCCACCGCTCGTACCGCCGACCGACCCCAAAAGGACGCGCTCACATGACCGCCGAATCGCAGACCACCGAGTCCGCGCGCTATCAGCCGGGCGAGATCGAGCCGCGCTGGCGCGAGCGATGGCTCGCGGACGGCCTCAATCGCACGCCTGATCACCTGGACGGACGCCCCAACCGCTACCACCTGACCATGTTCCCGTACCCGTCGGGCGACATCCACGTCGGCCACTGGTGGGCCATGGCACCGTCCGACACGCTCGCCCGGTTCTTCCGGATGAAGGGCTGGAACGTGCTCTTCCCGATGGGGTTCGATGCGTTCGGACTCCCCGCCGAGAACGCCGCCATCAAGGGTGGCGCGCACCCGGCCGACTGGACCGCCGCCAACATCGAGCGGATGCGGAAGCAACTCCAGGTCATGGGCGCCTCCTTCGACTGGGAGCGCGAGGTCAACACCAGCGCCCCGGAGTACTACCGCTGGACGCAGTGGTGGTTCGTGCAGTTGTTCAACCGCGGGCTGGCGTATCGCAAGGACGCCTCCGCTAACTGGTGCCCGTCCTGCAACACCACGCTGGCGAACGAGCAGGTGGTGGATGGCCGCTGCGAGCGCTGCGACACCGAGGTGGTCCAGCGCCAGATGGAGCAGTGGTTCTTCCGTACGACCCAGTACGCCGAGGAACTGCTGGACAATCAGGACCTGGATTGGCCCGAGCATGTGAAGTTGATGCAGCGCAACTGGATCGGCCGCTCCGAGGGCGCCGAGTTCTCGATGCGCGTCCAGGGCCACGACGACCTCTCGGTGCGGGTGTTCACTACCCGCCCGGACACCTCGTTCGGCATGACGTTCGCCGTGCTGGCACCAGAGCACGCGCTGGTGGACGCGATCACCACGCCCGAGCAGCGCGCCGCCGTCGACGAGTTCGTGGAGCGCGTGCGGCGATCGACCGAGATCGAGCGTCTCTCCACGGAAGGGGCCGCCGAGAAGCGCGGCGTCTTCACCGGGGCGTACGCGATCAACCCGTTCACGGAGCAGCCCGTCCCGATCTACCTCGCGGACTACGTCCTGACCTCCTACGGCACGGGCGCGATCATGGCCGTGCCCGGACAGGATCAGCGCGACTGGGACTTCGCGAAGGCGTACGGCCTCCCGATCGTCCGCACAGTGCAGCCGCCCGACGGCTGGGAGGGCGAGGCGTACACGGGAGACGGCCCCGCGTTCAACAGCCAGTGGCTGGACGGACTACTGAAGACCGAGGCCGTCCAGAAGGCGATCGCCTGGCTGGAGGAGCGCGGGCTGGGCGAGCGCAAGGTGAACTACCGGCTGCGCGACTGGCTGATCTCTCGCCAGCGGTACTGGGGCGCGCCGATCCCCATCGTCTACTGCGACAACTGCGGCGCGCAGGCCGTCCCGGAAGACCAGCTGCCGGTGGCGCTGCCGTACGACGTGCAATTCCTGCCCACCGGTCAGTCGCCGCTGGCCACGTCCGAGGCGTTCGTGAACACCTCGTGCCCCACGTGCAGCGGGCCGGCGCGGCGTGAGACGGACACGATGGACACGTTCATGTGTTCGTCCTGGTACTTCATGCGCTACCCGGATCCGAACAACGCGGCGGCCCCGTTCTCGCCCGCAGCGGCCGAGGCGTGGCTGCCGGTCGACCAGTACACCGGCGGCTCCGAGCACGCGACGATGCACCTGCTCTACGCGCGCTTCTTCTACAAGG
>JAQCKI010000110.1 GCA_027592645.1 Chloroflexota bacterium | reverse complement strand
GCGACGGCGCTGGCCGGTCGCCGTGCCATCGGCGGCCGGTGTGCCAAGCGCGCTGGCATCGACGGTGCGGCGACGGCCGCCCTGGGAACGTGCATCGTCCGGGCGCGGTGCGCGACGCTCCAGGCCAGGCACGTCCTCGGTGTCTCGCAGCGGCCGCGCGATCGGGTCGAGGACCGCGATGAAGTTCTCGCGGCGCTGGCGGTCCTCTTCGTGGATCGGGCCTTCGACCGGGCCTTCGAGTTCTTCGGGCCGCACAGCCGTACCCATCTGGCCACGAAGCGCGGCGGTGGACATCTCCACCACCTCACCGGTCTCATCGAAGCGCAGGCGCACCATCTCCGTCAGCGCGTTGATCGAGAGCACCTTGGCGCGGCCCACCGGGGTGGTGATGCGCTTCCCGACCTTCGGCAGCGTGCCGATAATCTCGCGGTACGCCTCCACCTCGAACGACAGGCAGCAGAGCAGTCGGCCGCAGGCGCCGGAGATCTTGCTGGGGTTGGGGGCGAGCCCCTGGTCCTTGGCCATCTTGATCGAGATCGCGGGGAACTCGGTCATCCACGTGGAGCAGCAGAGCCCGCGACCGCACTGGCCGAGGCCGCCCACGGCCTTGGCGCGGTCGCGGTCGCCGACCTGCTCCACGGCGAACTCGCCGCCGAACTCGCGCTGGAACTCGCGTCGCAGGCGGTCGGCGACATCGCCGACGCCTTCGCGCGCGGTGTACGTCGCCTCCGCGAACGCTCCCGTGAGGTCGTACGTGAGGCTCGCGACGCGCACCCGGGAGTCAATGCGCGCCGCGATCGCCTGCGCGCGGGTGATGTCCTCCTCCGCGCGGCGCTTCGCCTCTCGGTGCGCCTCCACCTCCTGCGCGGAGGCGAGACGGTCGATGACGCGCAGGGGGCCGTCCGGCCGGCCCGCGATCACCTGGTCGGGTGTGAGCACGACCCAGCCGAGGCGCTCGCCTCGGTCGGTAGTGATCACGACGTAGTCGCCGGTGCCGAGGTTGAGGTCACCGGGCGAGCAGTAACTGATCGGCCCGGCCTCTACGTATCGAATGCCAACAATGTGATCCATGTGACCCGCGTCGCCGCGCCGACCCCGGTGTTACCCGGCCGTCGCGACCGCGCGGCCCTCCCTTCCGCCCGGCATGGGCGCATTCAGCACCGGCAGGTCCAGCATCATGACCTCCAGCGCCAGTTGAGCATTGGTGTTCGCCAGCAGGTGATTCCGCGCGGTCTGCACGGCGCGCAATGCACGCAATGCCTCCGCCGGCCTCACCGCCGACGCTTCCTGTGTGGCCTCGGGTGACACGGCGGCCGCGCCAGTGGCGGCCATCAGCACGTCACGCCACCAGTCCCGCCACAGGTCAATGACCCGCAGCACGCCTTCGCGTTCCCGGTACCACGCGAAGCCCATCTTCTCCGCGTAGTCGAAGCGTTCACCACGACCGGAGCGTGCGAGGCGGCGGACATCGTCCTGCACGGACTCGCGCAGGACCTCCAGCGCGGGGTCGGCGTGCATCTGCATCGCGAGGCCGTAGCGGCCACGGCCCATCCGCGCGAGCAGTGCGGCGCGCGCCGGCTCGATGCCCTCGTACTCCTCGAGCGCGGCGGCGAGGGCGGCGTGGGTCAGCGGGCGCAGCACCACTTCCTGGCAGCGCGAACGGATCGTGGGCAGCAGCGCGTCCGGGTCGGTCGCCAGCAGGATCAGCAGCACCTGGGACGGCGGCTCCTCCAGCGTCTTCAGCAGGGAATGCGCCGCCTCCGGCTGGAGTTCATCAGCGGTGTCGATCACGAAGATGCGCCGCGGTGACCCGAACGGTGCCAGCGACGCAACGCGCTCCACGCGCCGCACCTGGCAGATGCGGATGCGGGTGGAGTTGTCCTTCTGATGGTCGTGGTTCGCCTCGTCGCAGACGCCGCCGATGGCGATGCGTTCGACGTCCGGCAGTTCGCCCTGCTCCAGCGACCGTGCCGCGCGCGTCTCCAGGTCAGGCAGCGTGGGGTCGTTCGCGCTCGGGCTGACCAGCGTCTGCGCCAGCCGTCGCGCGAGCGTGCCCTTGCCGACACCGCGCGGGCCGGTGAAGAGGTAGGCGTGCGCCAGGTGGCCACCGCGCAACGCGCGACGCAGCGTCTCGACCGCCGTCTCCTGGCCGTGCACGCCCCACGGGTTGCGCTCGGTCATGCGGGCCACCCCGGACGAGGGCACGCCGGGCGAGCGCGCTTCGCATGGGCCGAGGCACGGCCAGCCGCGGCGGGCGCGGGATAGGCGGGGACGGACGGCACGCTGGCCGCCATCGATCGGTGCATGGTGGCGGGCTCCCGCCTTCGGGGAGTGCAGAGCCTGGTGGATGCGGGCCGTCCCCGCCGCAACGCCCAACGCGGCGCGGGGATACCCGGTTGATTCGGTATGTCAGCAGTATGCCACGCGCCGTCGACCCGTGCCCGCCGCCCGTCGGACAGTCTCCGCTGGCCCCAAGGGTGCCTCGTAGGCCGTCCCTCGGTCAGACCGTCAGCGGCTCGGAGGTCTCCAGACGCAGGATGTCGTCCAGCGTCTCGCGGCGGGAGATGAGGGTCGCACGGCTGCCATCCCACGCCACCTGTGCGGCGCGACCCATGGAGACGTAGTTGCTGCTCATCGCCGCGCCATAGGCACCGGCATCGTGCAGCACGAGCAGATCGCCCGGGTCCGGCCGGCCAAGGGCGCGCGGCACCAGCAGTTCCTGGTCGTCGCGCGTGAAGACGTCCCCGCTCTCGCAGAGCGGACCGGCCACGACCAGCGGCTCGAGTGGCCTCGATGCGCCGGCACCGACGACGGAGATGTGGTGGTAGGAGCCGTACATGGCGGGGCGGATGAGGTCGTTGAAGCCGGCATCCACCATCACGAAGCGGTGGCCGGGGCCTTTCTCGTTGTCGCGCGTGTCCTTCACGTCCGTGACACGCGCGACGAGGATCGCCATCCCGGCGACGGGGTAGCGCCCTGGCTCGATCTCCATCGCGACGGCGTGCCCGGCCGCCTCGGACAGCGTCGACGCCGCCTCCAGCAGCAGCGTGCGGTAGCCACCGAGGTCGTAGCGTTGGCCATCCAGCCGGTAGGGGTAGGGGATGCCGCCGCCGAGGTTCACCGCGCGCGCCTCCGGGAAGCGGTGGACGAGGTCCGCGAACAGCCCGACGAGCCGCCGCATGTTCGCGTCGAACTCGCTGATCTGCGGCCCGGTGCCGACGTGCGCGTGCAGCGCGACCACGGGGAAGCCCGCCTGCTTCGCCAGTGCGGCGACCTCATCGATCTCCTCGTGCCAGATGCCGTGCTTGGAGGAGGGGCCGCCGGTGTCGCAGGACTGCACGTGCCCGTGGCCGAAGCCGGGGTTCACCCGCAGCGCAATCGGGCCGCGGTGCCCCGCCTCGTGCAGTTGCCGGATCATGCCGGGTGAGCCGACGTTCGGCAGGATGTCGTGCGCGACGATCGCCTCCAGCGCGTTGTCGCGGAAGACGTCGGCGGTGAACATCACCACCGGCGGCTCGTGCCCGGCCGTAAAGCCGGCACGGAGGGCGCGCAGCACCTCGTTACCACCGACGGCATCGATCCACAGCCCTGCCTCGTGCGCCGCGTCCAGCACCAGGCGGGCGGAGTTCGCCTTCATCGCGTAGCGCGCGTGGACGCGATCGCCCTCGGCGGTGCGGGCGACGTCCGCCATCCGCTCGCGCAGGATCGTGGAGTCGTACAGGAAGAACGGCGTGCCGGCCTGCCGGGCGATCGCCTCGAGGGGGTACGTGGTGAGGTCCATGCAGCGAGTCTAGAACGGCGCGCGGCGGAGGGGGAGAGACGGCGCAGCCCTACGGAGCCATGGTGGCTCGGCACACTTCGAAACGGATCTCCGGGAAACATTGCCGCCCACCGTCGACGTTCGTATGTTCGCAATCATCCACTAGCGGACTATCGAAGGGCGGCAACCGGAGATGGATACAGGACAGTCACGCGCGCCGAACAGGCGCAGTTGGGTCTCGCGGCTCTTTGCCGCAGGCATGCTTGGCATCGTTATGTTCACGGCAGCGGCGCTGTTGCCGAGCACCACGGACGCATCCGGGCCAACGGCCCTGGAGCGGACGGACTGACAGAGCGCTCGGCCGTACGGCCCGGTTCAGACCGGCGAGCCAGCGTACGCCACGCATGGCGACACCCGGCTCTACGGCTTCATCCCGGGGCCAGTACCCGCAAACAACGACGCGGCCTGGTCAAACTGCGGACCCGGCAATGTGCTGTGTCCGGATGCCCAGAGCATCGGCATGCAGCAGCCGAATGGCTCCCGACTGGGCGGCATCTACGCCTGCCGCGCATCCGCTGACTTCACGTTCTACCAGAGTTTCGTGAGCATCCCGACCGGAACCACGATCTCCCAGTTCAGCGTGAACATGAGCGGCGCTGACGATGGCGCACGGGTGGCGATCTACAACTCGGCCCACCCCGGCGGCTTTGTCTTCGCCGGCAGTTACATCTTCCTGGGCCCCACCCAGTCGACCACCGACCTCTCTTCGGCGATGGTCGCCGGCGAGGTGAACCGCGTGTTGATCACGCAGGTGGACGACTGCGCCACCGGCAACAACCTCGCCTCTGCGACGATCCTGCTGAACGGCACCGTGGTGCCGCCGGCACCGCCGCTGCCGACGCAGACGCTGTCGATCCTCGGTGGCAACGGCACGCCGGGCAGCGTGGACGCCTCGACCGACTGGTCAGACGACGTTGTTGCCTGGGATGCCGGCATCTCCACCACGGGCGCGTGGTACTTCACGGGCGACCCGAACCCGGTGTGGGAGGCCGCCTACCTGGTGGGTGGACACCCATGGGGTCTCGTCCCCGGGACGAACAGCTGGGTCAACTGTGGTCCCACGACCGCTTCCGTGGAGTGCGGCAACGCCGCAGGCACGGTTGTTGCGTTCCGCGTCCGGTTCACCATTCCAGCCGGTTCCGTGAACCCGGACATCACCTTCTGGATCAACTCCGACAACGCGGGGACGTACTACATCAACGGCACGCAGGTGACGGACCGCCTGGTGGGCGGCCCCGGTACCGGCGCGAACCCGTTGCCGCCGTCTGCCCCCGGTGTTCCAGGCGTCCGCACGGCGGCGCTACAGTCCGCACTGCAGGCCGGCGCGAACGAGATGCTGGTCGTGGTGGAAGACTGGGGCGGGCTCGCCGGCTTCAACTTCCGTGCAGACCTGACGGTTCAGGGCAATGAGCCACCCGTCATCGTCCCGCCGACGCCGGCGGACACGACACCGCCGACCATCACGGTCGGCGTGGACGGCACGCTGGGCAACAACGACTGGTACGTCAGTGACGTGGCCGTCTCGTGGACGGTGACCGACAACGAGTCGGCCATCTCTTCGTCGAGCGGCTGCGACGCCACCACGGTCACGGTGGACACCGCCTCGGTGACGTTCACCTGCACCGCGACCTCCGCCGGTGGCTCGGCCAGCCGGAGCGTGACGCTGAAGCGTGACGCGACCGCACCGCAGGCGACCGCGACCCGCTCGCCCGGTGCCAATGCGAACGGCTGGAACAACACCGCTGTGACGGTGACGTTCACCGGCACCGACGCGCTCTCGGGCATCGATTCGTGCGACGCCCCGGTGGTCCTCGGTGAGGGCGCAGGCCAGTCGGCCAGCGGCACCTGCACCGACCTCGCAGGCAACGTCAGTGACGCC
>JAQCKI010000109.1 GCA_027592645.1 Chloroflexota bacterium | reverse complement strand
GATTTGCGCCGGGTCGGTCGGTGTCGGGCGTCGGCCTGGGGCGGCTTGGGGCGGATGAGGGCCGAGAGCGCTGGTTTTCGGCGGCGCGGGTCGGATAAGGGCGGTGCTGCGCTTCGGGTGCCATGGATGGATCTCGGCACAGGGGGAACCGTCCCCCTGCCCCTCTCCCAGAGGGCGAGGGGTGAAGAGGGGGCTGAGGTCGCGGGGTGACGCCCCTGCGTCAGGGCGCGGCGTCAGGACAGGGCGTCGTGGGAACGGGTCGGCGGGACTAGACGATCTTGCCGCTGCGGCGGTCTTCGATGCCGACGAAGTCCTGGAGGCCGAGCGCGTCACGGATGGCGACGAAGGATTCCAGGCAAGCGCCGGGGGTCTTCCAGCCGTGCTGCGCGACCAGGCTGACGATTTCGTCGCCGGTCATCGCTACGTTCGGGAGGTCCTTGCGGAACTGGTTGCGCAGGCCTTCCCACAATTCCTCGGGATGCTCGATGGTGAAGCGGGCGTACTGCAGCGCACCAAAGACGTGGCCGATGCTGCTTTCCTCGTTCCAGTCTTCGGGGGCGTCGCGGAGGAGATGCTTCAGGCCCTCGTGGCGCTGCTTCAGTTCCCAGGTGATGTCGATCTTCAGCGGGGCGACGTGCTGCTCCGCTTCCGGGCTCATGATCAGTTCGCGCAGGGCGGCACGGACCAGCGGGCCACCCTCGACCTCGGTGCGGCCGCGGACGACGGCGGGGTAGCGGTCCAGGCGCTGGCGGATGTGCTGGAGGGCGATGCCGAGGATGTGGTTGAGGGCACGCGTGGGGGCGCCGTTGTGCAGGGAGATCACGACCTCGGTGTCGCCCCACTGGATGTCGGAGAAGGAGGCACCCTCGAACGAGACGACCTTCAGCTCGCGGCCGGCTTCATCCTTCAGGCGCTTCTCGATGTCCTCGTACATGTCGACGAGGACTGTCCCGAGCTGCTTGCCGATGATCTTCATGGCCCCTCCTCCACGCCTGCGGAGCGTACCCCACGAGGGCGGGAGGCGCGCGGGGCGACAGAACGGCCCCGGGGTTACCGGGGCCGTTCCAGGATGACCAGGCCGGAGGGAGGCCGGGTTACTCGCCCTTGATCTCGATCTGCTTCGGTTCGGCCTTCTTCGGGAGCGGGATGCTGAGGGTCAGCACGCCGTTCTTCAGTTCGGCGTCCACCGAGGCGTCCTTCACGATGCCCGGCAGCGCGACGCGGCGGGAGACAGAGCCCCAGGAGCGCTCGCGGCGGTAGTACTTGCCGTTCTGCTCCTCTTGCTCGCTGGTGCGGTGCGCGCGGATGGCCAGGACGCCGTCCTCCACGCGGACATCAATCTCTTCCTTCTTGAAGCCGGGGAGGCTCGCCTCCACCTTCAGAGCGCCGTCCTTCTCGAAGACGTCCAGCGCCAGCGAGCCCTCGTCAGGGGAGAAGGCGAGGGGGAGTCGCGGGAGCGGCTCACGGAAGAAGGAGTCGTCCAGCATGCGCTCCATCATCTGCCGAACCGGCGAGAAGACAGGGTCGCGAAGCATGATGTCGGCCATGACGCGTGATCCTTTCCTGTGTCCAAAGTCACTTGCCGGCCGCCACTACGCCTTGCGGCGGCCCGAGTCGATGATCAGATCCTGCACCAGTGCGGAGTCCGTGTCAATAGATATGAGTCGAGTCAACTAAGAATCTATTGCCACGACGCTGGCAGATCGATATGCTCGATGCATGGCTGATGACCTGTACGCGGTGCTGGGGGTGAAGCGGGACGCCTCGGATCGAGAGATCCGGCAGGCGTACCGCCGCCTGGCGCGCCAGTGGCACCCGGATGTGAACCCCGGGAGCGACGAGGCGGAGTCGCACTTCAAGCAGATCAACGCCGCCCACGAGGTGCTGTCCGACCCGGATAAGCGCCGCAAGTACGACCAGTACGGCGACCAGTGGCAGCACGCCGACCAGATCGAGCAGATGCGCCGTCGTCAGGGCGCAGCGGGTGGCTTCGCATACCAGGGCGCGGAGGGCGTTGACCTTGGTGACCTGTTCGGCGGAGGCGGAGGCGGTGGCCGTGGCGGCGGCGGGATGTTCGACTCCCTGTTCCGTCGTGCCGGTGGCCGTCAGCGCGGGCGGGATCTGGAGACGGGCCTGCGCCTGACGCTGGAAGAGGCCTACAGCGGCATCAACCGCACCATCGAGGTGCGCGGTGGCGCCGAGCCGTGCCGGGCGTGCTCCGGCAGCGGCCAGATCGCCGGGGCCACGTGTCACGCCTGCCGCGGGCAGGGTGCCGTGACCACACCTCGACGGCTGGAAGTGACGATCCCCGCCGGTGTGACGGACGGCCAGCGCATCCGCATCGCGGGCAAGGGCGGCAGCGGCGGCAACGGCGGCGCGCCCGGCGACCTGTTGATCCGCGTGGAGGTGATCCCGCACCCACGTTTCGAGCGTCGTGGTGACGACCTGCACGTGGAAGTGGACCTGCCGGTGGCGGACGGCGCGCTCGGCGGCGAGGTGCGCGTGCCGACGTTGAAGGGCAAGGCGCTGGCGCTGCGCGTCCCCGGCGGCACGCAGGGCGGCCGCATCTTCCGGCTCGCGGGGCAGGGCATGCCTCGACGCGCCGGCGGCTTCGGCGATCTGTTCGCGAAGGTGCGGCTGGTGCTTCCCGAGCCGATGTCCGACGAGCAGCGCGCGCTCTTCGAGCGACTCCGCGAGGTCTCCCGTGACGCCTCGACCGGGTCGACGGCAGAGCCCGCGACCGAGACCGCCGAGGCGGCCGGAGCGGCTGGCGCACGGTCGGGTGAACAGACGGAGGCGGCGTCATGACGTTCCAGCACGATGAGCCGCTGTTCCAGATATCGGTGGTGTCGCGGATCGTCGGGCTCCACCAGCAGACGATCCGGACGTACGAACGCATCGGCCTCGTGCGGCCGGCGCGGACGCAGGGCAACACGCGGCTGTTCTCTCGTGAGGACGTGGAGCGGCTGCAGCAGGTGGTGCGGCTGGTGAACGACCTCGGCGTGAACCTCGCGGGCGTGGAGGTGATCCTCCAGATGCGCCGCCAGATCGAGGGGATGCAGCAGGAACTGGCGGAGACGCGCGCGGCACTGGGCGCAGCGCATGTGGAACTCGAGCGGCTGGGACGCCGCCCTCGACCGGAAGACAACAGCGCGGCGCAGGGCCGCGGAGGTGATGGCAGATGATGCGACAGGATCGATTCACGGAGCAGGCGCAGGAAGTGCTGCAGGCTTCGCAGGAACTGGTGCGAGAGCAGCGGCACGCGCAGTGGGACGTGGAGCACGTCTTCCTGGCGCTGGTCAGCCGTCGCGATGGCCTCGCGCGCGAGGTACTGACGAAGATGGGCGTGGACGGCGACGCGCTGGGCCGCGCGATCAAGGCAGGCCTGGACCGCACGCCGCGCCTGCAGCAGGACGTGGTGCAGATCTACACCACGCCTCGCATCGTGCAGATGCTGGAGGCCGCGAACGCCGAGGCGGCACGGCTGAAGGATGAGTACGTCGGCGTTGAGCACCTGCTCGTCGCCATCGCGGACGCGCGCGACGGCGAGGCCGCCGGCGTGATGCGTGACTTCGAGATCACCAAGGAGCGCATTTACCGAGCGTTGGCGCAGGTGCGCGGCTCCGCGCGCGTCGACTCCCCGACGGCGGAGTCGCACTACCAGGCGCTGACGAAGTGGGCGCGTGACCTCACCGAACTGGCCGAGCAGGGGAAGTTGGACCCGGTGATCGGCCGCGACGTGGAGGTCGCGCGGGTGATGCAGATCCTCAACCGCCGCACCAAGAACAACCCGGTGCTGATCGGCGAGGCCGGCGTGGGCAAGACGGCAATCGTCGAGGGTCTCGCACAGCGCATCGTCGAGGGCGACGTACCGGACCGGCTGAAGGGCAAGCGCGTACTGGCGCTGGACATGGGCGCGCTGCTGGCGGGCTCCAAGTTCCGCGGCGAGTTCGAGGAGCGCCTGCAGGCGGTGATGAACGAGGTGAAGCAGTCCGCCGGCGAGGTGGTGCTGTTCATCGATGAATTGCACACGGTGGTGGGCGCGGGCGGCGCGGACGGCGCGATCGACGCGAGCAACATGATGAAGCCGGCGCTGGCGCGCGGTGAGTTGCGCGTGGTGGGCGCGACCACGCTCGATGAGTACCGCAAGCACATCGAGTCCGACCCAGCGCTGGAACGACGGTTCTCTCCGGTGTTTGTGGACGAGCCGAGCGTGGACGACGCGATCGCGATCCTGCGCGGGCTGCGCCCGAAGTACGAGGAACACCACGGCATCAAGATCACGGACGGCGCGGTGGAGGCGGCGGTACGCCTCGGCGCGCGCTACCTGACGGAGCGGCACCTGCCCGACAAGGCGATCGACCTGATCGATGAGGCCGCGTCTCGCCACGTGATCGAGGCGGAGTCGATCTCGCCTGACCTGCGCGACCTGAAGCGCCGGCTGGACGTGGCGAACGGCCGGCTGGAGGCGGCGGCGTCCCGCCAGGACTTCGAGGAAGCCGCGCAGATCAAGCAAGAGGTGCTGACGATCCAGCAGGAGTACACGCAGCGCCGCTCCGAGTGGCAGACGGCGCATGGCATGTCGGACGACGTCACCGAGCGCGACATCGCTGCGCTGATCGCGCAGATGACGGGCGTGCCGGTCGACCGGATGCTCGAGGGCGAGGCGGAGAAGCTCCTGAAGATGGAGGAGTTCCTGCACCAGAAGGTGGTGGGACAGGACCGCGCGATCACGGTGCTGGCGGACGCGATCCGTCGCGCGCGCTCGGGTCTGAAGGATCCACGACGGCCGATCGGCTCGTTCGTGTTCGTCGGGCCGACGGGTGTCGGCAAGACGTACCTGACGCGCGCGCTGGCGGAGTACCTGTTCGACGACGCAGACGCGCTGATCCGGCTCGATATGTCCGAGTACCAGGAGCGCCACACGGCCTCGCGGCTGATCGGCGCGCCTCCGGGCTACGTGGGATTCGACCAGGCCGGTGAACTGACCGAGGCGGTGCGGCGACGCCCGTACCAGGTGATCCTGTTCGACGAGATCGAGAAGGCGCACCCCGACATCTTCAACACGCTGCTGCAGGTGATGGATGACGGGCGGCTGACGGACAGCCACGGTCGCACGGTGGACTTCCGGAACACGGTTATCGTGATGACCAGCAACCTGGGCACAGGCGCAAAGACGGAATCGCTCGGCTTCCGTCGCGCGACGAGCGATGGCGATGCCGACCGCCTGCACACAGAGGTGGAGGGCGCTCTGAAGCGTGCGTTCCGGCCAGAGTTCCTGAACCGCCTCGATGACATCGTCGTCTTCGAGCCGTTGACGGAGCCGGAGATCCGGCGGATCGCGGCGCTGGAGGTCGACGAGGTGCGGGAGCGGCTCACCGAGCGCGCGATCGACTTCGTCGTGACGGAGCGCGCGCTGGATGTGCTCGCACGCGAGGGCTACGACCCGGAGTTCGGGGCGCGCCCGTTGCGCCGGCTGATCGAGCGCAAGGTGGAGAACCCGCTGGCGAAGCGCGTGCTCTCCGGCGACTGCCGCGAGGGCGACCGGATCACGGTGGACTTCGACGGCACCGACTTCACGTTCGAGCGCGTCGCCGGGGCGGTGGAGCCGGAGGTGATGGAGGCGCAGGTGGCGGGGGCGTAGCGGCGCTGCCGCCGGCTTGGGAACGATGGTCGCCGCTGCGCGGCCGCTGTGCTTCGGCCCACCCGCCCGCC
>JAQCKI010000013.1 GCA_027592645.1 Chloroflexota bacterium | reverse complement strand
GGGGCTACGCCTCGCGGTACAACTTCACCACCTGCACCTTGCCGGGGGCGGCCTGGATGCAGAGGTCGCAGAGCGTGCACTCGTCGAGGTTGGACTCGACGGTCTCGATGGTGCCCTCGGACGGCGACTTGAAGATGTCGACCGGGCAGGCCTCCACCAGCGCCTTGCAGAGGGCGGCGTCGCCCTGGACGGCGGGGTCGATGTCGACGCGGATGAACATGGCCATCGCTACTTGCCCTCCAGGCCCTGCTGGATCAGCCGCGGGATATCGCCGATGCGTTCCGCGACGGTGATGCCGGCGGCGGCGAGGTTCGCGACCTTAGACGTCGCCGTGTCGGCGCGGCCCTCGACGATGGTGCCGGCGTGGCCGAAGCGCATCCCCGGCATGTCGTCCATGAACCGGCCCGCCATGAAGGCAACGATCGGCTTCCTGGAGCCGGAGGCCTTCATGTAGTCGGCCAGTTCGTACTCGGCCCGGCCGCCCGGTTCCGAGTAGATCGCAATCGCCTCCGTCTGCGGGTCGGCATCGAACAGCGGCATCAGTTCCGCGTAGGTGCTGCCGATGATCGCGTCGCCGCCGATGCTGACGGCGGTGGAGACGCCCAGGCCGGCGGTGGAGAGCGAGTTCGCGATCTCCACGGTCATGCCGCCGGATCGGGACATCACGCCCACCTTGCCGGGCTGGAAGGCGCGCCGTGTCGCCTCCGCCGCGCCACCGATGCCCCCGACTCGAGTCTTGCCGGGCGAGATCACGCCCAGGCAGTTGGGGCCGATCAGGCGGACGCCCTTCTGCTGTGCGTACTCCACGAACTGCGCCACCTGCTTGCGCGGGATGCGCTCGGTCACGACCACGATCAGCGGGATGCCCGCGTCGATCGCCTCGAAGACCGCGTCGGCCGCGCCGACCGGGGGCACGGAGACCACGGCGGCGTCCACGCGCTGCGATTCGGTGAAGGCACGCACGGTGTCCTCCACCGGCAGGCCGTGCACGTTGCGGCCCTTGCGGCCGGGGGTCACGCCACCGAGCAGCTTCGCGCCGTAGTCCAGGCACTCGCGGGCCATCGTCACGGCCTCGCGGCCGGTGATGCCCTGGATGATGAACGTCGTGTTCTCGTCGACCAGGATGCTCATCGGGCTACGCCTTCTTCGTGTTCTCAACGGCGAGGCGGGCGGCCTCGTCCATTGAGACGGTGCGGTCGACGTACGGGACGCCGTACTTCTTGAGGATTGCGAAGCCCTCTTCTTCCCACGAGCCGGGGATGCGGAAGATCGCGATCTTCTGGGCCGGGTCAAAGCCGGCCTCGATGCAGCCCTTCACCACGCCGCGCGCGACGATGTCCACGCGGGTGTTGGAGACCACGTTCATCATCACGGCGATCTTCTTCACGTTCGGCCGGGAAATGATCAACTTCGTGAGGTTGGCCGCCTTCGAGACGGACGGGTTACCGCCGATCTCGCAGTAGTTCGCCGGGCGGCCGCCCGCGTCGCGCACCGCGTCGAACAGCGTCAGCGAGCCGCCGCCGGCACCGATGATCAGGCCCAGGTCGCCATCGAACTCCGTGAGGTTGCCCGCGACGCCGCGCGGATCCGCGCCATCGATGCGTTCCGCCTCCATCTCGAAGTCGGTCGGTGGGCGCGCCTGGCGCTTCTCGTCACCAACGAGGCCGAGGTCCTTGAGCAGATCGAGGTGCTGGCGTTGCGCCTCCTGCTCCATGTCGGCGTGGCAGTCCAGCGCGATGATGCGCCCGTCCGCCAGTTTGCCGATCGGGTTGATCTCCGCCAGCGTCAGGTCGCGCTCCAGGAAGAGACGCGTCAGGCCGGCGACGATGCGCGTGAGCGCCGTCAGGTCGTTGCCGGTGATGCCCACGCCCGCCACCGCGCTCTTTGCGATGTAGTCGGAGAACGGCCGCAGCGCGGAGAAGTGCGTCCGCGACAGGTGTTCCGGGTGCTGCTCCGCGACCTCTTCGATGTCGATGCCGCCCATGTCCGAGAAGATGATCACGGGGCGCTTCGCACGTCCGTCATAGGTGACGGCGGCGTAGTACTCCTGCACCACCTGCTGCTTCTCCTCGACGAGCACGCCGACGGGGAGCAGGCTCTGGATCGGCAGCACCAGGATGTCTGTTGCGTGCTTCGCGGCCTCGTCCGGGGTGTCCGCGAACTTCACGCCGCCGGCCTTCATGCGGCCGCCGGAGAGCACCTGCGACTTCACCACCACCGGCCCGCCGATGGCTGCCGCCGCCGCCCGAGCCTCCTCGGCGGTGGTGCAGAACTGGCTCTTCGGCAGCGGGATGCCGGCCTTCGCCAGGATCCGCTTCGACTCGTACTCATAGAACCGCATGGGCGCTCCTTACCGCGTCACTCGCTCACCCGACTGGTCGCCGAGGCGCATCATCGCACTTACCGGCGAGTGGCTCTCGTCCCTGCCTCGCGATGGCGCAGCGCCTCGCGTCTGAACGGGGGCCTCGCCGTGATGGGGGTGGAACCCCCGTCACGTCTCATCCCCTTCTCCCCCGGGGAGAGGGGGTAGGGGGTGAGGGCGGCCCGCAGGGCCGCAAGGGCCTCACGGGGCGCCGATGAGCCGCCGCTACCCCTCGATGCCGTACTGCTGGGCCATCTGCGGGTCGCGCTTGGCGATCATCACCGCCAGGTCCCAGATCACCTTCGCCTGCTTCCAGGTCGCGTCGTCCTGCATCTTGCCATCCAGCATCACCACGCCAGAACCGTCCGGCATCGCGTCCAGGATGCGCTTCGCGAACTTCACCTCGTCCGGGGCGGGCGAGAAGACGTTGCGCGCGATCTCGATCTGGCTCGGGTGGAGCGACCACGCCCCCACGCACCCGAGCAGGAACGAGGCGCGGAACTGGTCCTCGCACCCCAGCGGGTCGGAGATGTCACCGAACGGGCCGTAGTACGGGTAGATCCCCGCGTTCACGCAGGCGTCCACCATCCGCGCGATCGAGTAGTGCCACGGGTCCTGTTGCGCCGTCTGCCGGGGCGCGTCCGCGTTCGCCGGATCAGGGTCCGTCCGCACGAGGTAGGACGGGTGCCCGCCGCCCACGCGCGTGGTCTTCATCCGTCGCGAGGCGGCCAGGTCCGCCGGCCCGAACGACATCCCCTGCATCCGCGGGCTGGCGAGGGCGATCTCTTCGACCTGCGCGACGCCGCCGCCGGTCTCAAGGATCGCGTGCACCATGATCGGGCGCTTCACCCCGGCGCGCGCCTCGAGTTGGGCGAGCAGCCGGTCGATGTAATGGATGTCCTGCGCGCCCAGCACCTTCGGCAGCATGAGCACGTCCAGGCGGTCGCCCACCTCGGACACCAGCCGCATCACGTCGTCCAGGAACCACGGCGAGTCGAGCGCGTTGACGCGCGCCCAGCAGCCCACGTCGCCGAAGTCGTTGTCCTTCACCGCCTGGATGAAGCCCTCGCGGGCCTCCTCCTTGCGGTCGATCGCGATGGCGTCCTCGAAGTTGCCGAGGAGTACGTCCACCTGGGTCAGGATCTCCGGGATGCGCTCGGCGAGTTTGGGCGTCACCACCGGCAGGAAGTGGATCATGCGGCTCGGCTTCGCCGGGATCTCGCGCCACGGCTCGGGCGCGCCGATGGCGAGCGGTTGGAAGAAGTCCTTGGGGCTGCGGAGCATAGGAATCTCCATGCGGATCGGCGCCGCGAGGCGTCCAGCGTACGAGCATCGGGCCGTCCGAGGCACGGAACGTGCGTCGCAGGGACGCTATCCGCGCCGCCGGGGAGCGTCAACGGGAGGGGGTGACGGCTCCTTGACGGGCGGCCACTCGTGTAAACACTGGAGATAGTGCGATGAGAGGCCGCAGGCCGCCGATTCGTCGTGCCCTGGGCACCCGATTAATCCTGCTCTACCTCGCCCTCGTCCTCGAGTTCGGGGAGGGCCTCGTCTCCTCGACCGTCGATGGCATTGTCGAATCGTCGCACGGCACTCGCCAAAGCAACGCGGCTTAATCGTTGATCGTGACTCGCGGTTAGAACCTCCCGAATCGCCTCGCGCTGTGCGTCGATGGTTGGCGGGTAGTGAATCTCTAACGCCTCGAAGTCGGCAGACTGCGTTCTGCGCCGGTTGCTGTGGCCGGTTGTGATCGCGCGGAATGCACGTTGGTAATAACGGCTCCGGAGGAGAATTTGTAGGAATTCCGGATCGAGGGTGCCACCCATGACCTCATAGATGGGGAATTCTTTGGTCACAATCGCGCCGTCGAACTCGGGAGGAACGACGGAGATGCAACCCTTCCACAGGTCGATACTCGAGAACACCACGTCACCCGCATTTGCTGAGTACCAACTTGACGGTGTCTCGGCAAGATAACTACCAAGCCATTCCGGCGGCGTCTTTCCCTTGCCAGCTATCCGGGGCCGAATCTCCCCCGTTTGCGCAATGGTCATCACGGTAAATTCGCGCTCCGGCGCAGTACCCGGGTTGGCATCGCTGAGGCGGCGCCGCATCAGCGTGCCCAGCGTCGCACTTTCCCAGCCTGGCGGTCGCGCACGAGCGGCTTCCCTCAAGAAGAGGTGATACTTCGGGTCCAGGCGGTGACTCGAATGCGCAGCCCAGAGCTCGTCGAATGCGACGGAAACGCAGTCCGGGCTGGTGCGGGCTTGGTAGTTATCCGGAGAGTGCTTGAACAGGCGCCATTCGCCGAGAACGGTACCGGTCTGATCAGGGGTCACGCGTCCTTCTGGCGTCGCGTGGTAGAGCTCGTTCTTGGGTGATTGGGCGCCCGTCGTTGTATAGCCCACGTGATTGGCCTCGGCGAGAAACGTGCGGTAGTTGAGTCCTGCGAGAACAGTCGCGTGATGCACGACCTCCGCGGCGGGCAGCCCCGAGAACTCCTGTCTTTGGAGCGCGCGATCTAGCGCCCGACGTTCGGCGTGCGTGTACTTCGTAAAAAAGAGTATCGAGGTCTTGTTCTGCGCACCGGACTTGCGAAACGCGAAATCCGGCAGAGAGACAACAGCGTCAACGCGCCCGCGTGTGGCGAGCATTAGCCGAACCTGAGGACAGTTGGACTGTTCGCCTTGGTTGTTCAGGAGCCCATCCGGAAGGACGAGTCTGAGACGACCACTAGGTTCCAGCAGGTCAATGGATCTCTCAAGGATGACGTGATCGGAATCAGCTTGGCGCCGACCTGCGGCAACCGTGAAGGTACCGAGTGAATTGGCGCCAAGAAGATCCTCGTCGCCTGCTCGGACGGTGTCACCAAATGGGGGATTCCCGACAACCCGTGAGAATCGCTCGCTGGGTGGATTCAGCCTTGGCAAAGGAAATGAGGTATCCAGGCATGTGGCACCTGCGACGACGTTCGTATGGCCGTCGTGATGTAAGAGCAGGTTAATCTTGCAGACCCGCGCCAGAATCTCGTGGATCTCAATCCCATAGACGTGGAGCCCCGCGAAGTCGACTTTCAACCGCTCAATCTGCTCCGGGGGTTGGCCTGCAAACCGCTCGTCGACCCCATGCCAAGTCTGCAGGAGTGCCTCAAGAAGGAATCCTCCGCTTCCACAGGTCGGGTCGAGCACATAGTCAGTTTCGCGGATATCCAGCATGGCGACAGTGAAACGGGCGAGCTGGCGCATGGTGAAGTACTGCCCGAGTTCGCCGCGGAAGATGCCACCGAAGAAACCCTCAAAAGCCGTCCCTATCGTGTCGACGTCGCTCCTAGTGAAACTGAGCGGTTGTAGCGCGCGAACGACCTCCACGACCTTGTTGTCAGGAAGGGCGATCCGCACGTCGGGGCTAAAGATGGACGGGTCGCTCCGACAGGCCTCCGCGAAGAGCGTGTGGATACGGGTAGCGACAGACGCGGCCGTCTCGTTTGCGCCAACTTGAAAGCGCCGAGGCTGGCCGGTCGGCGTGGTCTTCTCGTCAATCACTTTCGCGAAGAGGAGCTTGCTCCACTCATCGAAGGCGGTGAGGGGGTCGCGCTTCCCGCCGGCCCAGATCGTGGAATGTGCGCGACGGATGCGAGCCTCAACCGCGCTAGAGTCCGCGGAGGTGATGTCGCCCGGCTGTCCGGCGATATGGGCGTACACGGGAACGGCGCCATACTGGTCCGGGACCTGGGCGCGCTCCCCCAGTACGTTGGCGTCTCGCTAAGCGATGGGTAGTCGGAAACGTTGAAGAGTCTCGACGTGCCCCCCTCGTCGTAGAGCATCAGCGGGGCGCGGAGCGAGTTCGCGTTTCCGAAGCCTTGCTCTATGGCCTGCGTGCGGGCGGCGAGGGTCTGCCCCTCGGCCTTGTTCTCGACAACGAGGTACGGGTCGCGACAGGCGTCATCCCGAAAGACCACAACATCAGCCGAGTCATTGGGAGTGCGCCGAGGTACGGGAACCTCCGTGCGGATGCGGTTGGCTGGGTAGCCTCTGGAGACGATGAGCCACGCGACGGTGTGAGCGCGGATCCACTCCTCAGGGTCTGACCAGTCGTACTCTCGCTGCTGTGAAAGCAGGTACGTGACTCGCAGGCCATCGACGTGAATGAAGCCGCGGCGTTGCGCCTCCACAACGTCCGCGAGGCCAAGGATATCGTCCGGCGAATCGAACACGCTTACCCCAGGGAATGAGTTGCAGGGAGGATCGAAGAGTAGCGAGGTGGTGCCGCTAAGGGGAGGCGAGAGGAACCGAGCGGCGGAATGATAACTGAACAGGACTCCGTGCGGCTGGTGACTCTGGGCGAGGGCGTCGAGGGGTGCGCGCCGTCCCCCGCCTACCGGCCGAGGATCGGCCCGGTGTCGACCGCCTCGAAGGCGGTGCCGGGCACGGTCTTCAGTTGGTTCAGGTCGCTGTCCTCCCAGCGCGGGTCGATGGTGCGGAAGGTCACGCGAGTTCCTGCTCCGCGAGCGGGTCCGGCTGCAGGCGTTCGACCACGAACCGCACGATCAGCGCCGGGACGGCGATGGCGAGGCCGGCGAAGGCGAGCGTGATCGCGTTCCGGAACGGCGTCCGCGCAAGTTCGGCGGCCATGGCGGAGAGCGAGTCGGCGAGTGGGGAGCCATCGCTGCCGGCGAAGGCAACGATGCCCATGCCCGCCAGCCCGGCGACGCCGACGGGCACCGCCGCCAGCACCAGCCCGACGCCGAGCGCCTGGAGACGGCCCAGCCCGTGACCCGCGACGAACACCAGCGTGCCGAGTAGCAGCGAGGCGATCGCGGACGGCCAGAGCAGCATCGTCGCGCGGTTGTGGTTGTCCTCGGAGAGCATGCGCGCCAGCAGGCGGGCGCCGCCGGGCGTGCTGAACCAGCCGCCCGTCTCGGCATCGGGCGAGAACGCGAGCGCCTCCACGCCGCCCTGGCGCACCGCCTCGGCGGACGCGCGTAGCAGCGAGGCGTACCAGTCGTCCGGGCTGCCCTCCTGCACCTGGGCGCGGGTGAGGGCGACGCCCGGCACCTCGAACCCCGGCACGATGATCGGTGCGTCGGCATCGCCGGCCGTGGCGGCGGCGCGGATCGCCGGCTCCTGCACCGTGACGAGGCCACGGAGCCCGGTCAGCGACTCGACCGCCCGCTCGAGCACGGGCAGGGCGACGGTGGGGCCGGTCGCCTGCGCCGCGGAGTACGCGGCGAGCCAGACCATCACCGCCAGCGCAAAGCCGATCACGGCGGCGCTGATCCACGGCGCCGAGCCGTGGTAGCGCGTCCGTTCGAGGTCATCGAGCGTCATGCGCGAGGGCGGCGTGCCGAACACGCCTTCCTCCATCACCACGGGCGCCGGCGGGTCGTAGCGTGGCCGCACCGGCGGCGGCATCGGCTCCAGTGGCTCCTCGGGCGCGTCGCCCTCGCGGCGTTCCCCGGTCATGCGCGCACCAGACGGGTGGCGGTGATGCGTTCGTGGAGGCCTCGGTGGCCGGTGGCGACGAGAACGGTCGAGGTCAGCGCGAGTCCGACCGCTGCTGCGGCCAGCGAGGCGAACAGCAGTTGGATGGGGTACAGGCTCGTGAGCATCGCCATCACGGAGAGCCACAGCCAGGCGGGGAGCGCCGCCGGCGACATTGCGAACCGCGCGAGGCGGGCTACCGGACCGCCCTCGACACGCAGCCCCGCACGACGCTGACCGGGCGTGGCGCCCGCGGTCGCGACATCGAGCGCCGCGAGGCCGTACCAGGCCGGCACGCCGGCCATCGCAATCGCGAGCGCCAGGGCGCTGTCGCCGCGGCCGGCATCGACCGCGCCCGCCGAGGTGCGCAGGAACAGCCACGTGAACGCCAGCAACCCGCCGAGCACTGCGCTGCCCGCGATGCAGGCGAGGTCGAACGCCACGGCATTGATGCGCGCGCGTCGCGACCCCACCGGTGGGGCCGATGCGAGCGTTGCGAGCGGGAACGTCATCGATAACATTCGGAGAATCATATCGCGGACACTGGATCGGATCGCCACCCCCCCACACGGCACCCTGAAGGAGCCCGCATGCCAGCACGCCGCGCGAGGTGGCTCGCCGCATCGCTTGCCGCCCTCGGTGGCCTCGGGCTCGTGCTCGGTGCCGTCGCGGTGCGTGACCGCCAGGCAGGCGACGGCTTCGATGTGGTTCGCTGGCAGATCGATCAAGTACCCGGCAAGGCACTGCAGGTCATCGGTGCGCCGTTCCGCAATGACCCCGACCCCGATGAGGCGATCCGTCGCTACTTCGCGCTCGACCCGACCTCGGAGGAGGCGCGCGAGCTCGAGAACGTGGTCGAAGCGGCGATCGAAGGGCGCATCGACCGCGTCCTGCGCGAATTCGGTGTGTCGGCACGGGTGCCGTTGCCGGGCTCCGTGACGCCGCCCGTGAACATCGAACTGGCAACGACGCCGCGCGTGCTGGTCGCCTCCCCCCGCGCCGAGGTCCGCCGCGACCGTGCGGTGTTGCTCCGTCCCGACCTGGTATTGGCCGAAGCCGAGCGGATCGAGGCGTCCACCGAGGATGCGGATCCGGCAGTGTCGGCGCTCGTGGTGCCCTCGGGCGGGGTGGCCGCGTATCCGGCGGTGGTGATCAACCGCGGCACGTACGCCTCGGTCGTGGCGACGGCGGCGCACGAGTGGGTGCACCACTACCTGGCGTTCTACCCGCTGGGCATCCGTTACTTCGCCAGCGCCGACCTGCGCACGATCAACGAGACCGTCGCCGACCTCATCGGTGACGAAGTCGCGGCAGATGTGCTCGCGCGGTGGGGCGACCCGACCGCCCTCGATGCCGTCCTGCCGCCTGCCCTCACCCCCACGCCCGCGATCGACCGCAACATGGTGCTGCGCGACCTCCGGCTGGAGGTCGATGACCTCCTCGCCGCCGGGCAGATTGCCGAGGCGGAGGCGCGGATGGAGGTGGTGCGGCTGGAATTGTGGGAAGCCGGCGTGCAGATCCGCCGCATCAACCAGGCCTACTTCGCATGGTTCGGCAGTTACGCCGCTCGCCCGGACACGGTGGACCCGATCGGCGCGCAACTGCGCGAGGTGCGCGAGCGCTCGTCCAGTCTCAGCGAGTTCGTGGAGCGCGTGCGTGGCCTTACCTCGCGCGCGGACGTGGAGGCGCTGCACGCGCAACTGACGGGGGCGGTGACGGACGGCGCGAACCGCTAGCGGGAGTGAACGACCCGGCGCACGCTGGCGACGATGCGGCTGAGGAGCCCGCGCTCGCGGCGCGGAACTCGCACCCGCCGGTCGCCGACGCGCGGCCCGCACGCCTCGATGAGGTGTTCCGACGGGGCGACTGCCCGGGGCGGCGTGCGCTGCTCGGTGGCCATCGGATCGATCATCCTGCGTGGCGCGGTGTGATCAACCGGGCCACCAGAATTCGCTAGTCTTCGTCCTCGGTGTCGTTCTTGACCACCACGAGCCGTTCGGTGGACGTCTCGCCGTAGAACTGGTCGACCACGACCACCCTCAGCGTGTATGGACCGTCCTCGATGGCGGTGGTGTCCCATGTCGCAAGCGTGCCTGCGAGCACGCTGCCCGGCTCGATGTTCAGAATCGTGTACGAGGTGGGGCTGATGCCCGTGCCGAGTTCGACGCGCACCTGGAGCGCGAACTCAGACGCAGCCGTGCCCTGCACGCTCACCGCGCCACTGACCAGCGCGCCCTGCGCCGGAGCCGTGATAATCACCACCGGCGCCATGTCGGAGGGCGGTGCCAGTGTGCCGTTGAACACGACCACCGGGATTGTGTACGAGCGTCGCCCGAGTTCCTGGTCACCGAGGGTGACGCGGATGCTGTACTGCCCGTCGATCACGGACTGCGTGTCCCACAGCGCGAGCACCCCGTTGGGCATCGGCACGAGCGAACTCGACAGCCGGACCCAGGAGGTCGGCGCCGGGCCGCGACCCCACTCCACCCAGTAACTGATGAATCCAGGTGAAGCCGCCATCCCGCGGATCTCGATCAGACCCGAGACAGGCGACGAAGGGATGGGCGTGTCAATCCGCACGACCTGGGGGCCGGTATCGCCACCCTCGGCGGGGGCGAGCAGCGTGCTGATACCGCGGCCCGCCGCCCACGTGATCAGCCCCGTGCCCCACTTCTCGACCTCGTCCGACGGCATGACGAGGCGTACCTCGTTGCGTACGAACTGGGCGGGCGTCAGTGGGGTGGCGCGCTGGCCCGTGCGGACGTCAATCGGCACTTCCTGCCACCACGTGTCCTGCAACGCCGCCAGTTGATCCGGGTCCGAGGGGATCACCTCCGCGGCGTAGAGGCTCGAGTACCGGTTCAGGTTCGGGCATTGCGGTGTGGGCAGCAGGCCGGACGGCCAGCACACCTCGCGCTGAACGATGCCAGCCGGCCGTTCGAACGCCGTGGGCGGTGCTTCAAGGTACTCAAGCGCACGGATCATGAATTCCTTCCATGCGCGCAGTGACACGCTGGTGGAGGTGATGCCGACGATCGGCGCGTTGTCCGCATTGCCGGCCCACACGCCGGCCACGAGTTCCGGGGTGTACCCCAGTGTCCACGTCTCGCCGATCTCTCGGGAGTCATCGAACGGCTCGCTGGTGCCGGTCTTGGCGGCGGAGGGGTACCCGTTGGACAGCCCCAGCGCGCCACAGACGCCGTACGTGATGCACTGGTTGCGGCCGTCCGACAGGATCGAGGTGACGAGGTACGGGTACTCAGGCGCGATGACCTGGCGCGAGACCGGCTCGGTGAACTCGTACAGCGTGACGCCGTCCGGATCCACGACCTTCAGCAGTGCCACCGGCTCCAGCGTGCGGTCGCCCGGCTCCAGGCCGGGCGTGACGATGGCCTCCTGGCCGTTCATCACGCCGTTCGTCGCGAGGACGCCGTATCCGATCACCTGGTCCATCAGCGTGATCTCACCACCACCGGTGATCAGCGCCGGTCCATAGCCCAGCGGATTGTCCAGCGTGGTGTAGCCCACGCGCTTCAGCGTGTTGATCGTCTCAGGCACGCCCGCGTACAGGATCGTCTTGATCGCGGTGATGTTGAGCGAGTTGCCCAGCGCGCTCGCCGCGGTCATCGGCCCTTGGTACCCCTGGATCGGGTTACGGGGCGAGAAGCCTTCGCCCGTCGCGAAGTCGATGATCTCGAACGGCGCGTCGATGATCGCGGCCCCGGTGCCCCAGCCCTTCATGAACGCGGTCATGAAGGCAAACGGCTTCAGCGTCGAACCGGGTGAGTTGCGGGCGACGGCGTTGTCGTTGCGGCCCTCGATGTCGTCGCGGAAGTAGTCGCGGCTACCCAGGTAGGTAAGGATCTCGCCGGTGCGTGGGTTCATGGCGACAAACGCGCCGTTGAACAGCCCCGCTTGCTCGCCGAAGTCCGTCACGTGCGACTCGATGATCTCCTCGGCCTCGTGCTGCAGGTGCAGGTCGAGCGTCGTGGTGACCTCCAGGCCGCCCTCGTAGAGCGCGCGTTCACCGAAGCGTGCGGTGATCTCCTCAGCGATGCGACCGAGTATGAAGTGCGGTGCCTCGATGTCGAAGCGGCTCTGCCGGAACACCAGCGGCGTGGCCAGCGCTCGGTCGGCGTCGGCCGGCGAAATCACGCCCGCGCGCACCATCAGTTCCAGTACTTCGGACTGGCGCGCCTTGGTCAGGCTCGTCGGCGACAGGCGGCCGGTGGCGGGATCCAGGTTGGTCGGGCTGAAGGGGTTGTAGACCGCCGGCGACTGCGGAATGCCCGCCAGCATGGAGGCCTCTGCGAGGTTGAGGTCCGTGGCGGACTTGCCGAAGTAGCCCTCCGCCGCCGCCTGGATGCCGGTATAGATGCCGCCGTAAGAGATGGAGTTCAGGTACCACTCCAGGATCTGATCCTTCGGGTACCGCTCCGTCAGTTCGACGGCGATCACCATCTCCTTCAACTTGCGGGCGATCGAACGCTCCTCGCGCTCCTCGCGCTCCATGTAGACGTTGCGGGCCAGTTGTTGCGTGATCGATGAGCCACCGGAGCCCTCAAGGAAGCCTTCGCCGCCGATGAGGAACGGCGCAAAGTTCTCCACGCCGGCGCGGAACGTGCCGCGCACGTTGATGCCGTTGTTCTCATAGAACGACGGATCCTCCACGGACATGGTGGCGGACAACATCCACGGTGAAATCTCGGACAGCGCGATCGGGCGGCGCAGGCCGCTGAGTTCGTCCACGAACTCGTACATCAACTCGCCGTGACGGTCGTAGATCCGTGCACCACCGCGTGAGAAGCGGGCAATCAGTTCCTCCGCCGGCACTACGTCGTCCGCGATCGCGTCGTACTCGCCCATCGCATAGATCACGCCAGCACCAGCCACACCGGCGGCCGCAACGCTGAACAGCAGCAGAACGCCCATCACGCCCATGATGATGTTGCGCCCCGCGTGGTTACCGGGATCGTTGCGCACTCGGCGCGAGCGGCGGCGAATCGCCGTGCGCCCGGCGCTCACGAGGCGGCTCCATCACGCCGCAGCACCACCAGGTGCGACAAGCCGAACCGCCGCAATGGGTTGTGCTCCGCCCAGTAGCAGAAGGCGCGCACCGCCTTCGCGAGGGGCACGCTGCGCGCCTCGATGTTGTCGAATCCGGGGTAGACGTAGGTGTGATCCACGATTCGCAGCGGCGTGTCTTCGATCAATCGCCGCCAGTCGCCGTGGCGGTAGGCGCGCGCGTGTGGCACCAGGCGGTCACGCAGGCGCGATGGCAGCCAGTTCACCAGGGGGATGTTGCCGAAGATGTAGCGCCCCCGCAGGTAGATGCCGTGCGTCTCGAACGGGTAAAGGCGGTTCGGCGCGTACAGGACGCAGGTGCCGCCGGGCTTCAGCACCCGAGCGATCTCCACCAGCGTCGCGCGGTCGTCAGCGACGTGCTCAATCACCTCGTTGAGGACGATGACGTCCAGGCTACGGTCGCGGAAGGGGAGCGATTCGCCAGCGGCGGCCATGAAGCCATCGACGCCGGTCGTCGCTGTCTTCGCGACGCGCTCGCGCGCCTCCACGAGCCGATCGAGGGCAATGTCGCTGCCGAAGGCGTGCGCGCCACGTCGCGCAAAGGCGCGGACGTATTCGCCGAGGCCGCAGCCGAGGTCGAGCACGCGTCGGTCGTTGAGCGAGACATAACGTTCGATGAGCGCAAGCCGCCGCTCCTGGCCGGAGCGCCAGACGAACGAGGGATTGCCGAGTCGTGCGGCATCCGGTTGCTCCGGGCCCGGCCGCGGCGCGTTGCCGTCACGCGGCGGCACGGCGGAGGCGGGGTGATCTGTCATTGCGTCTCCAGGCGCCCGCCCGGTATTCGGTGCCACGGCCCGATGCGAGGCGGTTCGCGTGGCCTGATCTGGCAGCGCCACAGGTGGAGGAAGCACCACCATCCTATGTCCTCTGGCCCGCTGGGGGGAGGCACTTCTAGAATAGCCATCTACAAGTGACGGTCGACCATGTCCCCGCGCCGCCCGGCGCACCGCGGACCGGGCGAGGAGCGTTCGCATGGCCCTGACGGCCGATGAGATCCGGCACATTGCCACGCTGGCGCGGCTCGCGCTGAGCGACGACGAGGTGTCCCGCCTGGGCGCGCAACTCTCCGCCATCCTTGACCACTTCGAGGTGCTCAACGAGATCGACACGGAAGGCGTGCCACCCACGGCGCAGTCGTTCGACCTGCACAACGTGGAGCGGGATGACGTCGTCACGCCCTCGCTCTCGGTGGAGGACGTGGCGCTGAACGCCCCGCGTATGGAGGATCGCTACCTGCGCGTCCGCACGGTGCTGGAGTAATGGCCGCCCTCGACCTCGACCGCACCGCCCACGAGCACGCGGCGGCGCTGCGCTCCAGCGAGTACACGGCCCGCGCTCTGGCGGAGGCGACGCTGGTGCGCGTGCGCGCCCAGGAGCCGTCACTCAACGCCTACATCACCGTCACGGACGAACTGGCGCTCCGTCAGGCGGACGCGGCCGATGCGGCCCTGAAGGCCGGCGGTGCCGGCCCGCTGACCGGCATCCCGGTCGGCGTGAAGGACCTCCTGGGGACGAAGGGCGTCCGCACCACCGCCGCGTCGAAGATGCTCGAGACGTTCGTGCCACCCTACGACTGCACGGTGGTGCAGCGGCTCAACGCCGCCGGTGCCGTCACCATCGGCAAGACCAACCTCGATGAGTTCGCGATGGGCTCGTCCACGGAGCACTCTGCGTTCGGCCCCACCAGGAACCCGTGGGACCTCGACCGCGTGCCCGGCGGCTCCTCCGGCGGCTCCGCGGCCACCGTGGCGGCCCGAGGGGTCCCGATCTCGCTCGGCACGGACACCGGCGGCAGCATCCGGCAGCCCGCCGCGCTGTGCGGCATCCTGGGCCTGAAGACGACCTATGGCCGCGTCTCCCGCTGGGGCGTGGTCGCGTTCGCCTCGTCGCTGGATCAGGTCGGACCGTTCGCACGGGACGCGGAGGACGCGGCGGCGCTCCTCGGCGTGATCGCCGGGCACGACCCGCTGGACGCGACGAGCGCGCCGCTGCCGGTGCCCGACTACACCGAGCGTTTCGCTCGTGGCCTGGACGGGCTCCGCGTGGGCGTCCCCGCGGACTTCTTCGGCGAGGGGCTGGAGGACGGGGTCCGTGAGGCGATGGAGCGCTCCATCAACGTGCTCGCCGCAAATGGCGCGGTGATCAACCGCAACATCACGCTGCCGACCGCGCAGGCCGGCCTCACCGTCTACTACATCATCGCCCCGTCCGAGGCCTCCGCGAACCTCGCGCGGTACGACGGCGTGAAGTACGGCTACTCCTACGGCGATGGCCGCAACGCCGAGGAGGAGATGTCGGAGACGCGGGGTCGCGGCTTCGGGGCCGAGGTGAAGCGCCGGATCATGCTCGGCACCTACGCGCTCTCGGCCGGCTACTACGACGCCTATTACCTGAAGGCGCAGAAGGTGCGCACGCTGATCAAGCGGGAGTTCGATGCGGCGCTGAACGAGGTGGATGTGATCCTCACGCCCACCAGCCCCAACGTCGCCTTCCGCCTGGCCGAGAAACTCGACGACCCGATGGCGATGTACCTGAACGACCTCTACACCATCCCCGTCAACATCGCGGGGAACCCCGGCATCAGCCTCCCGTGCGGCTTCTCAGACGGGCTCCCGGTCGGGATGCAACTCATCGGCCGCATGTTCGAGGAGTCCACGCTGCTGGGTGCCGCGCACGGGTGGGAGCAGGTCACGGACTGGCACCGGCAGGCACCGCCGGCGCGCGGATAGCGTTACGGGGATTCCCCCGGAGACGCGCGCGGGACGGTCTGCTACGCTCCGCGGCCATGACAAACGGACCTTCCCGCTTCGGCCTCCCCAGACGCGATGAGAACGGTTCCGGCCGGCCTCCCGGCGACCGCGGTCCCGGCGATGGTGACGGCGGTTCTGATGGCGAAGGCGAAGCTGAAGACGTCACGCTCTCCATCAAAGGTGTCCGCGCGCGGCAGTCTCCGGACGCCGAGGGTGAAGTCGAAGTCGAGCTCGACACCACCCGTGGCAACATCACACTCGACATGACCGTGGCCGAGGGCAGCACGGGCGTCGCGGTGTTCCTCGGTGGTGCCGGCGGCGGCAGCACCGGTCCGGCGGAGGGCATCTACGTCCGCGTCGGCCACATGCTCGTGCCGCGCGGGATCTCCTCTGTGCGCGTCCGATATCGCGAGGCTGGCGAGTGGGAAGAATGCCTGGCCGACGCGCTCGCGGCCTGCTCGTTCCTCAAGGGCATCGGCGCGCAGCAGGTAGTCATGGTGGGCCACTCCTTCGGCGGTGCGGTCGCGATCAAGGCGGGCGAGATGTCCGCGATGGCTACGGCCGTCTGCTCGATGTCCACGCAGCGCTTCGGGACGTTCGAGGTCGAGCAGCTGGGCAAGCCCCTGCTGCTGATCCACGGCTCCCGGGACGAGGTGCTGGACAAGGCCGCGTCCGAGGATGTCTTCGAGCGGGCCGTGGATCCCAAGCGTCTGGTCATCCTGCCGGGCGGCACCCACAGCCTCCGTGAGCACACAGACGAGGTCTACGACCTGTTGATGGACTTCGTGACGGCGAATATCACAAAGGGCGGAGGATCCGCCTAGCAGGGCGCTTACATCGCCTTCTCAATAGGCTATTGCGAGGATGCTATGCTTCCCGAGGCCTTGGCCCACACCGGCTCCCCCGCCTTCCGCGGTGGCCGCAGCCGGGCCGAATTCGTCGATGACCCCGAGGGGTCCACGGGGTGGCTGTATGCCAGATGCCGTGGAGCACAAGATGGGACGAAACGATGACGACGGACACCCCCAAGCTGGTACCCGGCCTGGAAGGCGTTCCCATTGCTGAATCCGCGCTCTCATTGGTCAACGGCCAGGCCGGCCGGCTGACCTACCGCGGATACTCGATCGAGGAGTTGACCCAGCCGGGTGTGACCTTCGAAGAGATCGTGGCGCTGCTCTACGACGGCGAACTGCCGAACGCCGCCCGTGTGCAGGAGATCACCCGCGAACTGGAGACCGAGCGCGCACTGACGCCCGAGCAGGTTCAGTTCGCCCGCAGCGCCGCCACCCTCACCCACCCGATGTTCGCTCTGCAGGCAGCCGTGGCTGCGCTAGGGCCGCGGGATAATAACTTCGAACTGAAAGTGGAGACCGCCACCAAGCGTGGCATCTCGCTGATTGCGAAGACTGGCCACCTCGTGGGCGTGATTGCGGAGGCGGCGGCCGGCCGTCCGTACACCGGGCCGAAGCCGGGCGAGTCGCACGCGGAGATGATGCTCCGCATGATCACCGGCAAGACGCCGTCGCCGGAGCACCTGCGCGTGATGCAGGCGCTGCTGATCCTGCAGGCGGACCACTCCGCCGGGAACGCCTCCACCTTCACCACCCGCGTGGTGACCTCGACGAAGGCTGAGCCGGAGGCGGTAGCCTCCGCCGCCATCGGCGCGCTCTCCGGGCCCGCCCACGGCGGCGCCAACGAGCACTCGCTGCGCCTGTTCCTGGACATCGGCGACCCCGGTGGTGCCGAGGCGAAGGTGGAGCGGCTGCTGGACGACAAGTACAAGATCCCGGGCTTCGGTCACCGCGTGTACCACGTCAAGGACCCGCGCTCGAAGGTGATCCAGGTACTCGCCGCCGAGGTCGTCAAGGCCGGCACGAAGGAGCACGACCTCTACCAGATCGCGCTTACGGTGGAGAAGGTTGCCACGGACCGCCTCGGCGACCGCGGTCTCTTCCCGAACGTGGACCTGTTCTCCGGCTGCGTCTTCGCCATCGGCGTCCCGATCGACTTCTTTATGCCCGCATTCGCCGCCTCCCGCATGGCAGGGTGGATGGTGAACATGCGTGAGCAGTGGGACTCCGGGAACCGCCTCTTCCGGCCCGCGCAGGTCTACACCGGCGCACCGGATCGCCCGTTCGTCCCGCTCGCGAAGCGCTAGGCGCACCCGTCAGACGACACCAACGAGGCCGCCCCCACGGGCGGCCTCATCGCTCTCATGGCCTGTTCCGTTCCGCTCGCGGTGAGCCTGTCGAACCGCCCCCGCCGTCCGACCGCCTCGCGATGAGGCCTCGCGGCGTCTGCACTCGGGCGGCCTCCGCCCGGGCCGGCGGCTCATCGGATCGTGATTGGATTGAGGCGGCACTTCGACAGGCTCAGTGCGAACGGAACACAAGGTTAGATGAAGACGGCGAGGCCCCGCGAGACCACGTCCTGCACGCGGTCGCCGGTGACCCAGGCGTCCGCATCCCCGGTAGTGTCGAGGATGGCACCGGGCATGGTGCCGGCGCGGATCGCGGCCGCAATCTCCTCGTGCACTTCGCGCGCCCGCTCGGGGATCGAGTGGTCGCGCAGAGCGTCGCGTCGCTGCGTCTCCTCGATGCCCGGTAGCAATGTGACGAGGTGCACCGGTACGCCGATGTCCTGCAACGCGGCCCGATAGTGCTCGATGGCCGCGCCCAGCACCACGTCCGTGATCACGACCGCGTAGCGCATGGCGATGCTCTCGCGTGCGATCGCCGAGGCGTTGCGGGCGGCGAGTTCGATTTGCTCCGCTGCTTGCTGATCGCCGTCCCACGGGCGGCGGTAGCCCGCCTTCACCCAGTGGCGCAGGTCGTCCACTTCGATGTGGATCATCCGGTCGAAGCGCTCGCAGAGCGCCTCCGCGACCGATGACTTCCCTGAGCCGGGAGGGCCAGAGAGCAGGATCACCTGGTTCATGCGGGCCGCACATCCAGCGAGATGTCCAGCGCCGGCGCCGAGTGCGTCAGCGCGCCGCACGAGATCAGGTCGACGCCGGTCGCGGAGACCTGCTTGATCGTGTCCAGCGTGATCCCACCGGAAGCCTCGAACAGCACGCGTGCGTAGGCGGGGTTGGATCGTGTCTCGGAGACCACGGCCGCCATCGCGTCGGGTGGCATGTTGTCCAGCATCACCACGTCCGCGCCGCCGCGGAGCGCGTCGCGCGCCATCTCCTCGGACGTGACCTCGACCTCGATCCGCAGCGTATGAGGCACACGTTCGCGCACCTCCGCGATGAGGGCGGCGATGTCCACCCCGCGCGCGGCGGCGGCGGCCAGGTGGTTGTCTTTGATCAGGACGCCGTCCTCCAGCGTGTTGCGATGGTTGTGCGCTCCGCCGATGCGCACCGCGTAGCGCTCGAGCGCGCGCAGGCCGGGCGTGGTCTTGCGCGTGTCCACCACGCGCGCCTCGCCACCGTCATTCGCCTTGTCGACGTATTCCTGCGTCAGCGTGGCGATGCCCGACATCCGCTGTAGCAGGTTCAACGCCACGCGCTCGGCGGAGAGGATGGCGGCCAGCGGCCCGCTGATCTCCGCGGCGGTGGTGCCCGCCTTCACCCACTGGCCCTCATCGACCAGCAGTTCCACCTCCACGTCCGGGGAGACCTGCGCGAACGCCTCCGCGAACACCACCAGGCCGCACACCACGCCCGACTGCTTGTAGAGCAGCGTCGCCTCGCCCGGCTGATCGGCCGGCACGGTCGCGCGCGTGGTCACGTCGAACGCCACACGGTCTTCGGCGAGCGCCAGCGCGACGATCTCCGCGACCGTCTCCGTGGCGGGATGGTGGGTGGTCGGGTCGGTCATGCGGTGCCTCCTGCGGCGTCCTTGCGGAACACGATGTGCCGCCGCCAGTCATCGAGCGGCTCGGGGAAGTCGGTGCGGTAGTGCGCGCCGCGCGACTCCTCGCGAAGCAGCGCAGCCTCCGAGGCCAGTCGAGCGCACGTGACGATCGAGCGCAACTCGTACCCATCGCGGTCGGCCGGTCGCGGGATCGAGGCGGCCCAGCGGCGGAGCGTGGAGGATGCGCGCTGCAGGCTCTCACCGCTGCGCACGATGCCCACGTCCTGCCACATCAGTTCCTTCACTTCCGCCGCCGTGGGGACGTGCCCGTCCGGATCCAGCGGGGCGAGGTCGATGGCGTTGGTGGCGGGCTCGGGCGGTGGTGGCACCGGGCTGGGCGGGTGCAGCAGGCGCTCCACGGCGCGGTGAGCGAAAACCACGGTCTCCAGCAGTGAGTTGCTCGCCAGCCGGTTGGCACCGTGCACGCCGGTACAGGCCGCCTCGCCGACCACGAAGAGGCCGGGGAGGGTGGTCTCGCCCCAGGTGTTCGTGCGGACGCCACCCATCGTGTAATGCGCGGCGGGCGAGACGGGCACGCGGTCGCGCGCCATGTCCAGGCCGGCCTCCAGGCACTTCGCGTAGATCTGCGGGAAGCGTGCCGCCAGCCATGCGTCGTCGCGGTCGGTGATGTCCAGCAGCACGTGCGCTGCGCCCGTCTCCGCCATCTCGCGCACCGCGGCGCGAGCGACCACGTCGCGCGGCGCCAGTTCGGCACGAGTGGGGTCGTACTTCGTCATGAAGCGTTCGCCGCGGGTGTTGAATAGGAGGGCGCCTTCGCCCCGGACCGCCTCGGAGATCAGGAAGACCGGCTGGCCCGGGATCACCAGCGCCGTCGGGTGGAATTGCGTGAACTCCATGTCCAGCACCTCGGCGCCTGCCTCGTAGGCGATTGCGACGCCGTCGCCGGTGGAGATCAGCGGATTCGTGGTGGTGCGGTACATCTGGCCGGCGCCGCCGGTGGCGAGCACCACCGTGCCCGCCGTGTAGATGCGGTGCTCGCCGGTGGTGCGCGTGAACACCTCCACCCCCGCGATGCGCCCGCCTTCGACCAGCAGCCGGTCCGCGAGCGTGTGTTCGAGGATCACCACCTCGCGCTGCGCGAGCGATGAGAGCGAGAGCTCGATCTCCAGCCCGGTCGCATCGCCTCGGGCGTGCAGGATGCGCGAGCGCGAGTGCGCCGCCTCCCGCCCAAGTGACACCTCGCCGTTCGAGGAGTCGAACTGCACCCCGTACCGCACGAGGTCGGCGATCCGGTCGGCGGCCTCGTACACCAGGATGCGTGCCGCCTCTTCGTCAACGAGGCCGGCGCCGGCCTCCAGCGTGTCCTGCAGGTGTTCCTCGGGCGAGTCGCCCTCGCCCACGGCGGCGGCGATGCCGCCCTGGGCGTACCGGGTGCTCGCTTCGCCGATGCCGGCCTTGGTGACGACAAGGACGCGCGCGCCCTCCTCCTTCGCCTGGATCGCCGCATATAGCCCGGCGATGCCAGACCCCACCACGATCAGGTCGTAATCGGCACGGCTCGTCACGGTCGCTGGGCCCGAGCGGCGTCCTCGTCGAGCACCTCGACAGCCGGCTCGAACGAGCGGATCGCGCGCACGATCGCCTGCCAGTCGGCGGGGGTCTCGGGGCGTCCATTCTGGGCGTTCACGTAGACATAGCGGTGCGTGAATCGCGCGACTGCGCGCCCGTCGCTCGCGGCGGCCACTTCGCACTCGAAGCGCAGGCGGCCCGGGCGCACCTCGGCGCAGCGCAGCCGTACGATGGCGGCGTCGTCCCAGCGCAGCGGCGACAGGTAGCGCACCTCGGACGATGCCTGGAAGCGCAGCACCTCGCGGTGGCTCGGAACGCCGGCCTCACGGTCGTAGGCGTCGAGCGCGATCTCGGTGAGCGCGAGAAGCACGCCACCGTGGACGAACGGGGTCCCACCGAAGGCGTCCGTGTGACGGAGGGGATAGCGCCCCTCGAAGCGGAACTCAGGCATCGATGGTCCTCGGCCAGCCGGACAGGGTGAGTGCGGGCGCCGTCGCCTACTTCAGCGCAAGCATCCGATCGAGCGCGACCTTGGCGTCGCGGCGGTGGTGCTCGGGGACTTCGAGGCGGTTCACGACGCGACCGGCGACGAGTTCCTCCATCACCCAGGCCAGGTAGGCCGGGTGGACGCGGTACATGGTGCTGCACGGGCAGACCACCGGGTCCAGGCAGAAGATCGTCTTGTCCGGGTGCTCCTTCGCCAGGCGGGAGACCAGGTTGATCTCGGTGCCCACGCCGATCACGGAGCCAGCCGGGGCGTCCTGGATGTACTTCACGATGTAGCCGGTGGAGCCGTTGGCGTCCGCCGCCTGCACCACGTCGTACCGGCACTCCGGGTGGACGACGATCTTCACGTCCGGGTTGGCCACACGGGCCTGCTCGATCTGCTGGACGGTGAACCGCTGGTGCACGGAGCAGTGGCCCTGCCAGAGGATGACGCGAGCGCGCTCCAGCGCCTCCGGAGTGGCGCCGCCCAGGTTGCCGGCGGGCGTGCGCCAGTTCCACAGCACCATTTCGTCCAGCGTGATGCCCATGGCGTGGCCGGTGTTGCGGCCCAGGTGCTGGTCAGGGAAGAAGAAGACGCGCTTGCCGCGCTCGAACGCCCAGTCCAGCACCTTCGTCGCGTTGGAGGAGGTGCAGACGACGCCCCCGTTGGCGCCACAGAACGCCTTCAGGCTGGCCGCGGAGTTCATGTACGTGACGGGGATGATGTCATCCGTGGAGCCGTAGAACTCCTTGAGTTCGGCCCAGGCGCGATGCACATCCGGCTCGGAGGCCATGTCCGCCATCGAGCAGCCGGCGGCCATGTTCGGCAGGATCACCTGCTGGTGCGGAGCGCGGAGCACGTCCGCCGCCTCCGCCATGAAGTGCACGCCACAGAACACGATGTACTCCGACTCACCCCGGTTCGCGGCGTACTGCGCCAGTTGGAAGGAGTCCCCGCGTTCGTCCGCGAAGGCGATGATGTCCTCGCGCTGGTAGTGGTGGCCGAGGATCACGACGCGGTCGCCCAGCGTCGCGCGGGCGGCGTGGATGCGGCGCGTCAGTTCGTCCGAACCCAGATCCATGTACGCGGCCGGAATGTCCGGCTGCCATGAGCCGAAGGCGACTTCCTGGCTGAGCGGGATCGTCTCGATCCCCGTGTCCGTCTCGCACTGGAGTTGCGCGATCGGGTAGCGCTCGGCGGTGAGGGTGATGGGATTGGTCGGTGCCATGTGCCACCTCGGCGGTCGGTGCCCGCGCCGGTCAATGGGGGCCGGTGCGGGGCAAGTGAGTTTGCGTACTTGTTACGCAAACTGGTTCGTGTTCACCTTACGCTTACCCCCCGGGGGTGTCAACGCACGTCAGGCGCTCGCGGTCTCCTCGGTCAGTGGGGGCGGTGGAAGCGGCCGCGCGAGCAGCACCACCACGGCGGCGATCAGTGTGGCGGTCGCGGTGATCGTGAACGACGTCGTGTATGAGCCCGTGCGGTCATCCAACAGTCCGATGACGAACGGCCCGAAATCGGACGCCATCTGCCCGCTCATGCTGATGATCCCGAAGACGGCGCCAAACGAGACCACGCCGTAGATCTCGCTCACCAGCAGCGACTGCAGCATGTAGACGTTCCCGATGGTCATCCCGAACAGCAGGATGAAGAAGGACGTGGACCACGCGCCCTCGACGCGCAGCACGAGCAGCACCGCGACCGCCTGCACCACGAACACGCCGGCCGTCAGCCAGCACTTGTCCATCTGGTCCGCCACCATGCCCATGGCCAGGCGCGCAACGATGCTGCCGAGCGCCGTGATCGAGAGCGCCCGCGCCGCCGCGCTCTGCGAGCCGAGGCGTTCCTCCAGGAATGCGATCTGGTGGATCACGAAGCCGGTCTGCGCCATGAGCACCAGCGAGAAGGCGATGATGATCGCCCAGAACGGCAGCGTGGACATCGCCTGCTTCAGCGTCCACCGCCGCCGCTGAGTCGCCTCGCCGAGCGCGGAGTTCTGCGGCGTCTTCGCGCGCGCCTCCTCCTCGGTCTTGTCGCCATCGGGCAACAGCCCCACGTTGCGCGGGTCGAAGACCAGCACGCCGAGCACGATCGGCAGCGTCACGATCAGCACCAGCGCGCCGAGCACCGGCGTCGCCAGTGCCAGGCCGCCGCGCTCCACGAGGACGGCGCCCAGCGGCGCGAGGATCACGCCACCCCACGAGACCCCCGTGGAAGAGACGCTCATCGCGCGCGCTCGACGTCGCACGAACCAGCGCGACATGATCGCGTTGATCGCCACGCCGGAGGCGAATCCGGAACCGAGCGCCAGCGTGATGTAGACCGCGTACAGCTGCCAGAGGGCGGTGACGTAGCCGCACTGATGCGGCCGTCAGGCCGATCAAGGTGAAGCCGATCAGCTGGAATCGCTTCGGGCCGTACTTGTTGATCTGAGGACCAATGAAGGCCGTCCAGACGCCCGTCATCACGAAGTAGATCGAGGTGGCGCCGGACACGGCGGCATTGGACCAGCCGTGCTCCTCCTGCAGTGGCTTCAAGAAGACCGCCAGGCCGTAGTAGCCGACGCCCGCGGTCACCATCCCCATCACGGCAGCGGCGACGGCGATGTTCCATCCGTAGTAGTAGCGCCTGGGCAGAATCCGCATTCCCAACGGTCGAGTGGTCGAACCGGTATGGGTCATGCGCCTCCCCTGTCGATCGCCTGGAGTCGCGGGATCACATCGGTCGCGACCCGCGTCAGTTGCATCAATCGGTCCCCGCCGGCGAAGACGAAGTTGAAGTGCCGCACGCCAGCGTCCATGAACTCACCGAGGCGTGCCGCCCACATCTCCGCATCGCCATACACCGTGTACCGCTCGAAGCGATCGAAGGGGACGCGGTACGTCGCCTCGATCCGCGCGGCAATCGTCGGGAGCGCCTCGGCGAGATCGTCATCGAACTGGCCCCACAACTGCAACGCCGGCACAAGCGCGTCCGGGTCGCGTCCCAGCGCCTCGGCGCGGGTGCGCACGTTCGCCCAGCCCTCGGCGAATCGCTCGGGTGTGATCACGAACGGCATCCACGCGTCGCCATACTGTGCGGCACGACGCTGCGCCGCCGGGGCGCGCCCACCCACCCACACGGGGATGCGCGGCTCCGGCACGAGGTCGAGCGTGGCATCGTCGACATCGATCTGACGGTTGTGCAGGGAGGCGGGCTCCCCGGACCAGAGCGCGGTCAGCGCCTCGAGCGTGTCGTCGAGGTAGCGCCCGCGCTCTGCCAGCGGCACCCCGGAGGCCTCGAACTCCTTCGGGTACTCGCCCCCCGCCCCGACACCGAGGCGGAAGCGCCCGCCGGACATCCACTGCAGGGTGGCGGTCTCCTTGGCGAGCGCAGCCGGCCGGCGGAGCGCCGCGAGCAGTACGCCCGTCCCGAGGCCCACCCGCTCCGTCACCGCGCTCGCCGCGGCCAGCATCGTGAGGGGAGATGGCCAGAAGGACGGCCAGAGGACGTGGTCGCCCACCCAGACGGAGTCGTAGCCGAGCGCCTCCGCCGTCTGGGCGGCGGCAAGGAACTCGGCCGGGCTGCTACCGCCGGGCAGGACACCAAACGTGAGGTCGTGGGGCATCGGGCGAGTCTAGCGGATGATCCGCACCTCGTCGGGCAGGTCCGCCCACGTGCGGTCGGCCGTGACCGCGGTCGCTCCGAGCGCCCGCGCCGTGGCCACGCAGGCCGCGTCCGCCATCGACAACCCGAGGTGCCTCGTCGCCGCGTGGATCCGACCGGCCTCGAACGCAATCTCATCGGTGAGGGCGGTTGATGTCAGCGTCACGAAGGCGAAGGCCACACGGATGTCTGCTTCCGATGTGCCGCGCGCGAGTAGTTTCGTGATGATCTCCGCGAGATTGACCGCGCTGACTACGCTGTCACCGAAGACATACTCCTCGGCTACCTCCCATCCTGGCTCGCGATGCAGGTAGGCGATGACAGCGGACGAATCCAGGACGAACGCGGGCACTAGTCGCCCCGTGCCGCCGCTTCGCGCCGCTCTTTGAGGAGTTCGTCTACGAGGCTGACACCGGCCGGGACGTAGCGCATCACGATCTCCTGGGCGCGGCGACCGGCCTCTTCAGCCGTCAGAATCGTGAGCAGGCCGTCTATCTCCACCACAACCATCCGGTCGCCCGGCTTCCAGCCGCGCGCTTTGCGGACCTCCGCCGGGATGACGATGCGTCCCTGGGGGTCGATGGTGATCCGGTTCGAGGTACTGGCACCCATGTCGGCTCCGATCTGGTGAATTAGTAAAGCCTACCAGATGTCGGAGGTATACCAGCAGACGTGGTTACAGGAAGACTGGCTCCCGGCTCACGAAGCGGTAGAGGGTCGCCGGGCGGTGCGCGCCTTCGCGGCGGGAGCCGCCCGCGGCCTCGATCAGGCCGGTGGAGATCATGCGCTTGCGGAAGTTCCGGCGGTCGAGGGGTTCGCGGAGCACCGCCTCGTACGCCGTCTGGAGTTGGCGCAGCGTGAACTCCTCGGGCAGGAGCCCGTACGCGATGTTGGTGTAGTCCAGCTTCGCGCCTACGCGGCGGACGGCCTGCTCGATCACGCGGTTGTTGTCGAAGGCGAGCGCCGGGAGGTCGTCCACCGGGTGCCACGCCGGCAGCCAGGCCTCCTCCTCGCGCAGGCGCACCTTGCTCTCCTCGACCAGCGCGAAGTAGGCGACGGCGACCGAGGGGTGCTGTGGGTCCAGGCCGGAGGTGGTGAACAACTGCTCCAGGTAGAGATCGGAGACACCCGTCTCACGCACCAGGTTGCGGTGGGCGGCACCCTCCAGCGACTCGTCGCCCCGCCAGCGCCCGCCCGGCAGCGCCCAGCGGTCGCGTTCCGGTTCCGCGGAGCGGTGGACGAGCAGGACCTGGAGGCGCCCCGCAACGATCCCGAAGATCACGAGGATCGTCGCCACGACAGGCGCGGCATCCGGGTTGCGCGGGCCGGTGCTGTTGGTCATGGGATCGAGGGTAGCCGCGTGCGCTGTTCTCGGTCGGACGGTTAGAGGACGGACAGCGCGAGGTCGCCGGCCAGGTGTCCCTGAAGCGACCACGCCGTCACCTGCGAGATCGTGACATCGACGATCCCGCCGAGGTTGCCCGTGCCATCGAAGTGGACGATCTGTCCACGACGGGTGCGGCCGCTCGCGCGGCCTACTTCCTCGCGCTCCACCAGCACCTGCACAGTGCGGCCGAGCAGCGCCTGGTTGATGCGGTCGGAGGACTCGCGGTGGATCGTCTCCACCACCTGCAGGCGCTCCTTCTTCACCTCCAGCGGCACATCGTCCGGCAGGTTGCGCGAGGCGAAGGTGCCCGGGCGCGGGGAGTACGCCGCAACGTGGACGGTATCGAACTGGATGCGACGGAGCAGGTCAATCGTGTCCTGGAACTCTGCTTCGGTCTCCCCGGGACATCCGACGATCACGTCTGTGACGATCGCCGCGTCCGGCATCCGCGAGCGGATCCGCGCGACGCGATCCTCGAAGTCCGCGACCGTATAGCCGCGCCGCATCCGCGCCAGCATCGATTCCGAGCCGGACTGCACCGGGATGTTGAAGTACTCGCACACCTTCGGCTGGTCCGCCACAGCGTCGATGATGCGGTCGGTCATGTCCTTCGGGTAGGACGTCAGGAAGCGCACCCGCGCGATGCCATCGATCGTATCGATGCCCTCGAACAGCGTCGCCAGGTCGGGGCGGTCGGGCAGATCGTGGCCATACGCCTCCACGGTCTGGCCGAGCAGGGTCACCTCGCGCACGCCGTGGGCGGCGAGGAAGCGCACCTCGTCGAGGATGTCCGCGGCCGGCCGCGACTCCTCGCGCCCGCGGCGCAGCGGCACGATGCAGTATGTGCAGAACTTGTCGCAACCGTGGATGACGGGGACGTAAGCGGTGGGGCCGGACGGCAGGCCGTACGTGTTGCGCATCCCGCCCTGGATCAGCACGCCGAGTTCGCCCTCGGACACGTCGCGTGCGTCCGCGGCCATCCCCAGGATGCCATCGAACTGCTGGGGCCGTGCCCACACGTCCACGTAGGGGAAGCGCTTGCGGAGCTCGTCCGTCTTCGGGCCGACCATGCAGCCCATCACCACGATCTTCTGCTGCGCGCCCTGCGTGCGGCGCTTGTTCAGCACGCCGAGGCGGGAGTACGCGCGATCCTCGGCGTGTTGCCGCACGGAGCACGTGTTGATCACCACGACGTCCGCGTCCGTGTCCTCGTCCACGGCGCGATAGCCCAGCCGCTCCATGCCGGCGGCGAGTTTGAGCGAATCGGCCTGGTTCATCTGGCAACCGAGCGTCCAGATGTGGAAGGTGGACACGAACAGGCTCCCTGCTGCGGGCGAATCCCGCGTGCGACCGGTGGCGGAGGGGGAGGGATTCGAACCCTCGGTCCCGGAAACCCGAGACAAGCGCTTAGCAGGCGCCCGCACTAGACCACTATGCGACCCCTCCAGGCCGGACAGTGATCGTAGGGAGGGGGGTGTGCCCGGGCAACCAACGCGATCAATAACGTGGCGTGCCGTCTTCCGGCCCTTCGCTGACCGGTTCGTCCGGCTCGCCGGGGAACTCCTCCATCACCGTCACCACCGGAGGCGTGCCGGAACGCCAGGCGGCCCGGCCCAGCACATATCCGCTGATCGGTGCCGTGAGCAGGAAGAACGCGATGCCAGCAGCAGCGCGCGCCGCCATGCCGTCCTGGCGCGTCGCGATCGCCGTCGCCGCCAGTACCACGGCGGCACCGAGCGTGACCGCCTTCCCGGTCGCCGAGAGTCGGCCGTAGGAGTCCGGCATGCGGAAGAGCGCCACCGCTGCCAGTAGCAGGAACAGCGACCCCACGAGCGCGACCGTGGCGGCGATCAGCTCAATCATCGGGCCGCCTCCGCTCCACGAAGGAGGCGAACGCCACGGTGCCGGTGAATGACACCAGCGCAACGGCCAGTGCCACGTCCAGCATCGCCGGGTCGCCATCGGTGATCGCGAGCATCGCCGCGCCTGCGACCGTGACCGCCGCGATCACCTCCAGCGCGATCACCCGGTCGAGCAGCGACTTCGCCACCCACAGGAACAGCAGCGACAGGAGCAGCGAGATCACGATGATGATCTCCGCGACCGTGCGGACGGCGAAGGCGGCGTCTCCGATCATCGGATCGCGTCCAGCACGCGGCGCTCCAGGCCGTCGCGGATGTCCTGCCGCGCGGCGTCCGCGCCGCCGGGCGGCAGGTTCGTAAAGTGGACCAGCAGGCTGCCGTCCGAGTGGACATCGATCACCGTCGTACCGGGCGTCACGGTGACCAGCGTCACCAGCAGCGTCATCTCCAGGTCGGTCTTCGCATCGGTCGGGACCACCAGCAGCGCGGGCTCGATCGTCCCGGCGCTGATGAGGTCGCGTGTGACGCGGAAGTTCGCGCGCAGCACGTCTCCGATGAAGAAGAGGCCCAACGACGTGATCGCCAGCGTCTTGCGGGAGTAAGCCGGAATGCCCGGCACGGTCTGCACCAGCGCAAGCGCAGCGAACGCGGCCACCAGCCCGAGGACAAAGTTCGGAAGGGTGAAACTGCCGGTGATCGCCGTCCAGACGAGGGCCAGCAGCACATTGGCAATGGCGGCGTTGTTCATGTGCCCGCCCTGCTTCCCAGCACCGCATCGATGTAGGTGCCCGGCGTGGCGAGTTCCTCGCCGGCCGTCAGCGCGAGTTCTACGAGCGGCGCGCCGAAGATGCCCATGCTGGCGCTGATCACGGCCAGGGCGGCCGCGGGCATCAGGAGCCGCCTCGGTGGGGCGTGCCATCTGAACTCGGCGGGCTCGGCCGCCCAGAACGCGTCCACCCAGATCTTGACCATCGAAAGCAACGTGAGCAGGCTCACGGCCAGCGATACGCCCACGATCAGCCACGCATCCATCTCCACGCCGGCGCGCGCCAGCGTGAACTTCGCCACGAAGCCGGCGAAGGGCGGGATGCCCGCCAGTGACAGTGCGGCCACCAGGAATACGGCGGACGTGGCCGGGTCGCGCCGGTAGAGACCACCGATGCGCGGCAACCAGCCGCTTCCCGCGCCCCGCTCGATGAACCCGGAGACGAGGAACAGCGAGGTCTTGGTGATCATGTGCTGCATCATGTAGAACGTCGCACCGGCCAGGGCCAGCGGGCTCATCAGGCCAATGCCCATCAGCATGTACCCCACCTGGCTGGAGATGTGGAACGCGAGCAGGCGGCGGATCTCGTACTGCGCGAGCGCTCCCAGCACCCCGACGATCATTGTGAGGCCCGCCAGGAACAGCACCACCTGCTGCACCACTGGCTCGTGCGGGAACAGCAGTGTCACCGTGCGCGCCACGGCGTATACGCCGACCTTCGTGAGCAGGCCGGAGAACAGCGCCGACACGTCCGAGGCGGGCGTGTGGTACGAGGCTGGCAGCCACGCCGCAAACGGGAACGCGGCCGACTTCGTCACGAACGCCGCCAGCAGCAGCAGCGCCAGCGCCAGGCTCTGCTCGCGGTGTTCCAGCAGCGGCAGGCGCTCGGCGAGATCGGCAAAGTTCAGCGTGCCGGTGAGGGCGTACGCCAGCCCCGCGCCGGTGAGGAACGTGGCGGACGCGATCAGGTTCAGCGTGACGTACACCGCCGCGCCGCGCGCCTGGCGGCGTGCGTGCCCCAGCGATAGCAGCACGAACGAGGCGATCAGCATCACCTCGAACGAGACATAGAGGTTGAACAGGTCGCCCGTCAGGAACGCCGCGGCGACCGCGCCCAGTAGGACGTTGGAGAAGACGAAGTAGCCGTGGCGGCTCCGGTCTTCCTCCACGTTCATCGTGGCGAAGGCGATCGCGGCGAGGGCAGCGATCGCGCCCGCTAGCAGCACCAACGCTGCGAAATGATCCGCAACCAGCGAGATCCCGAACGGCGCGGGCCAGCCGCCGGACTGCACTACCACCGTGCCGTGTGTCGCGACCTGGCGCACGAGCATGATCGCGGCCACCGCCTGCAGCACCGCTCCCGCCACACCGGCGGCCACCTGCACGCGGTGCTGTTGCAGGAACGGGATCGCCACCGTGCCCGCGATCATCGGCCCGCCAATGGCCAGGAGCAGCCATGTGGCGGTCACTGGGGGCCGTCCTCATCCGCGAGCGCATCGAGGTCGTCCGAGCCGGTGATGCGATACACGCGATAGGAGAGCGTGATGAAGAACGCGAGCAGCCCGAAGCCAATCACGATCGCCGTCAGCACGAGCGCCTGCGGAACCGGGTCTGCTGCGCCCTCGGGCGGCAGATATTCACCGGCGTGTACCAGCGGTGCGAGGCCGTTGCCGACGCCGGCAGCGACAAAGATGAACAGGTTCGCGGCGCTCGAGAGCAGCGCCAGACCGATGATCGCCTGGCCGCGCGAACGCTGCAGCAGCAGGTAGACCGCGCACCCAAACAGCACACCGATGGCGATCGCGAGCGGTCCTTCCATCACCGCTCCTCCAGCAACGCGGTCGCCAGCGTGGACGCGACGCCCAGCACTACGAGCAGCACCCCGAAGTCGAAGAACAGTGGCGTCCCGACTTTCACCTCCTGGACGAGACCGAGCGAGGCGTACCACCACATCCCGGTGAACACTGCATCGCCCGCGAACAATGGCAGCGTCGCGCTTCCGAACGCGACCAACAGGCCCGCCGTGATCAGCGTCGGCGCCGGGACTCGCAGCAGGCGCCGCGCCGTCGGGGCGTCGTAGGCGATGGCGTAGAGCGCAACGGCGGCGGCGGCGGTGGGGCCCGCGACGAAGCCGCCGCCCGGGTGATCGTGACCACGCCAGAACAGGAAGATCGAGAACAACAGGAGCACCGGGAACGTCGCACGCACCGCCGCGCGCAGCACGCCGCCGGCGGAACTGGCGTCCCAGAACGACTCGGCGGGCCGCCCGGCGAGGCGCAGCAGTGCCAGGATGCCGAGCGCGGCGACCGCCAGCACGGTGATCTCGCCCATCGTGTCCAGCGCGCGGAAGTCCACCAGGATCGTGTTCACCACGTTGCGGCCCTTCGCGTCGGGCACGCTGGCGACCTCGAAGAACTCGCGCAACACCTGCGGGCGCGCTGTCCCCGCCGCCGCCAGCGTCGTCGCGGTCATCGCCACGCCGCCGATGACCGCGATCACGATTGAGGTCATCGCGCGGCCCCGTGACGGGCGCTCCGGCGCGACCGGCAGGAACCGGAACGCGAAAATGAACAGGATCACGGTCAGCGTCTCCACCAGTACCTGTGTCATGGCAAGGTCGGGGGCGCCGAAGCGCATGAACACCCACGTCATGCCAAATCCCGTGGCACCGAGCGCTGCAACGGATCGCAGCCGCGTACTCGAACTCGCCGCTGCGATCGCTCCGGCGATGATCACGACCACGCCGGCGAACGCAGGCGGATCCGTCCGGAAGCGGAGCGGGGTGTCGAGCGCGACGACGATCCCGAAGTAGGCGAGTGGCACGGTGATGAGCACCATCGCCAGTCCGATGTGGCCCGGGAGCGAGTCATGCTGGACGGTCTTCGTCAATCGCGCCGCGCCGCGCGCCAGGCCGTTCAGCACGCCTCCGACGGCGTGCTCTGACCGCCAGGGCACCCACGGCACCGAGGGCAGTGACCGGTGTCGGGTCGCGATCAACGCGCCCCCGCCGATCGCGACGATGCTCATCGCGAGCACTCGGTCGAAGCCCCCCCAGAAGTGGATTGACACGCTGACGGGCGCGCCGGCCGCAGCCTCCACGGCCGGTTTGAGGGCGCTGCCGAGCCATCCCGTCGCGAGCGGCCCGGCGAGGAGTCCCGCAACGGCGAGGAGGGCCGGTGGCCCCCACAGGGACAGTGGGCCCTCGTGCGGGGGCTTTGGCGTGGGGCGGTAGCCGCCCCGGAACGGCGCAACGCCCGCCGCGAAC
>JAQCKI010000012.1 GCA_027592645.1 Chloroflexota bacterium | reverse complement strand
CTGTGGGTCACTTTCCACCTGCGCACGCACGCCTCCGCCGGCGTGGTGGCGGCGGCGGCGGCGCTCGCCGTCGCGGATGCGCTGGAGGCGGTCGCCGGGCTCACGGCGGAACTGAAGTGGCCCAACGATGTGCTGTACGGCGGGCGCAAGATCGCCGGCCTGCTGGCGGAGGCGCGCCCCGGTACCGCGGGCGATGTCATGCTCGGCATCGGGCTCAATCTCCGCACGCCCGCGGGCCTGCCGCCCGAGGTGCTGGCGATTGCGACCAGCGTCGAGCAGGCGGGCCGCCCCGCGCCACCTCGGGAAGCGGTGCTGGCGGCGCTGTCCACGGCGCTCGAGCGGCGGCTGGAGCAGGCGTCCGAGGTCCCCCAGGCACTCCTGGACGAGTGGGCGGGGCGGCTAGTGACCCTCGGGCGCCGCGTTCGCGTCGAGGCGCCGGCGGAGGCCTTCCAGGGCGTCGCCACCGGCGTGGACACCACCGGCGCGCTGCGCGTGCGCCTGGACGACGGCAGCGAGCGCACCTGCGTGGCCGGTGACGTCCACCTGCTGGCTCTGGCGTGACCGTACGGGCGATGCGGACGCGCGATGCGCACGCGCGGTTGATCGCATCGGACGCCCCGCCTAACCTCGGCAGCACGATGGAACGCACGATTCAGACGCACGCGCATGAGCACCACGGCCACCACGGCCATGTGGCGCCGTCGCGCGCGCGCTGATCCGCTTCGGTCGTTCCGTTCCCGGAACCCCCCGCATCCGGACAGAGCCAACGCCGCGACGGCCCGCCAGCCACGCGGCGTTCTTCGTGTGAGCCCGCTCACCGCGCCGTGCAGCCTCGAGGGAACGTCCAGAGAAGGGACGTAGAATGCCAGTTGAACCCCCGGCCCAGTTGGAGGAAGCCACCGTGCCTGATCGTGGACTGCGCAGCCACGGCATGCGCGACCTGGGCCCCGAGGAGATGCAGCGCTTCCGCGCCGTAGAGCGCACGTTCCTGGATGTGACCGCCTCCGCCGGCTACCGCGAAGTGCGGATGCCGACCATCGAGCCGCTGCACCTCTACACCTCCGCGGGTACCCTCTCGCCGCGTGCTCTCGACCGCGTCTATTCGTTCCTGGACTGGGACGGCTGGAGCGGCGAGCGCGTGGTGCTCCGTCCTGACGCCACCGTGGCGGTGGCGCGCTGGTACGGCGACCAGACCACCCCCGGCGCGCAGCGCCTCTCCTACGTGCAGCCCGTCTACCGCTTCACGCCCGAGGGTGACCGCGAGGTCTGGCAGTGCGGCGTGGAGTTCTTCGGTGCCGCCGCTTCCACCGCCGACGGTGAACTGCTGACGCTCGCCCGCAACTTCCTCGCGGGCATCGGCATCGCCGAGGTGGAGTGCGAACTGGCGCACGCCGGGCTGGCTCGCGCTGCCTTCGCTGCCGCCGGCCTGGATGTCGCCGAGCAACTCGCCGCGTACGACCGGATGCTGGAGGGCGATACGTCGCTCATCGATGAACTCGCCGCGCGTCTCCCGCAGGGTGCAGCCGCGATGCGGCTGCTCGCGGAGGTGGATGGCAGCACGGCGGGCTACATCGGCAACCTGCGTGCGGCGATGCCCTCCGTGATCCCGGGCGCCGAGGGCCCACTCGCGGAACTCGAGTCGGCTGCGAAGGCGCTGGATGCCGCCGGGGTGCCGTACCGCGTGCTGTCTGGCACCGCCCGCAACTTCGAGTACTACACGGGCGTCACGTTCAGGCTGCACGTGGGCGGCCAGACGCTGATCGCGGGCGGCCGCTACGACCAGTTGTCGCAGACGCTCGGCGGGTCGCCGGCACCGGCCTGTGGCTGGGGCGCGGACCTGCTGCGGCTGACCGGCGTGGCCTCGTGAGCGCGGGAGACCGCCCGGTGCGCGTCGCGCTGCCGCGCGGCGACCTGCGCAGTCCCGTGGACGCGCACCTGCGGGGCGTCGACTTCGTCGTCGAGGGCTACGGCTCCGGCGCGCGCACCTACCGCTTCGAGGTCGAGCGCCGCGAGGGCGTGGAGGTGCGCGTCTTCTCAGACGAGGACATCCCGATCCAGGTCGCCATCGGCAACTACGACCTCGGCATCGCCAGCCGCCAGTGGGTGGACGACCTGCTGGTGAAGCACCGCCTGGACTCAGTGGTGCCGCTGAGGCAGATCGACGTCCCTTCGGAGCCGCTGGTGGCCGCGGGGCAGCCGGGGCGCACGCTGGCGGAGATCGCCGCGTCGGGCATCGTGCGCGTCGCGACAGAGGTGCCCAACCTCGCGTCCCACTTCCTGCTGCACGCGCGCGTCCCCGACTACCGCCTGTACGAGGTGTGGGCACAGGCCGAGGCCTGGCCGCCGCTCGATGCCGAACTGGCCGTCGCACCGCGCTCGGCGGTGGAGAAGGAAGGCCTGGAGGTGTACGGCACCGTGCACCACGGCGGCGTCTGGCTCATCGCCAACCGCGAGGCGCTCTCGACGCGCGACCTGAGCGCGGCGCTGGAGCCGTTGCTCCGCATCCCGCTGGCGCGGGAGCAGGGCGGTCTGGTGCAGCCGGAAGCGCTGACCGGCGTGCAGCGCGCCCAGCCTCGGGCGGTCGCGGAGCGCGAGTCGTTCCGGCTGGCCGTGCCGGACGGCCACGCGCAGCGCCACACCGTGGCCGCGCTGGCGGACGCCGGGATCGCCTTCGACGGGTACGAGGAGGGTCGCGCCGTGCGCACGCCCACCTCGGACATGCCGGGCATCGAGGTGAAGGTGATGCGCCCGCAGGACATGCCGCGCGCGGTGGCGCTGGGGTACTTCGACCTCGCGCTGACCGGGCGCGACTGGCTGCGCGCGTTCACCGCTACGTTCCCCGCCGCGCCGGTGGTGGAGCTGTGCGACCTCAAACGCTCGAACTATCGCCTGGGCGCCGTGATCACGGAGGACCTGGCGGTCGACAGCATCGAAGAGGCGATCGCCTATTGGCGGCGCAACGACCCGGAGTTCCCGATCCGCGTGGCGTCTGAGTACGTCGCGCTGGCGGACGAGTACGCGCGGTCGAGGCACCTGGGCAAGTACCGGGTGATCCCGATCTCCGGCGCGTCCGAGGGCTTCGTCCCGGAGGACGCGGAGATCCTCGTCGAAGGCACGGAGACGGGTGCCACGCTGAAGGCGAACCGGCTGCGTATGATCGATGTGATCATGGAGTCCACGAACTGCGCCATTGGTGCAGCGGTGCGTCCGTCCGGGCGTCGCGGTGAATTGCGCGACAACTTCGTGCGGCGGCTCGCCGCCGGCGCCGGAGCGTAGCGGAGGCGGGAGGTCCGTCCGGATGCCCTCGCTGGGATCGCACCTCGTACGTGCGCGCATCGTCGCGCAGCGGCTGGCACTGTCGGAGATCGACCGCGACCGCGGCTCGTTCTACCTCGGTGCCACCGCGCCGGACATCCGCGTCCTGACGCGGCTGGATCGCGAGGTGACGCACTTCTTCCGGCTGGCCGACCTCGGCGAGCAGGACTCGGTGGAGCGCATGTTCCGGGAGCACCCGGAACTGGCGACGCCGGCGGGGCTGGAGACGGCGACCTCGGCGTTCATCGCGGGCTACCTGACGCACCTGGTGCTGGATCAGAGCTTCATCGGCGAGATATACCGGCCCTCGTTCGGCCAGTGGTCCGCGATCAGCGACGACCCGCGCTCGAACATCCTCGACCGGGCGCTGCAGTACGAGATGGACCGGCTGGATCGCGAAGATGAGCCGGTGATGGCGGAGATCCAGCAGACGCTCGCCGCTGCGGTGCCCGTTCGAGGGATCCCGTTCATCGAGGACAAGTTCCTGGAGGAGTGGGTCACCGTCACCGAGAGCGTGGCGGGGCAACCCGCCGACTACAGCCGCTTCCGGCGGATGATGGTGCGACACATTGAGGCGGCCGGCTACGACGCCGATGCCGTGGAGCGCGAATGCGCCGACCCGGAGGCGCTCATCCGGGAGGCGTTCGGCATCGTGACCCCGGAACGCGTGCAGCGCTTCTGGCGCGACGCGGAGGATCAGATGACCGAACGCGTGCGGACCTACCTGAAATGACGTGTGACCGATGACCACCACCCGCAGCCTGCGCATCGTCGATGACATCGAGATCGCGCGCGCGACCGTCCTGCGGCGCGAGCCGTTTGCTGAGCCGCTGCTCGCCGAGCCCGTACAGCGCGGTATCGATGAGCTGTGGGGCGAGCACATCTCACCCGCCGACCACGTCCGCCGCATCATCGAGGCTGTGCGCACCGAGGGCGACGCCGCCGTGGCGCGCTTCAGCCAGCGCTTCGATGGCTCCACGTACGACTCGATCGAGGTGAGCGGCGACGAGATTGCGCGCGCCTACGACGAAGTCAGCCCGGAGGATATCGAGGCGGTGGAGTTCGCGGCGCACCGCGTCCGCCGCTACCACGAGATGCAGTTGGAGCACGCTCCCACCTCGTTCCGCGAACGCGGCATGGGGATGGAAGTGCGCCCGCTGCAGCGCGCCGGCATCTACATGCCGGGCTCGGATGCGGCGCTCCCGTCCTCGGTGATCCACACGGCAGTTCCTGGCGTGGTTGCTGGCGTGCGCCAGGTCATCGGCGTGACCGCCGCGCGGCCGGACGGCACCGTGAATCCGCTGAAGTTGGTCGCCGCGCATGTCGCCGGGGTGCAGCGGATCTTCCGTGCCTCCGGTGCGCAGGCGATCGCCGCGCTGGCGTTCGGCACCGAGACCATCCCGCGCGTCGACAAGATCTTTGGCCCCGGCGGGATCTTCGTGACGATCGCGAAGCAGCAACTGTTCGGCCGCGTCGGGATCGATGCGATCTACGGCCCGACTGAGACGCTCGTGCTCGCCGATGAGCACGCATCGCCCGACCTCTGCGCCGCCGACCTGCTGGCGCAGGCGGAGCACGACGTGCTGGCGACGCCCGTCTTGATCACCACCAGCCGCGCGCTGGCCGAGGCGGTCGCTGAGCAGATTGAGGTGCAGATCGCGACACTCGAACGTGGCTCGATCGCGCGCGCGGCGATCGAGCGCGGCGGAGCTGTGGTCGCGGCGGACATGGATCAGGCGCTGGAACTTGCCAACGAGTTCGCCCCGGAGCACTTCTGCGTGCTGGTGGAGGATCCGGTGGCGCTCGTGCCGCGGATCCGCAACGCCGGTGGCGTCTTCCTCGGCGAGTCGTCGCCGGAGGTGCTGGGCGACTACACGGCGGGGCCCAGCCACGTGATGCCCACGGGCGGGTCGGCACGGTTCGCCTCTCCGCTCACGGTGCTGGACTTCCTGAAGGTGATGTCCGTGGTCAACCTCACGCCGCTCGACCTCGATCAACTCGGCCCGTACGCGGCGCGGCTCGCGCGCGCGGAGGGGCTGACCGGCCACGCCCAGAGCATCGAGCGCCGGCTGGAGGGCCGTTAGCCGTGCCACGATTCGACGCGTCCGCCTCGCTCCGCCCGGCACTCCGCAATCTGCCGGTCTACGCCGCGCTCGAAGACCTCGAGGCGGTGGCGGCGCGCTATGGCGTCGCGCCAGCGGACGTGATCAAGATCGACGGGAACGAGAACCCGTACGGCCCATCGCCGCGCGCGCTGGAGGCGCTGCAGGACGACTACCACCCGAACCACTACGGCGACCCGGATCAGCGCCGCCTGCGTACGGCGATCGCGACGCACTTCGGCATCCCGCCGGAGTCGATCGTCGCGGGCTCCGGCTCGGACGAACTCATCGACCTGCTGTTCCGGCTGTTCACGGATCAGGACGAGCGCATCCTGGTCTCCACGCCCACGTTCGGCATGTATGCTTTCGATGCCGGCCTGCACGGCGTGGAGGTCGTGGACGTGCCGCTGCTCGAGGGCTGGGCGTACGACGCCGAGGCGATGGTGGACGCGGCCCAGGAGGCGAAGGCGACGTTCATCCCTTCGCCCAACAACCCGACCGGGAACGTGCTGCCGCTGACGCTCGTCGACCGGCTGCTCGAGACGGGCACGCTGCTGGTGGTCGATGAGGCGTACATCGAGTTCTCGCACCAGCCGTCGCTCGTGCAACGTGCCGCCTTGGAGCCGGGGCTGGTCGTGCTGCGCACGATGTCGAAGTGGGGCGGGCTGGCCGGGCTGCGCATCGGCTACGGCGTGATGCACCCCGCGACCGCGGACTACCTGATGCGCGCGAAGCAGCCGTACAACGTGAACGCGGCCGCCGAGGCCGCGACAATCGCCTCGTTCGCGGACACGGCGGTCCTCGACGACCGCGCCTGCACGCTGACCGGCGAGCGCGAACGTGTGGCTTCGGCGCTGCAGGCCCAGGGGTGGGTACACCCATGGCCGAGCGAGTCGATCTTCGTGCTGTTGCGCCTCAGCCGTGGCGATGGGAAGACGGTGCGTGACATGCTGCGTGCGCGCGGCGTCTTCGCGCGGTACTTCGACCACCCGCGGCTGCGGGATCACATTCGCATCTCGATGGCGCTGCCGGAGCAGAACGATCGGGTGATCGAGGCGTTCCGGGAGATCGGTGAGGAGCTGGCTCGTGGCTGATCGTCGCGCAACGGTGGAGCGGAACACCGCGGAGACGCAGGTGCGCGTGGAACTGAACCTGGACGGCACCGGCCGTGCGGAGGTCGCCACGGGTGTCGGGTTCTACGACCACATGCTGACGGCGTTCGCTCGCCACGGCCGCTTCGACCTCACGGTGAAGGCGACCGGCGACCTCCACATCGACGAACACCACACCATGGAGGACGTCGCGCTGGCGCTCGGCCAGGCGGTGGACCAGGCGCTCGGTGGCCGCGAGGGCATCGTGCGGATGGGCGACGCGCTGGTGCCTCTGGACGAGGCGCTGGTGCAAGCCGTGATCGACATCTCCGGCCGGCCGTTCGCCGCGATCTCGCTCGACTTCGTCGGCGAGCGCATGGGCGAGGCGCCGACGCAGATGGTGTCGCACGTCCTGCGCTCCTTCGCGACGACCGCGAAGATCACGCTGCACGTCCGCCAACTGGCCGGCGCCAACGATCACCACATCGCGGAGGCGACGATGAAGGCGCTCGGTCGCGCCCTCGACGCTGCCGTGACGCTGGACCCGCGCATCGCCGGGCAGGTACCCAGCACCAAGGAAACGCTGACCACGTAGGAGGGCCGCATGGCGACGCGGATCACCGAGGCGGAGTTTGCCGCCGCCGTTGATGCGATCCTTGATCGTGTCCAGTATGAGCGTGAGGTCTTCGAGCTCATGCGCGGCGACGAGTTGATGGGTGTCCTGCGCCCCATCGAGCAGTCGCCGGTCTTGGACGCCCCGCAGGCGACTGAGGGTGAAGAGTCACCGACCGCACCCTCTGATCGATCCCGCTGATCCGGGTCGTCGAGCCCTCTCACGGCTAAACTCGCCCTCATGCCTGACACCACCGCCGACATCCTTGCGTTCGCTCTTGACTTGGCCGATGAGGCCGACCGGATCTCGATGTCCTACTTCCGGGGCGAACTCGGGATCGAGACGAAGGGCGATGGCTCGCTGGTGACGCGGGGTGACCGCGCGGTGGAGGCGATGCTGCGGGAGCGCATCACTGCGCGCTTTCCGGGGCACTCGATCCTCGGCGAGGAGCAGGGCTACTCGGCCGGCACGGACGCCGAGACAGGGCGGTGGATCCTCGACCCCATCGACGGCACGCACGGCTTTGCCCGGGGCGTGCCCGTGTGGGCGGCGCTCATCGCCTTCGAGCGGCTCGGGGTGATCGAGGTCGGCGTCGCCTCGGCGCCGGCGCTGGCGACGCGCTGGTGGGCCGGGCGTGGGCTCGGTGCGTACCGGGGCGGCCTGCCCGCGAAGGGCCACGCCGGTGAGCGCATCCACGTCTCGACGACCGCGACGGTCGCCGAATCGCAGGTGCTCTTCGGTGGCATCCGGCACATCCGCGCACGCTGGGGGCACGCGGCGGACGCGGTGATCGAGGCGGCGTGGCGTGACCGCGGCTACGGCGACTTCTGGGCGCACTGCATGGTCGCCGACGGTACCGCCGAGGTGATGCTGGAGCCGGTCGCCACTCCCTGGGACCTGGGCGCGCTCAGCGTCATCGTGGAGGAGGCCGGCGGCCGCATGACGGACGGCGACGGCACGCCTGGCTTCGAGCACGGCTACGCGATCACCTCGAACGGCCTGGTCCACGACGAGGTGCTGAGGATGCTCCGGGCCGGCCTCGCGAGCCGCTAGGGGCGCACCCCCCGGGCCCGTGCAGGTCTGCTACATTCGCCGCCTCAGCGACCCGTGTTGTGGAGGATGGCTGTGGCCAGCCTCGGAGCCCGACCGCTCCCTTCGACCACCGACGAATGCCGGAAGTGTCGCTACGCCCGTGCGCTGCTCCGCGCCGCAATCTTCATACCCGTAGGCATGGTCTTCGCGCTCGCCGTCTCGTGGCTCGTGGAGCGCGTCCCCGTGCTGGGGATCGTGCTGGCCGCGCTCTCGATGCTGCTACTCGCGCGCACCCTGCTGATGCTCTTCTTCCGGCCGTCGCCGGCGAAGGCGCTGATGCACATCGCGCTCTCGATTGGCCTCGGGTTGCTGATCGCCGGCCTGCTCGGGCTGGTGCTGGGCTAGGGGAGCACCGTGCCCGAGTGTCCCGAGTGCCAGCCGATCGCGGACGAGGTCTACCGCCTCGGAGTGCTCATCTCTGACCGCCAGTCGCAGACCGATCCGCTGAAGCAATCGCTCCAGGATGGCCTTCAGCCGTTCGCCGATCAGTTACGCGCGGCGACCGAGGCGCGCCTGCAGGCGGAGGCGGAACACGCCCACTGGGTGGTGACCGTGGCGACGATGGTCGCCGACATCTCCGCGATGACCGGCGCCGGCGCGACCGCCGTGGCGGCCGCGTTTGCGAACGACATGTCGATGACACCCGTCGAGGGCTGGATCGAGCACCATGTCAGTGCCTCGCTCAAGATGTGGTTCCGCACCCAGCGGCGATCCAGCAGTTCGGGAGCGCTTCCGGGCTCCAGAGCGCGCTCGACGGGCTGGAGAACGCCCGCGCGGAGGAGGCGCGCACCCTGCAGAGTGTGCGCGACGCCAACCAGCGCGAGTGGCAGGCGCAGGACGCGCTGGACGACGCCGTGGATGCCGCCAACGCGCGTCTGCAGGCACACATCGACCAGATCGCCGCGACGCAGGCGGAGCACCGGCGCCAGACGCAGGAGTACCACGCCTGTCTGGAGCGGTGCCGGCGGGGCGACAGGCAGGATCAGCGGATCGGGGTACTGGGCGCCGCGATGATGTTCGGCGGGCTGATGCTCTTCGCCATCGGTGGCCCCTTCGGCGGGGGTGATGCCTCAGCCGCCGGGACGGATGGCACTGACGCCGTCGGGGCGACCGCCACCGCAGAACCCACCGAGACGCCCGAGGCGCCTACCGGCCCGGTGGATCTCGGGCCGATCGCGGCGACCTTCGATCCTCCCGCGCAGACGACGTACTACACCGTCCCGATCACGCTGCCGGAGGGTGCCGACGAGTCGAATCTGACGGTGGCGTGGAGTGGCGCGGACTGCGCCGAGTTCGGCCCGGACGGCCCGTACGACTTCGTCTGGCACCACCCGCACCCACCCTGCGATGCCACCTCGAACCACGGCGACCGCACGATCCGCGCCGTGGTGACCATCGCGGGCGTTGCCTACACCTGCCAGTACCAGGGCGCGCAGGAAGGCTTCGGGCCGCCGTGCACCGCGCCGGACGGCACGCGTGTGGCAGTGGCGACCGTGGACGATCCCACCCCGGTCGCGACCGTGGAGTCCTCCACGGCCACCGCGGCGCCGACCGTGACCGTGCCTGACAGCACGCCGTCCGTGACACCTACGCCTTCGCCTTCACCGACGGGCACCGGAGGCGGTGGCACCGCGCCTCGGCCGCCGGAGGAGGACGAGACGGCCGAGGGCGGTGACGGGGACGGCGGCCTGACCGCAGCGGGTGTCGGGCTCACCGCGGCCGGTGGTGCCGCGCTTGGCTACGCCACCAGCCGCCGCGGCGGCGGGGGTACTCGGACACGCGACGAGGATGACGAGGATGACGAGGATGACGAGGACGACGGCGAAGAGACCGATCCGCTGACGACGCAGGCGCGTCCGTGCGTGGAGATCGATACCTCAGGGCGTGGTGAAGACTCGGTGACGCGGGACCAGCCGTTCAAGGTGAGGGTGCGCCGTCCGCGGCCGGCTTCGGGCGACCCGGCGGAGACGCTCGACATCAACTTCAACGCGGTGCAGGGGAGCGGCTCGGAGACGCTGCGCCTGCGCTGGACCGGCAACATGCACGGTGAGGCCGAGTATGTGAGCGAGCCGATCTCGATCAAGGACGGCGGCACGGGCGGCGGCAAGGTCAACATCTTCGGGCTGGAGTTCTCCAGCGGCGACATGGGCAGTGGTCTCAAGAACGTCCCGGACGGCACCGATGTCGAGGTGAGCGTGGACGGCTGTACCACGCGATTCACCGTCTACAACACGTGGGTGCAGCAGAGCCTCGGCCGCTACATGGACGCGATCCGCCAGCAACGCGAGTTCTGGGGCACGCTGGCGTCGATGTTGCAGGGCGAACCGGATTCGCCCGAGAAGGAGTCCCTCCTGCGGCATGCCAGCGAGGTCATCCGCCTGCACGGGCTCGCCGAGCGGATGCGGATCAACGAGAACTCCCTGGACACGATGAAGCTGTCGCTGATTCGCGCGGTGCACTCGATCATGTCACAGGACCTGGCAAGCTGGGATCGGCGTGAAGAGGGCAGCATCTTCAATGCCGCCAGCCGTGCCGGGTCGGACGCGAACATGGACTCGCTGATGCGCGGCCTCTCCGGCGCAGCGGTCGGCATGTGGCGCACCGCGGCGGACGTGACCGGCTACGCCTCGTTCCTCAAGGTGCGCTACGGCGTCGATGAGATGGGGAGTCGCGTCGGCACGCTGGAGCGCATCTTCGCGGCGATCGATATCGCCGGGAAGGTGACGCTGTACGGCCAGACCGGGCGCAGCCTGGGCGCGATGAGTGACTTCATGCGCGGCGGCGGAGCGACGCGCGGCGCGCTCCGCGCGACCGAGACCACGTCCGCGACCCTGCGCGCAGAGGCCGGCCGCGCGATCGAGTTCACCGAGGAGTTCGGGATGCTCCGCAATCGCGGGCGCCACTTCTCATCGGTGGCGGATCGCCACGATGTCCGCATCCGCGTCCGACCGGCGAATGAGGCGTCGTTGAGCACGATGGCGGACGGCAACCCGCCGAAGCACGTGAAACTCAAGTCCAAGACGGTCAATGAGATCGATGAACTCATCGGCGCGCCGCTGGGCCGTCGCGGGCAGGTCGGCTACTTCGAGCCGCGCCTGCCACCACTCGATAACTTCGACGCGGCGACGCGGGAAGCGATCCTGAAGCGGTTCTCGCAGCGCAGCCTGGAGTTCCACGACGAGGCCGAGGCGATGGCCTCGCTCGAGCGGAAGGGGCTCGTGCGGGTCGATGGCGGCGTGGTGGTGGACACCGGCCTCTCGGACACGCGCCTCGTAGGAAATGAGTTGCAGTCGATGGGCCGCAACCCGGCCGGCACGGGGAAGCCGTTCACCGGTGACCACGACATGTGGGATATCACGCGTCGGGACGGCTCGCCGCTGGATCCCACGACGAAAGCGCGCGTGGAGGCGGAACTGATGGACGGCGTTGTCGGCACGCAGCACGGGCCGCACAAAGACTGGGTACCGCAGACATCGAAGGATCGCGCCATCGATGCACGCATCCGCGCCGGCCACGGGGGCGTCCCCGGCGCAGATGGCGCGGTGCGCGCCGCGCCCGGATCGGAGGCGCTGCTGGAGTTCTCACCGGGCCAGCCGCCGCGTATCTCCTACGAAATGCCGGGCCAGTGATGGCCAGGAGGATCGGCGAATGACCCAGCCACTCCCGGCGGACGATCTGGACGCCCTGCTCCGTCCGCAGCCGGGCGCGCCCGCGCTCTCCGCCGAGGAGATCGAGCTCCTCCGGCCGCGCCCGAATGGTGTCCTGGTATCCCCACGCGGGGCGCGGCAGCGCGCCCTGCTCGCGCTGAACGGCCTGCGCGCCGAGCGCGACCGAGCCACCGAGTTCGCCGCGGACGCCGTGCTGAGCGACGCAGACCTCGCGGATGCGAGCGCGTACGAGGGCGCCGTGCGCGAGGCGCTGGGCGACGCGTTCGAGGCGTACCTGGCCGCGCTACCTCGCGTCCCGGTCGCGCGCGATCCTGCGGGTGGTGAGGTGGTGCGGATCGCCATCGACGCCGAGGGCATCGACGGTCCCTGGTGGAACTACCAGGGCGTGCTGCGACCGGTCGAGGCGCGCCCGTCGACGCTGTGGGCGTTCACTGGCGCACTCCGCATCGCCGGGGAGCCGGAGTTCACCACGCACCTGGTGAAGGCTGGGCCGGCCGCGCCCTACGTGATCCCTCGCGCGTTCGAGGCGGAGGGGATGCGGGCGGTTGTGAAGGGACTGATGGTGGGCCGGCACGCCGGCTGGGTGATCACGTACTTCACAGACCGGCCACCGGCAGAGACGCAGCGCTTCAACGACTGGGGTGCCGACCACTACCCGGTGGACGGCGGCTGGGACGCCGCCTCCGAGGACGACGAGGTGCGCGACTTTGACCTCGCACCGTGGATCGAGCGCGGGCGGCTCGCCTGGATCGCGCCTGGCGACGACTCCTGTACGCTCCGAACGGACGTGCAGGGCTGCCCCTACCTGGGCATCGAGGGCACGCGCGAGGTGCAGCGCATCCACGAGGGCGTGCTCTGGACGCCCTCCCGTCACACGTCCTCCTGAGTCTGTCCGACCTCGTCACGCGGTCGAGGGGTGGCGAGCAAGGCCGTCCTGTTTCAGACTCAGGGGGCGGGCGCTGACGCTCGCCACCGATTCGCACTGAACCGCGCCGAACCGCACGCAGAAGGCCACGCCATGCTCGTCTCCCTCAAGTGGCTCCGCGAGTACGTCGACCTCCCTGCCGACCTCGATGTGGACGACCTCGCGCACCGCCTGACGATGGCGAGCGCGGAGATCGAGGGCGTCCATCGCGTGGGGGCGCAGTGGGATCGCGACCTGATCCGCGTGGGCGCGGCGCTGTCCGTGGAGCCGCACCCGAACGCCGATCGGCTGCGATTGGTCACCGTGGACTTCGGTGGCGCGGAGCCGCAGCGCGTCGTGTGTGGCGCGCCGAACGTGGCGGCCGGCCAGAAGATCGCCTTCGCGCAGGAAGGTGCCCGCGTCCTCGATGGTCACAGCGGCAAGGAGGCGGTGCTGAAGCGCGCCGCGATCCGCGGCGTCGAGTCGGCGGGCATGGTGCTCTCCGAGAAGGAACTGGGCCTCTCCGACGCGCACGAGGGCATTATCGTCCTGCCGGCAGACGCGCCCGTGGGGACGCCGCTGGTGGACTACCTGGGCGACGTGATCCTGGATGTCCACGTCTGGCCGAACCGCGCGGACATGATGAGCATGGTGGGCGTGGCACGCGAAGTGGGCGCGATCCTCTCCGTGCCGATGCGAATGCCCGCCCCGCCCGAGCCCGCCGGTGGCGCTCCGGTCGCGGAGGCCGTCTCGGTGCGCATCGATGACCCCGACCTGTGCTGGCGCTACGTGGCGATGGTGATCGAAGGCGTGCAGGTGGGCTCGTCGCCACGCTGGCTGCAGGAGCGGCTGCGCGCCGCCGGCCAGCGCCCGATCTCCAACGTCGTGGATATCACGAACTACGTCATGCTCGAACTCGGCCAGCCGCTCCACGCGTTCGACCTCGACGCCGTACGTGGCGAGGTAGGCGTCCGCCTGGCGCGGGAGGGCGAGCAGCTCCGCACGCTCGATGGCGTGGACCGCGTGCTGGCGACCGACACGCTGCTGATCACGGACGAGAGCGGCCCGATTGCCCTCGCCGGCGTCATGGGCGGCGAGACGACCGAGGTCCGCGAGCACACCACGCGCATTCTGCTGGAGGCGGCGCGGTTCGACCCGACGAGCATCCGCCGCACCTCCACCCGCCTCGCGCTGCGCTCAGAGGCGTCGTCGCGCTTCGAGCGCGGGCTGTCGCCAGAACTGGCGATGGTCGCGGCACGTCGTGCGGCGCAACTGTTCGTGGAATTCTGCGGCGGCACCGCCCGCGCCGGTGCGGTGGACGTGTACCCGGTCGCCGTGGAGCGGCCGTCGCTCTCGATCACGCGCGCGCGGCTGGACACCGTCATCGGCGTCCACGTCCCCACGCCAGAGGTGACCGGGATCCTCGAGACGCTGGGCTTCGAGGTGTTGGAGACGGACGGCGGTCGCGTGGGCGGCACCTTCGCGGTGCGCGCGCCGTGGTGGCGGACGGACATCGCGATCGCCGATGACATCGCCGAGGAGGTCGTGCGTCTCGCCGGGTACGACCGGCTACCGGCGGCGGCGATCGCGGGCGGCATCCCGGCGTGGGAGCCGGCGCCCGTGCGGGACATGCGCGACCGGCTGACGGACGCCCTCGTCGAAGCCGGGCTGCAGGAGGTCATCACCTACTCGCTCACCACCGATGAGGTGCTGGGCCGCGTGATCGCGGCAGCGGATCTGGCGATCATCCGCCCGCTGCGGCTGCGCAACACGCTCTCTTCCGACCGACAGGTGATGCGGCCCACGCTGCGCCACTCGATCCTGGAGACCATCGCCCGCGGCATCCGCTCCGGCACGCCGCGCATTGCCATCTTCGAGGCCGGGCGCGCCTACATCCCGCGTCGCGAGGACGGCCAGGTGCTGCCCGAGGAACGCGAGGTGGTCTGCGGCGCCGTCACCGGCTTCGACCTCGACCGCTGGGGGCGCGCCACCGACCGCCGCCTGGACTTCTTCGACGCGAAAGGAATGATCGAGTCGGGACTCGCGGCACTGCGCCTGCACGCCACCTACGTCGCGCACGAGGAGTTCGGCCTGATGCGCGGCCGCACCGCGCGCCTGGAGGTCGGCGGCGAGCCGGTGGGCGTACTGGCCGAGGTGCATCCGGACACGCTGGCCCAGTTCGAGATTGAGCAGCCGGTGCTGCTATTCGAACTGGACGTGGCGAAGTTGGCGGCGCGCCAGCCGGAGCGGGCGGGCGCGCAGAGCGTCTCGCGCTTCCCGGCCATGGAGCAGGATCTGGCGGTGGTCGTGGACGCCGGCGTGACCGCCTCGGCGATCCAGGCCGTGCTCGAAGGTTCGCCGCTGGTCGCCAGCGCGCGCGTCTTCGATGTCTTCACGGGCGGGCGGCTGCCAGAGGGCAAGAAGAGCATCGCCTTCTCGATCCGGTACCAGGTGCCGAACCGCACCCTCACCGGCGAGGACGCCAGCCGTGAACAGGCGAAACTGGTGAAGCGCCTGGAGCGGGAGTTCGGCGCGGAGCAGCGCGCCTAGCGTCGGCTGCCCGCCGGCCTCAGCCCTTCGTCAGCGCGTCCCACGCCATCCGTGCGAGGTTTCCCGCGAGGTGGTCGGCGACGGCGTGACCGGCACGGCCGTCCGGCGTCTCCACGGGCACCCCGTCGGTGAAGTACGTGAAGATGAACCTCGGCGTCTCGCCCTGGTACACGACGGCGACGTCGTTGAGGTTGCCGCCGAGGCTCCCGGTCTTGTTGGCGATACGGACACCCTCCGGCATCCACGAGGGGATGCGGTTGCGCAGGCGCTGCTTCGACATCAGGTCGAGCGCGTAGAGGCACAACTCGGGCGTCACGCCAAGCCTCGATGCTGCCGCCGGGTCGGAGGCGCCCGCGACGATGGCGTCCAGCAGGACGCCCTGGTCGTCCGGGCAGGTGTCGTTGGAGTGCCCCGGGCCGTGATCGCGCGGGAGGCTGTAGTTCGGCGTGCCAAGCCGGTGCACGGTGCCCCTCATGCCCAGCGCATCACAGAATGCCTGCACGCGATCTAACCCCACCCGCTCTGTCACCAGGCGCGTGGCGGTGTTGTCCGAGACGATCATCATCATCAGCAGGATGTCGTGGAAGGTGACCGTGAAGCCGGGCCGGAACCACTGGAAGGCACCCGAGGTGGTCTTGAAGAGGTCATCGACGGTGATCCGCTCCTCCAGGTCGTAGCGCCCGTCACAGACGCCCTGGAGCGTGGTCATCAGGATCGCGACCTTGCGGGTGCTGGCGGAAGGCACAACGACATCGCCGTGGCGGCTGGCGCTCTGGCCGCTGAGCAGGTCCTTCAAGTACCAGCCGACGTGGAACGGCGCTTCGTCGCTCAACGCGTTCATCCGGGCCACCAGTGCGTCCATCGTCCCACCTTCTCGCAGGCCGCCGAGTCGCGGCACGGGGCGATGATAGTGGGCGAGGTGCATCCTCAGACATGACATAAACACGAAGGCCGCCGATCGGGCGACCCTCGTGCATGTCGTAAGGAGGGGGCTATGCCAGGGCGGCCTTCGCGGTCGCGGCGATGCGGCCGAAGCCGTCTTCGTCGCGCACGGCGAGATCCGCGAGCACCTTGCGGTTCAGTTCGATGCCGGCCTTCTTGAGGCCATCGATCAGCTGACCGTAGGTCAGGCCGTGCAGGCGGGCGGCCGCGTTGATGCGGATGATCCACAGACGACGGAAGTCGCCCTTGCGGTCACGCCGGTGCTCGGTCGCGTACTTCAGGGCGTGCATGGCGGACTGGTGCGCGACCTTGATGTTGGTCCGGCGCTTGCCGCGGTGGCCCTTGGTGATCTCAAAGATCTTGCGGTGACGGTTGCGGGTCTGCACCCGCGAGCGTACTCGTGCCATCGGTTAGTCCTCTGACTGAACGGACGGCGTACCAACGCCGGCGTAGGGCAGGTTTTTGCGGATCGCGCCCATGACCGTGCGATGCGCGGCCACGTTCTCGCGGTTGCCGTACATCTTGGAGCGGGAGCGCTTGGCACGCTTCGGGTTGAACGAGCGCACCATCACCTTGCCGGTGCCGGTGATCTTGATCCGCTTGGCGGTGCCCTTGTGGGTCTTCATCTTCGGCACGAAAACTGCTCCCTCAGGCGCGTTGCTTACTCGGCGGCGACCGCCGAGGGCTCTTCCTTCACGCCGGTGTCCGGCTGTTTCGCACTCTTGCGCGCTGCCGCCGCCAGCTTCTTGCTGGGGTCGAGGATCATGTTCATGAACCGACCCTCAAGCCGCGGCGCCTTCTCCAGGTCCGAGATGTCCTGGACGTGCTCGAAGAAATCCTTCAGCAGTCCTTCGGCCACTTCCGGGTGCGTAATCTCACGCGCCCGGAACATCACGGAGACCTTCACCTTGTCGCCATCAAGCAACAGCTTGCGGGCGATGCGGATCTTGAAGTCGCGATCGTGCCGGTCGATCTTCACCTTCATCCGCACTTCGCGCAACTCGACCTGCTTGGAGCCCCGACGGGACTCCCGGTCGCGCTTGGCCTGTTCGTACTTGAACTTGCCGTAGTCCATGATCTTGACCACGGGTGGGTTCGCCGTGGGGGCGATCTCCACCATGTCCATGTTGGCCTGTTCCGCCAGTTGGAGAGCGTCCACTGTGGCCATGATGCCCAGCTGCTCGTCCCCCTTGATCACGCGGACCTGGGGGACACGGATCTCTTCATTCAGTCTCAAGTCTTTAGCGATCGAAGCACCCTCCGCGCCCGGGTCGCGCATCCGCGCGCGACGACACAGGCTTCATTCTATCAGCAAGCGTGATGTCTGATGGCGATCCGCCGGCCGAGGGCTACTCGGGAGCCTCCGCCGGCTCGTAGGCGAGCACCAGGGCGCCCTTCTCGATGCGGGCGCCGGCGACGGCCTGGATCCGGGTCACAGTGCCCGCCATGGGCGCCTGGACCTCGTTCTGCATCTTCATCGCCTCCACGACCGCGACGGTCTGGCGAGGCTGAATGGTGTCGCCCACCGCAACGCGGAGCTCCACGACCACGCCCGCGAGCGGGGCCGTGATGGTGCCCGGCGGGTCCACCATGCCCCCGGCCGCCCCGCGCTGGCGGCCGGCGCCTGATGCGGGCGCCAGGTGGAAGGTGCGGCCATCCACGGTGACGCGGAATCCGTGTCCGTCACGGGCGACGTAGGCCTGCGTGGGGACGCCGTTGTGCACGATGGAGAAGAGGCCCGGGACGCCCGCCGTGGTGACGTCCAGGTCCTTCGCGTCACCCTCGCCCACGCGGACGCGCGCGCGGCCGTCCGCGAGCTCCTCCAGCGTGACGGTGTGGGTCTCCCCGGCTACCTGGAACCGATGCCGCGACGCCATCCGCGCGTGCCCCCTTCGATGCGAATCCCGCGGCGGGACAGCAGCCGCGAGGCCTGCGTCCACCGCTTCAGACTGCTGCTAGGTCCCTGCGCCTCGCCCACGTCGCCACCGATGAGGTGTGCCGCAACGGCGCCGGCAATCAGCGCCTGCTCCAGGCGCGGGTCGTCATCCGTCAGTTCGGGCATGGTGAAGGACTTCTCCAGCCACCCGGTCGAGAAGTTCCCGCTCAGGAAGTCCGGGTGCTCCAGCAGCGCCAGGTGGAACGGGATGTTGGTCTGCGGGCCGGAAACGATGAGGTCACGCAGGGCGCGCTTCATGCGCTGCACGGCGCGCTCCCGCGTCTCCGCGAAGACGATCAGCTTACCCAGGAGCGAGTCATAGAAGACCGGCACGTCCAGGCCCTCGAACAGCATCGTGTCGAAGCGGGTGCCGGGGCCGGCGGGCATCTGGAGGAAGTCGATCAGGCCGACGGATGGCGCGAAGTTGTTGAACGGGTCTTCGCCGTTGATGCGGCATTCGATCGCCCAGCCGATCGGCTCCACGGGTGCGTCCGGGTCAGGCACGGGCTCGCCCGCCGCCACCGCGATCTGCATCGCGACGAGGTCAACCCCGCCGAAGACCAGTTCGGTGACGGGGTGCTCCACCTGCAGGCGGGCGTTCACCTCCAGGAAGTAGAAGTTGCCCTCCTGGTCCATCAGGAACTCCACGGTGCCGGCGTTGCGGTAGCCGCAGGACTTGGCGGCGGCGATCGCCGCGTCGCACAGGCGCTTGCGGATCTCCGGCGTCACAGCGATGGAGGGCGCCTCTTCCAGCAGTTTCTGATTGCGGCGCTGGATCGAGCATTCACGCTCGCCGAAGGCGCGCACGTTGCCGAAGTTGTCCGCGATCAGTTGCACCTCGATGTGGCGGGCGGAGGAGACGTACTTCTCCAGGAAGATCGTGGCGTCCTTGAAGGAGGTCGCGGCCTCGCCGGCGGAGCCGCGCATGGCGTTCTCCAGGTCCTCGTCGCGCTCGACGAGGCGGATGCCGCGCCCGCCGCCGCCGGCCGAGGCCTTCACGAGCAGCGGGTAGCCGATGCGAGCGGCCTCGCGGTGGGCGGTCTCGAAGTCGTCTAGCGAGATGTCGTTTGCGCCGGGCACAATCGGGACGCCGGCGGCCTCCATCAGTTTGCGGCCGGAGACCTTGCCGCCCAGCGCGCGCATCGCGTCCGCGGGCGGGCCAATGAAGGTGATCCCGGCCTCCACGCACGCCTCCACGAAGGTGGCGGTCTCCGAGAGGAAGCCGTAGCCCGGGTGGATCGCGTCCGCGCCGGTCGCCTTCGCGGCCGCGATGATCTTCTCGATCACCAGGTAGGACTCCAGCGCGGGGCCGGGGCCAATGCAGACGGCGTGATCCGCGTTGCGGACGTGGAGGGCGTTGCGGTCAGGCTCCGAGTAGACGGCGACGGTCTCGATGCCGAGTTCGCGACAGGTGCGCTGCACCCGCAGGGCGATCTCGCCACGATTCGCGATCAGGATTCGCTTGAACATGCGCGTCCGTACTCCGGGATCGGGGGGCTCGGTGATGGTGCCCGGGGGCACCTTCCGGCGAGTGTCAGACTGTCATGACCGGTCGCAGGCGGCAAGCATCGAGGCAACGCGAGGGGCCTCGATGCTTGCCCCGAGGGTCACACCATCGCCTGCACGGAGCGGTTGTCCCGCTCGTCCACCATCCGGTCGATGATCTGGAAGACGGGCATGGCGCCCAGGTCGTCCCCGGTGCGGTCGCGCACGGCGGCGGCACCCGCCTCCTGCTCCCGGTCGCCGATGACGAGCATGTAGGGAACGCGCTGCAACTGCGCCTTCCGGATCTTGGCGCCCATGCGCTCGCCGGACTCATCCACCTCCACCCGCAGGCCCCGTTCGCGCAGCCGGCCGCGGACGGACTGGGCGTATTCGATGTGGCGGTCAGCGATCGGGATGAGCACCGCCTGTACCGGTGCCAGCCACAGCGGGAAGTGCCCCCCCGTGTGCTCTGTATAGACGCCGAGGAACCGCTCCAGCGACCCGAGGATTGCCCGGTGCAGCATCATCGGGCGGTGCTCTGCGCCATCCTCGCCCACGTAGGTGAGGCCAAAGGCGGCGGGCATGGCCATGTCTACCTGCACGGTGCCCAGTTGCCAGGAGCGGCCAATGGCGTCCTTGAAGTGGAACTCCAGTTTCGGGCCATAGAAGGCGCCCTCGCCGGGAGAGACGGTGAACGTCTTCCCGGCGTTGGTGACGGCATCGCCCAGCAGGCGCTCCATCTCCACCCAGTCCTCCGGGTTCCCGGCGAACTTCGCGGGCCGGGTGCCCAGACGGATCTCCGGCTGCCCGAGCGACAACTCCGAGTAGATCCGTTCGATCAGACCAAAGAGCGTGAACACCTCAGACTCGAACTGCTCCGGGGTGCAGTAGATGTGCGCGTCGTCCTGCGCGAACGAGCGCACGCGCGTCAAGCCGTGGAGGACGCCCGAACGCTCGTTGCGGTGCAGTCGGCTGAACTCGGCCAGCCGCATCGGCAGTTCGCGGTAGGAGTGGTGGCCGCTGGCGAAGTAGTGGCAGTGGCCGGGGCAGTTCATCGGCTTCACGCCCAGTTCCTCGTCGCCCGAGTGGAACAGGAACATGTCTTCCGAGAAGTTCTGGTAGTGGCCGGAAGTCTTCCAGAGGTCCACGCCGAAGATCTGTGGCGTGATCACCTCCTGGTAGCCGTACTCCTCGTACAACTCGCGGATGTATTCCACCAGGCCGTTGTAGAGCACCGTGCCTTTCGGGTGCCAGAACGGCGAGCCGGGGGCGATGGGGTCGATGTGGAACAGGTCCAGTTCCCGGCCGAGGCGGCGGTGATCCCGCTTCTCCGCCTCCACGCGCATCACCAGGAAGGCGTCCAGTTCTTCCTGCGTGGCGAAGAGCAGGCCGTAGACGCGCTGGAGCATCGGATTCTTCTCGTCGCCGCGCCAGTAGGCGCCGGCGACGCGGTCGAGCATGAAGGCGCCCAGCTGGCCGGTGCTCTCCGTGTGGCCGCCGCGGCAGAGGTCCTGGAAGTCGCCGTGCCTGAAGTGGCCGACGGTCTCGTCCTCGATGCCCTCGATCAGTTCGAGTTTGTACGGCTGGTCGCGGAAGATCTCGCGGGCGCTGGCCTTCGGGATCTGCTCGCCGGTGATCGCCAGGTCGCGTTCCACGGAGACCCGCATGCGGGCCTCCAGCGTGACCAGGTCGTCCGGCGTCAACGGTCGAGGCAGGTCGAAGTCGTAGTAGAAGCCGTTCTCCACCGGCGGGCCAATGGCGTACTTGGTCTCCGGGAACATCTCCAGTACCGCCTCCGCCAGCACGTGTGCCGCGGAGTGGCGCTGACGGAAGAGACGCTCCTCCGGCGGCAACTGGTCGAACGGAACCTCGCCTGCCTCGCTCATGGCTCTAACCTTCCCATGCCGGGCGGGGGAACCGCCGGGCTTCCACGCTGCGATAACAACAAACGCGCCTCACTCCCATGACGGGACGTGAGGCGCGCTCGCGTGGTTCCACCCGACTTCCCCCGGCGCACGGAGGCGTCGAGGCTCGTTCGCGCCCGTAACGAGGGCGTACACGCCGCGGGTTCGCCCGCGGGCTCAGGGGTGGTGTCTCCGCAACGCCGCCCCGGGACTTGCAGCACCGCCTGGCAGCGGGTCCCGATCTCTAGTGGCGGCGCACCGCGGGACGTGTCCCCATCGGCGCTCTTTTTTCCGCGCCCGGAGGCGCGCTGTGCTGTGCTGATGATAACGCGGCGCACGGCCAGACGTTACCGGGGGCAGGGAGGGGTCTCGGCGTGGCCGAAGGAGAAGTAAGGGAGGTGAGGATGGTGGGCGGTACTGGATTCGAACCAGTGACCTCAGCGATGTCAACGCTGCGCTCTAACCAACTGAGCTAACCGCCCACGGCAGGCCCCCGCGGGCCGAGCAGTGACGCTATGGTAGCGCCGGGGCACGGTCAACGGCCACGAGATCGCTGCATCCGGGGGGCCTGGAAGCCAGCCAGATGTTGTTATCCTTCGCGTATTCGTTGACACCCGCTCCGGCACGTTGGTAGTTTTCTGCCGGGCCTCTAGCTCAATGGCAGAGCAGCTGACTCTTAATCAGCCGGTTGAGGGTTCGAATCCCTCGGGGCTCACCACAAGCACACTCTCTGGCAATGCCGCGCGGGGTTCGCGGTGGGGCCAGTGCCAGAGCCGATCCGGGGAAGTGTCGGAACTGGCAGACGAGCGTGACTTAGGATCACGTGCCGCAAGGCGTAGGAGTTCGAGTCTCCTCTTCCCCACCAGAAACCCCTCCTGACCCTGACCGGCCAGGAGGCAGAACCACGGAGCACCGAGAGGGGTCGCGCCGACGCGCGGAGGTATCCATGGCGAAATTGCTCGAGGTGAACAACCTCAAGACGTACTTCTTCACTGAGGAAGGCGTTGTCCGAGCCGTCAACGGCGTCACGTGGGATCTCTCGGAGGGCGAGACACTCGCGCTCGTGGGAGAGTCCGGCTGTGGCAAATCCGTCACGGCCATGTCCATCCTGCGACTGATTCCGAACCCGCCGGGCCGGATCGTCGACGGACAAATCCTGTTCGAAGGCAAAGACCTGCTCAAGGTCGACGATGCGGAAATGCGGAGCATCCGCGGTAACCGCATCGCCATGGTCTTCCAGGAGCCCATGACCTCGCTGAACCCGGTGCTCACCATCGGCCAGCAGATCCGGGAATCCATCGAGCTGCACCTCGGCCTTGACGGCGAGGCATCTACGGCGCGGGCCGTGGAACTGCTGGAGCTCGTCGGCATCTCGGAGGCGGCTGGTCGTGTGAACGACTACCCGCACCAGTTCTCTGGCGGTATGCGCCAGCGCGTCATGATCGCCATGGCGCTCTCCTGCAACCCGAAGCTGCTCATCGCCGATGAGCCGACGACGGCGCTGGACGTGACCATCCAGGCACAGGTCCTGGAGATCATGGCCCGGCTGGCCACGGAGTTCGGCACGGCGGTGCTCATCATCACCCACAACCTGGGCGTGGTGGCGCGTTACGCGGACCGCGTGAACGTCATGTACGCCGGCGAGATTGTGGAGACCGGAACGGCCACGGACATCTTCAAGCGTCCTCGCCACCCGTACACCATTGGCCTGATGGCGTCCGTGCCGCGCCTGGACGCCACCGAGCGCATCCGCCTGACGACCATCGAGGGACAGCCACCGCTCCTGATCCAGGAGATTCCGGGCTGCTCCTTCCGGCCGCGCTGCGACTGGGCTGTCGACAAGTGTGACACCGACCACCCGGGACTCGAAGAGAAGGAACCGGGCCACTTCGCGCGATGCTGGCGAAACCCCCTGGTCGATGCCAAGACCCAGGTAGTCACCGCCGCTTCCGCCGCGAACTGATCGACCGACCCGCAGGAGGGTGATGCACCATGGCGACGATGCAGACTCAGTCCAAGAACATCTACACCAGCACCGTCAAGCACGGTGAGACGCTGCTGGATGTCCAGGGCCTCAAGATGTACTTCCCGGTGACCGCCGGGACGTTCATCCAGAAGAAGGTCGCGGACGTCCGAGCGGTGGACGACCTGCAGTTCAAGGTCACCAAGGGTGAGACCCTGGGCCTGGTGGGCGAATCCGGATGTGGCAAGTCCACCACCGGGCGCGCTGTGCTGCAGTTGTACCGGCCCACGGCCGGCTCCGTGAACTTCGGCGGCACCGAACTCACCACCCTGAAGGGTGACGAGCTGCGGCGCTTCCGGCGCCGGATGCAGATGATCTTCCAGGATCCGTTCTCGTCCCTGAACCCACGCATGAGTGTGGAGCAGATCATCGGCGAGCCGCTGGCCATCCACGGCCTCTACAAGGGCCCGGAGCGTGCGGAGCGGATCCAGTACATCCTACAGGCGGTGGGCCTGAACCCGGCGTTCGCCCGGCGGTTCCCGCACGAGTTCTCCGGCGGCCAGCGCCAGCGCATCGGCATCGGCCGGGCACTGGCGGCGGAGCCGGAGTTCATCGTCTGTGACGAGCCAGTGTCCGCACTGGACGTCTCCATCCAGGCGCAGGTCATCAACCTGTTGGGTGACCTGCAGGAGCAGTTCGGCCTCACCTACCTCTTCATCGCCCACGACCTTGCCGTGGTCCGCCACATCTCGGACCGCGTCGCCGTCATGTACCTGGGCAAGATGATGGAGCTGGCGGAGTCCAACGAGCTCTACCAGAACCCGTTGCACCCGTACACCAAGGCGCTGCTCTCCGCCGTCCCGATCACGGACCCGGAACTGGAGCGCCAGCGCGAGCGCATCATCCTCACCGGTGACGTCCCCTCGCCGCTACGTCCGCCTCCGGGCTGCGTGTTCAACACGCGTTGCCCGATCGCCGTGGACGAGTGCCGTGAGCGCATCCCGGAGTGGCGCGAGGTGGAACCCAACCACTTCGTCGCCTGCCACCGCGTCTAACGTCTGCGGGGCTGCCGGCCCCAACGAGTGACCCCTTTCAGGACAGCCCCGCCTGACCCCGGCGGGGCTGTCTTGTGTCCGGGGGGCCTCGCACCCCTCAGCCCGCCTACGGCCCGTGCCCGTTAGGATGGGCCTGTGGACGCATCTCACATTCGTAACTTCTCGATCATCGCGCACATCGACCACGGCAAGTCGACGCTGGCCGACCGCATGTTAGAGGTCACCGGCGCCGTCGATCCGCGCGACATGCGTGACCAGATGCTCGACTCGATGGATCTCGAGCGCGAGAAGGGGATCACGATCAAGGCGCAGGCCGTGCGGATGGACTTCACCGCCGCGGACGGCCAGTTGTACCAGCTGAACCTGATCGACACCCCCGGCCACGTGGACTTCGCGTACGAGGTCTCCCGCGCGCTCGCCGCGTGCGAGGGCGCGATCCTGGTCGTGGACGCCACGCAGGGCATCCAGGCGCAGACGCTGGCCAACGTCTACATGGCGATGAACCTGAACCTGAAACTCATCCCCGTGGTGAACAAGGTGGACCTGCCCTCCGCCGAACCAGAACGCGTCGCCCGCGAACTCGTGGATATCATCGGGTTCGACGAGGACGAGGTGCTGTTCGGCTCCGGCAAGAGCGGCGCAGGCGTCGCGGAGATGCTGCAGGCCGTCGTCGACCGCGTGCCGCCGCCCGCCGGCGACCCGGACGCGCCGATGCAGGCGATGGTGTTCGATGCGAAGTACGACGCGTTCAAGGGCGTGGTTGCCTACGTGCGTGTGGTCGCCGGACGCCTGGACGGGCGCCAGCGGCTGCGCATGATGCAGAGCAACTCCCGCTTTGAGCCCGTGGAGATCGGCTACTTCCGGCCCGGCCCGCAGCGCGCCGACTCGCTCCAGGCGGGCGAGGTCGGCTACATCGCCACCGGCCTGAAAGGCGTCTCCGAGAGCCGCGTCGGCGATACGGTGACCACAGACCTGCACGGTGCCACGGAACCGCTCGGTGGCTACTCCCCGGCCAAGGCGATGGTGTTCGCGGGCATCTTCCCGACCGACCCGGATGACTACGCCGCGCTGCGCGAGGCGCTGGAGCGGCTGACCCTGAACGATGCAGCACTTGTCTGGCAGCCGGAGACCAGCGTTGCGCTGGGCTTCGGGTTCCGCTGCGGCTTCCTGGGCCTGCTGCACATGGAGATCGTGCAGGAGCGCCTGGAGCGCGAGTTCAACATCGAACTGATCGCCACGGCCCCGTCCGTGGAGTACGAGATCACGCGCACCAACGGCAAAGAGGAAGTGATCGACTCACCGGCCGACCTGCCGACATCGAACGAGGTCGCCGAGATCCGGGAGCCGTGGGTGGCGGTCTCCGTCACCGTGCCGGCGCGCTTCATTGGCCAGGTGATGAAACTCGTCTCGGAGCGCCGTGGCATCTTTGACCACACCGAGTACCTCGATCACGCCGAGGACGAGGGCGACTCGCGGGTGCTGATGGCGTTCGAGATTCCGCTCGCGGAAATCCTCGTGGAGTTCTATGACCAGTTGAAGTCGCGCACCTCCGGCTATGCGGCGATGGACTACCACCTCGTCGGCTACCGCCCGGCGCGCGTCTCGAAGCTCGAGATCCTCGTCAACGGCGAGCCGGTGGACGCGCTCTCCGTCATCGTGCCGACCGAGCAGGCGCCGTACCAGGGCCGCAAGCTGGTCGCGGCGCTGCGTGAACTGATCCCACGCCAGTTGTTCGATGTGCCTGTGCAGGCCACCATCGGCGGCAAGATCGTGGCGCGGGAGACCGTGAAGGCGATGCGCAAGAACGTGCTGGCCAAGTGCTACGGCGGCGACATCACGCGCAAGCGGAAGCTGCTGGAGAAGCAGAAGGCCGGCAAAAAGCGGATGAAGATGCTCGGCCAGGTGGAGGTCCCGCAGGAGGCCTTCATGGCCGTGCTGAAGATGCACGACTAGCCCGCACGCGCCGGTATCGTTCGGGCACAGCCGGGGGAGCAGCCGATGTCCAAGCAGGTCGTCCAGCCGCGCATCCGTGGCTTCATCTCGCTCACCGCACATCCTGATGGCTGCGCCGCCAACGTCCGAGAGCAGGTCGCCGCGATCCGTGCCGCCGGCCTGCAGGGCCACATCGGTGTGGCGCTCGTGATCGGCTCCAGCACCGGCTACGGCCTGTCGAGCGCGCTCGCAGCCACCTTTGGCTATGGAGCAAAGACGCTGGGCGTCTGCTTCGAGAAGGAGCCGGCCGACGACAAGACGGGCACGGCCGGCTGGTACAACGTGGCGGAGGCGCGTCGCCTCGCCGCGGCCGAGGGACTCACCTACGAGACCATCAACGCCGATGCCTTCTCCGACGAGGCAAAGGAGCAGGTGGTGGAGGCGCTCCGCCGCATCGGGCCGGTGGACATGCTCGTCTACTCGCTCGCCGCACCGCGTCGTCGGGAGCCCGATGGCACCGTGTGGACCTCCGCGCTGAAGCCGATCGGCGCGCCCTACCAGGGCCGCGCGTTCGACCTGCGCTCGGAGGCCGTGGTGGACACCGCGCTGGATGTCGCCACGGACGAAGAGATCGAGGCAACGATCAAGGTGATGGGCGGCGAGGACTGGCGGCACTGGGTCTACCAGTTGCGCGGTGAAGGCCTGCTGGCACCCGGCGCACGCACCGTCGCCTACTCCTACATCGGGCCCGAGGTGACTGCGCCCATTTACCGGCGCGGCACGATTGGCGCGGCGAAGGAGCACCTGGAGCGCACCGGCGTGCAGTTGCACGAGACGCTCTCGCAGGCCGGTGACGGCGGCGGAGCGTGGGTGAGCGTGAACAAGAGCGTGGTGACGCAGGCCTCGGCCGCCATCCCCGCCGTGCCGCTCTACCTGAGCGCCGTCTACAAAGTGATGAAGGCCCAGGGCCTCCACGAAGGCACCACCGAGCAGATCGTCCGCCTGTTCAGGGACCACATCGGCCCCGGCCGCACCCCGACGCTCGATGACGCGCGACGGATCCGCCTCGATGACCTCGAGATGTCGGCGGAGGTGCAGGCGGCGGTGGAGCGCGTCTGGGACACGATCACGACCGAGAACCTGGCGGAGACCACGGACTACGCCGGCTACAAGGCTGACTTCCACCGCCTGTTCGGCTTCGGCGTGGTGGGCGTGGACTACGACGCGCCCACCGAGGTCATGCGCTCGATCTCCTAGCCGGCGCGTGGCGGGCGATACGCCGCCGTGGTTCGCGCCTCGCGAGGGCCGCTGTTACGATCGATGTGGTCGTGCTAGGCGGGGAGTTAGCGGTGCCCTGTACCCGCAATCCGCTTTAGCGGGGCTGAATGCCCGTCCGAGATCGAGTCTGAAGGGACTGTGGACGCCAGGCGGCGTTGAGAGCCTGGTCCCGTGCGGCGACATCCGGTGAATCCCGCCAGGGCCGGAAGGCAGCAACGGTAAGCCGACCGTGTCGGGTGCCACGGGGTCGCCGGGTTTGAGCAGGCCAGCGCGAGCAAGCCGGCAGGGTCGAACGACGGCGGGGCACGGCCACCCCATCCCACTGCCTACCGCTGCTTCGGGAGATCCCGAGACTGCTGCGCCGCCCGCGTCCCGCTGACGCCTTGGCGGCAACCTCCGGGGGAGACCCATGAGCCCCCACAAAGAACGCCGGCGACCGCACAAGGTGAGGGCGAAAGCCACGTCGGAGATGCCGGCGGCGGCGGACATGCCGATCTTCCTGCGGAAACTCGGCGTGCGGCCGCGCAAATCGCTCGGCCAGCACTTCCTGGTCGATGAGATGTTGCTGGGCGACATCGCCACCGCCGCGGTGCAAGATCCTGCCGTGCCCGTACTGGAGATCGGTGCCGGCCCGGGCGGCCTGACGCAGGAACTGTTGAAGCGCGCCCAGACCGTCGTCGCCGTCGAGATCGACGAGGACCTCTCCGCCCTTACCCGCGCACGCCTGACGCCGGAGCACCCCGGCCTGCAGGTGATCGCGGCGGACATCCTGCAGTTCGAGCCGGTCGAGTTGTTGGCGGAGGCCGGTACACAGCCGCCGTACGTCGCGGTTGGCAACCTGCCGTACTACATCACCCAGCCGATCGTGCGGATGCTGCTGGAGACGGCCGTGCCGCCGGAGCGCATCGTCGTCCTCGTGCAGCGCGAGGTCGCCCTGCGCATGGTCGGCGGTCCGGGGCGGGAGTCGCTGCTGTCGATGTCGATCAAGCTCTATGGCGCGCCGAACCTGCTGTTCGATGTACCCGCCACCGCCTTCTGGCCGCCGCCGAAGGTGCGCTCGGCCGTGGTCTCAATCGACCGGTTCGAGCAGCCGGCGTTGGACCTGAAACCGGGCGAGATCGCGGCGTTCTTCATGCTGGTACGCGCCGGCTTCGCTCAACCACGGAAGCAACTGCACAACATCCTGGTGGACGAGAGCGGCTACGAACGCCCGGCGATCGTCGCGGTGCTGGAGGAGGCGGGCATCGATCCGGTCGCGCGGCCTCAGCACCTGGCGTTGGAGGACTGGGGCCGCCTGTTCCGCGCGTTCATCGCGGCTTTCCCGGAGGCGCTCGATGTCGAGTGACGCCGGCACGCTCCACGGCGTGCGCCTGCTGGCACCCGCGAAGATCAACCTCTCGCTGGAGGTGCTGCGCCGCCGCCCGGACGGGTTCCACGAGGTCGCCACGGTCATGACCACGATCACCCTCGCCGACCGCGTGACGATCGAGGCCCGCCCCCCGGGCAGCGGCCTGATCGTGGCGCTGGCCGGCGAGTACGCGGCGGGCATCGACGCCGAGGACGACCTGGCGCGCCGCGCCGCGATCCGCATGGCGGAGGCCGCCGGCCGCGAGCTAGACCTCTCGATCACCGTCGAGAAGCGGATCCCGTCGCCGGGAGGTCTCGGCGGCGGGTCGTCTGATGCCGCGGCGGTGATCCGCGGGCTTGACCGGCTGTGGGGGCTGGGCTGGCCGATGGAACGGCTGGAGGCGCTGGCTGCCACGCTGGGCTCGGACGTGCCGTTCTTTCTGCACTGTGGCACCGCGCACTGCACCGGCCGAGGCGAGCGGGTCGACCCGCTGCGCGATGTGACACCGTTGCGGATGCTGGTGCTGGTGCCGCCGGTGCCCTCCGGCCCCGCAAAGACCGCACGTCGGTACGCCTCGTTGCGTCCGCACGACTTGAGCGATGGCGATCGCACGCGCCGCCTGGCCGCGCGGATCGCGCGCAAGGCGCCGCCGCCCACAAACGACCTCGGCAATGTCTTCGAGTCCGTGGTGGAGCGCACCGAGCCGGAACTGGTGGCGCACTACGCGCGCTACACCGCCGCCGGCGCGCCCCGATTCCACCTCTGCGGTGCGGGCCCGTCCGTGTTCCTCTTCATTCGCGAGGACGCGAAGGCCTCCGAACTGCGTCGCGACTTCCGCCAGGTGGGCGCGACGGTGTTCGAAGTGCGGACGATGGGGCGTGCGGCGGCCCTGACGATCGAGGAGCTGCGCACCCCGTGATCCCGGACCCAGAAGTGCTGGGCCCGCTGGTGGCCGGGTGGATCGCGGGTGCTGCAGCCGGGCTGTTCCTGATGCCGGTGCTGGTGATCTGGGCGGCCCGCCCCGGGCGCATGGTGCACCTGCACGGCCGGAGCCGGCTGCCCGTACTCGTGATCCTGTTCCTGAACGGACTGATGATCACGCTCACCCTGATCGGCCTGGTGCTGGGGGGGCTCTATACGCGCACCGGGGGGCTGACGTTCTCCCTCGTGGTGCTGGCGGTGACCGGCGTGGCGGGCGGCCTCTACCTGTTCGTGCGAGGTACCTGGCGCGCTCCGGAGGCGCCGCTGGTGCTGGCCTGCCTGCTGATCACCGCACTCGCGTTCGCCGGACTCTTGCCGTGGCTGGCGGAGCGCACGTAGTACGCTCGAAGGGCTCCCGGCGTCGGCGGTTGGCCGCTGCGGGTTCCGCACGTATCCTACCGGCCTGACCGCGTCGAACGCTCGGTTCGGCCGTGGCCGGGAGTGGAGGGCACCCTGGACATCCGCGACGGTATGCAACGCTCGTTGATCGAGATGCACATCCACACCAACCCGACCTCGTCGGACTCGATGCTCAACATCCCCGATCTGATGAAGATCGCGAAGGACATGGGCCTCACTGGCGTGAACCTGACCGAGCACGACAAGGTGCTGGAGTCTCATCAGCAGCGCACCATCCGTGACGAGTATCCCGGGCAGTTCATCAACTTCGGCATGGAGGTCTCGACCGACATGGGCCACATGCTGGCCGTGGGTCTGACCACCTACCTCCCCGGTATCCGGCGCGTCGCGAAACTGCGCGAGGAACTCGACAAGATCGGCGGCTTCCTGATCGTCGCCCACCCCTTCCGGCGTCTGTTCGACCCGGTGACCGCGATGCGCACCGGCGAGAAGTTTGAACTCACGCCAGAGCAGGCGGCGGAGCGGATGCCCGTCTTCAAGTTCGTCCACGCGATCGAGGTGGGCAACGGCTCCAACACTCCGCAAGAGAACTACTTCGCGCTGGAGGTCGCCCAGATCCTCGGCCTGCCCGGTACGGGCGGCTCGGACGGACACTCCACCAGCGGCATCGGCACGTTTGCGACTGGCTTCCAGAACAAAGCGACCACGCCGGAACAGTTCCTGGAAGAACTGCACGCGGCCCGCTTCGAGGCCGTCCACAAGACCCGTGGCGGGCGCTGGATTGCCCTCAGCGAAGGATCCATCGAGGCCGCACAGCAGCCGGACTAGCATCCGCCGGGAGTTCCCGGTGCCTGGAAAGCGGGCGACATGCCCGAAGAGTTCGTCGCGCTCGACCTGGAGACCACCGGCCTCTCCGCAGAGACCGACCGGATCGTGGAGATCGGGGCGACCCGCTTCGACCGCTCCGGTCGCTTTGAGAACTACCGCACGTTCGTTGACCCCGGCCGCTCGATCCCGCGCGAGGTGCAGGAGCTCACCGGCATCGCCGATGCGGACGTCGCCGGCGCGCCACGATTCATCGACGTGCGCGACGCGCTGCTCGAGTTCATCGGCGACCGCGCGATCGTCGGGCAGAACATCGCCTTCGACCTCGCCTTCCTGCGGGCCGAGCACGTCAGGCCGAGCGCGCCCTCGTTCGATACGTGGGAACTCGCCTCCGTGCTGATGCCCACCGCCGGCCGCCTGAACCTCGGCGCGATCGCTGAACTCCTGGACATCCGGATGCCCGTGAGCCACAGGGCGCTCGCCGACGCGGAGGCGACCCGCGACATCTTCCTGGCGCTGCTGGGGCGGCTGGAATCGATGCCGCGGTCGCTGTTGATCGAACTTCACACGTTCGCCGGCCGTGCCGGCTGGGGCATCGATGTGCTGATCGAGGACGCGCTGGCGCGCACCGGTGGCGCGACGATTACCGCCGAGGAGGTCAGCGCGATCATCGCGACCCTCCCGGCCCCGCGTGTGCGCCACTCCTTCGCGCCGCTGGTGCCCAGGGAGCCGCGCACCGCCGTTACTGCCGCCGAGGTCGATGCCGTGTTCCGCGCCGCCGCGTCCGACGCGGACCTGTTTCCCGGCTTCGAGCGGCGTCCCTCGCAGGAGGAGATGGCGCGCGCGGTCGCCTCGCACCTCGGCGAAGGCGGCCACCTAATCGTGGAGGCCGGCACCGGCACCGGGAAGTCCCTGGCGTACCTGGTGCCGGCGCTGTTGCACGCCGTGAAGAACGATGACCGCGTGGTGGTCTCGACCCACACCCTGAACCTGCAGGACCAACTCGCCGAGAAGGACGCCCCCGCCGCGCAACGACTGGTGGAGGCCGCCGGCGGCGGCGACACGTCGCGCGTGGCGGTGCTGAAGGGGCGCGGTAACTACCTCTGCCTGGAGCGCTGGGCCGAGGCCCGCCTGGACCCATCGAGCCGCACGGAGGCGGAGGCGCGGCTCTTCGCACGCGTGGCGGCGTGGCTGCCGCACACCGAGACCGGCGACCTGGCCGAGCTGTACATGACCTCGCAGGAACAGCCCTGGTGGCCGCAGATCTCGGCGAACGACTCGGACTGCCTCGCCCGCCGCTGCGCCTACGTGCGTGACGGCTCCTGCTTCATGCTGCGCGCCCGGCAGCGGGCGACAGCGGCGCACCTCGTGATCGTGAATCACTCCCTACTGCTGGCGAACGCCGCGCGCGACGACCAGGTGCTGCCGCCCTTCGGCCACCTCGTGATCGACGAGGCGCACCGGCTGGAGGACGTGGCGACGCAGCACTATGGCGCGAACCTGGGGATGCGCGAGGCGCGCGACCTGGTGGAATCGCTGGGCATGGGCGAGCGCGCGGGCGTCGGCGGTCTCGC
>JAQCKI010000011.1 GCA_027592645.1 Chloroflexota bacterium | reverse complement strand
GCCAGCGTCACCGCCACGGGCGTCATCACGACGCGCTCGATGGTGCTCTCGGAGGAGAAGTTGCCCGCCGCGTTCACCAGCAGCAGGAAGGCGAGCACGCCCGCCACGTAACGCGCGGTGCGCGCCTGCGGTCCGGCCGAGGCGGGGCGTGATGCTGAGATGACCAGCGCCGCCGCACCGACCAACGCCACCGCCGCCAGCGCGCTGCTCCGCCGCAGGTTCGAGGGCAGCGTGCCCTCGTGCTGTCCGCCCCAGGCGGCCTCGCCCCACGGCGCGCCGAGGGCCAGCGCGACCTGGAACAGCGCGAGCGCGAGGAAGCCGAGGGCCGCGATTCGCGCGACGAGGCGGACGGGCATCGGGCGACCTCTCTCGATCAGGTACGGTGTCGCGCCTCACGATAGTGACCGCGACTGGCGCAGTCGCGCGCGGGTCGGCTAGGCTCCCGTGACTTCGTTCAGGGAGTGTGAAGCATGACCGACGCCACCCAGGACCCGCAGGCGCCCGGGCCGTTGCACGGCATCCGTGTGCTGGCCGCCACGCAGATCGTGGCCGGGCCCTTCGCGGGCATCGTGCTCTCCGACTTCGGCGCGGAGGTGGTGAAACTCGAGCCGCTGGAGGGCGAGGGCTACCGCAACTCGGGCGCGCTCGTGCCGTCGGAGGGCAAGCGCTTCCAGTCGCTGAACCGCGGGGCGAAGTCGCTCGCGCTCGACACCTCCACGGAGGCGGGCCGCGAGACGCTGCGGCGCATCATCCCCACGTTCGACGTGGTGCTGACGAACTACCGGCCGGGCGTGCCGGAGCGCATGGGGATCGGCTACGAGGACCTGAAGGCGATCCACCCAGGCATCATCTACTGCTCCATCACCGGCTTCGGCGACCGCGGCCCGCTCGCGAAGAACGGCGCCACGGACTTCGTCGCCTCCGCGTTCACGGGCCTCGTCGCTGGCGACGAGAAGGTGACGCCGGAGGGCAGCCCGGCGCAGATGACGCCGGCGATCGCGGACTACACCACCGCGTGCGTCGCCTCGATCAACGCGGCGCTCTTCCACCGCGCGCAGACCGGCAAGGGGCAGCGCATCGATGCGTCACTGCTCGCCTCGGCGCTGTCGATCCAGGACGTCTACATCATGCGCCAGGCCGTCACCGACGCCACGCAGCGCGACCCGATGATGGAGCGCGTGCGTCGCCTGCGCGAGCAGGGTGCGACGTACGAGGAGGTACTGGCGGAGCGCGCGAAGTACCGCTGGGCCAGCGCCGGCCCGCCGCGCCTCTACTACAACGGCTACAACGCGAAGGACGGTCAGATCGTCCTCGGCTGCCTGACGAAGGCGACCCGGGCGGGCGCGCGTCGCGTGCTGGGCATGGAGCACGACCGCACCGATGAGCAGGGCTTCGAGCCGTACGACCCGGAGATGGTCGCGCTCGTCCTCTCATGGCGGAACGAGATCGCGGAGAAGGTCCGCCAGCGCACCGTCGCCGACTGGATCGCCGCCTTCGAGGCCGAAGGTGTCCCGGCCGCCCCGGTGCACCTGCCAGAGGAACTGGCCGACAACGCGCAGGTGGAGGCGCTCGGCATCATGGTCGACTTCGACCACCCAATCACCGGCCACCAGCGCATCGTCGGCCCGATCACGCGCATGTCGGAGACGCCGACGCGCGCCTACCGCCCCTCGCCCGCCCTCGGCGAGCACACCGACGAGGTGCTGCGCTCCGGCGGCCTGTCAGAGGCAGAGGTCGCCGCGCTCCGCCAGCAGGGCGTGGTGCGGTAGGGGGTCAGGCGGGCGACGGGATCGGGAAGGCGCGCATGGCGGCGCTGACCTCGTCCGCGCGAGGTACGTCGACGAGGCTCACGCCCTGGGACACGCCGAGGAATTCGACACCAAGCACCTCGCCCGACGCGTCGTAGTCCACCTGGCGACCGTCCCCGAGTTCCTCGGTGCGCGCGATGTCGCCGGGCGTGACGCGCCGGTAGTAGACGTAGAGCGCGTCTGCATCGGGATCGAACCGGATCATGAAGCCACTCATGGTCAGCGCCCTCGCTGCGTCCACCACACCGTTGCCACTCTGACGGGATCGGACATCTCATCCACGATCACCGTCAGCCACCGGCCATCCGGCACGATCCCATCGTACCGAATTCCGCGCGACGTGGCGGGCATCCGAACCGGGTCGATCAGGATCGCATCGATCATCGCGAGTGAGATCTGGCGCTCGAACGCTGCGTCCTGTGCGTGTTGGCTCATCGTGAATTCCACGCGGAGCACGGTAGGGCGACGCACGCGGAATTCACGATGACCGTGTCACCCTTACCGTGATGCTGTCAGCGACGGCTCGTCGACTTCGCGCAGCATTCGCTCGACGGAGCCGAGGCGTTCCTCGATGCCCTCGAGGCGCTTCAACTGCTCGCTGATCGTCTGCTGGGCCTGCGTGGCCTCCTGCGCGATCCGGCGAAGTTCGCCCTGGTGCTTCAGGTCGGCCTTCGCCTGCTCTCGGGCCAGCGTCATGTCCATGCCCTTGAGGATCACCGCCCGCCCGATCCAGGCGATGATCAGGGTCATCGCCACGACGAACGTGATCCCGGCGATGCCCATCCAGTCGAGATTCGATTCCATCAGGTGTGTCTCCTCAGGTGTGGCCGAGCCAGCCGCCCGGCCACAAGTCAGTCGTCCCGGTTGTTCAGTTCTCGGGCCGCCGCTACCACCGCGTCCGGGGTGAGGTGGAACGAGAACGGCGTGAGCACCACGTACCGCATCGCCTTGCCGTCATCGGAGACCTCCATCTCGCTCCGCACCAGTCCGGCTGCCTCCAGCCGGGCAAGGTGCAGGTGCAACAGGGGGCGGCTCATCTGCAGGTCGCGGGCGAGCTGGCTGACGTAGTTCCGACCCTCGGCGAGCTTGGCCGCGATCCGCATCCGCTGGGGATGAGAGAGAGCCACGATCGCCTCGAACAGCCCGACCTGCGGGCTGACACCGATGCGTGCATCAGTCGTAAGTGCCATGTGTCAGAACATACTGACATGTGGTGACGGTGTCAAGTGGGTGGAGTCCGCCGTGACTCCTACAATCGCTCGACAGAGGGGGCAGCGATGGCCTCTGTTGGGGGGCGTGAATGTTCGAGGGGACGCGGGGCATTGCGCGCTACTACGGCACTGTCCTCAGTCGCGGTTGGAGCGACACGCGGGGATTTCTCGGCCTCAATATGAGGACAGCCGTGATCGCGGTTCTCTCGCTGGCATACGGATTCTGGGACTACTCGCAGAACGCGACAGCCACTGCGCGAGTCGATCAGTGGAATGAAGTGCTCTCGTTCAACATCAAGCCTGCGCTCGCGGCCTTCGCAATCGTGTTTCTGGGGCAGGTTCTCGTGGCGCCGTCTCGCATGAAGCGTGAAGGACAAGTCGCTTCAGACATGCTTGCTGCTGAGCTGCGTCACGAGATCGCCGGTCTGAGAGATCGTCTGCACGAATTGGAACCCACCGAGGCCCTGACGCTCGAATGCCCAGAACAATCCCTCGAATTACGGTCCATGTCCGTGTTCGAAGGAGCCAGCATGCTCCCTGAAGGGCCGCAGCATGGATTCGCCCCGCATACGCTATCGAACAATTCGGATGAGGTAATCGCTATAGATCGAATTACCGCAAACGTGCGGTTCTGGTTCTCGAGCGGAAAGGGATCTCGGAGCGGCAACCCAGACACCTTCAGCGTTACAGGCGAACGCCCAATGGGAATATCGATGGATCGCGCGGTGCAGATGGGGAGGCGCTGGGAGCCCACGCCTGAAAGCGACAACTACGAATTGAGTGGGCTACCTGAGCGGGTGGCCCCGCATTCGTCGTTTCGCTTGCCTGCCTGGTGGTTTGGCGTTTCTAACTCAGCGAAAGCGGCCCACGCGTTGATCGCCTACGAATTTCGCGGGGGGACAATCGATCTGCGCCTCACAGTCCGAACGGATCATGGGACTTTTCAGTTCCCAACAGGCGATGGTCCGTTCGCTGCGATTCAGATTCCGGTCACATTGCATGAGGGACTGATCACGGAACTAAAGCAGAGTGTCGAGTCGGGACCTCAGCCAACGCCCGACACATGACCGTCCGACCACTGATCCCCCTCGCTCACCGTCGCAGATGGTCTACGTCGACCCCCACCGCCTGCGACAAATGCGAACGGCGCCGATTGCTCGGCGCCGTTCCAATTACCCCTGCCGCACGACCTGGGGAGCGTCGGCGGAAGAAACGTGCTGTGACGGGTGCTGCTATCAGCGGTGTCGAATACTACTCCACCGTCACCGTCTTGGCGAGGTTCCTCGGCTGGTCAACGTCGGCCCCTCGGCGGGTGGCGATGTAGTACGAGAGCAGCTGCAACGGGACCACCGCGACGATCGGCGTGAGCAGCGGGTCGACCTCGGGCATCTCCACGATGTCGGTGGCGACGCCCTCCAGCGACCGGTCGCCGGCGGAGACCAGCGCGATCACCGGCCCCTTCCGCGCGCGGATCTGCTCGATGTTCGAGCGCATCTTGTCGAAGACGTCGTCCCGTGGGGCCAGTGCCACCGTGGGGAACTGGTCATCGATCAGGGCGATGGGGCCGTGCTTCATCTCGCCGGCGGCGTAGCCCTCGGCGTGGATGTAGGAGACTTCCTTCAGTTTCAGCGCGCCCTCCAGCGCCGCCGGGTAGCCGAGGCCGCGCCCGAGGAACAGGAAGTCCCTCGAGTCGGCGTAGCGGTCCGCCAGCACCTCGATCTGTCCGCCGAGGTTGAGCGCCGCGCCAATCGCCGCCGGCAGGTGGAGCGCCGCCTGCACCTGCTGCGCCTCCACATCCGGCGCCAGGGTGCCGCGCAGCCGCCCGAGGTAGAGCGCCAGCGCGTGCAGCAGCACCATGGAGGCGACCATGGTCTTGGTGGACGCGACGGCGATCTCCGGGCCGGCACGCATCAGCAGTGTCGCATTGGCGACGCGGGTGGTCTGTGCGCCGGGGGAGTTGCAGATCGTGATCTGGGGGCAGCCGGCGCGCTTCGCTTCGTCCATCGCGGCGAGCGTGTCCACGGTCTCGCCGGACTGGGCGACGGAGATCACCAGCGTGTGCTCGTCCAGCACCGGCCCGCGGTAGCGGAACTCGGCGGAGTTATCGACCTCGGCGGGCAGCCGCGCGAACCGCTCGATGTAGTGGCGGCCCACCAGCGCGGAGTGCATGGAGGTGCCCATGCCCACCAGCACCACGCGCGTGAGCGCCTTCGCCCAGGCGGCATCGAACGGGATATCGCCAGACAGGTCGACGCGCAGCGGGCCGGTCAGGTAGCGGCCGCGCATCGCGTTCAGCGCGGCGTCCGGCTGCTCGTGGATCTCTTTCAGCATGAAGTGCTTGTAGGGGCCCTTCACGGCGGAGACCGGGTCGTACGGCAGTACCTCGATCGTCTTGGTGAGTTCGTGGCCCTCGATGTCCACGTAGCGGACGGAGTCGGCGCACAGGTCGACGAATTCGCCGGGCTCCAGGAACGTGACGCGACGGGTGTGCGGCAACAGCGCGCCGAGGTCGGAGGCGAGCAGGTGTTCACCCTCGCCCGTGCCGATCACGATGCCGCCGGCGTTCCCGGCGCGCGCCGCGACCATGCGTCCCGGCTCGCCAACCGCGACCGCGACCACCGAGTAGGCACCGCGCGCCTCCGCGACGACGCCCCGCAGCGCATCGAGCAGGTCGACGCCGCGCTCGACGGCCCCGGCGAGCATGTGCGCGAGGACTTCGGTGTCGGTCTCGGAGTGGAACGGGCCGCGCGCGTAGCGGGCGCGGAGTTCCTCGAAGTTCTCGATGATGCCGTTGTGGATCACGGCGATCGTGCCGTCCGGATCGAGTTGAGGGTGGGCGTTGCGGTCGCTCGGCTCACCGTGGGTGGCCCAGCGCGTGTGCCCAATGCCGGACGTCGCCGGCGGCAGGGTGCCCTCCACGCGCTGCACGAGCGCATCGAGTTTCCCGGTCGCATGGGCGATGTAGAACTGGCGGTCGCCATCGAACAGCGCGAGACCGGCGGAGTCATACCCGCGGTACTCCAGCCGTCGCAGACCTTCGAGCAAGATGGGGCCGGCCGGGCGATGACCGGAGTAGCCAACAATGCCGCACATGGCGTCGCTCCAGAACCCCCCGCACGCCTGAGACAGTTTAGCGTGCTCGGGCGTCGTCGCGCCTAATCGGGCGCGTCGGTTGGCCCGGCGGCGGTGTCACCTGCCTCGGCGCCCGCGTCGGCCGCGGCGCGGCTCACTTCGCGGGCGCGGGCCGCGATGATCGCGCCTCCCGAGGCATCGCCGTACACGCCACGCAGATCTTCGGGCAGCATCGCGGCAATGCGACGCATGATCTGGTCGGTCGCCGCCTCGGCACCGTTGCCGCTGGCGGAGCCATCGAGCATGAACGGCTCGCCGAAGCTGACCGTGACGCGCGGCCGCTTCCGGAGCGCCCACGCCCAGAACACGTGCGGCTTCCTCACGTGGGAGCCGGTGATCGCCACCGGCACCACGGGTGCCTTCGCGAGCATTGCCACCATCGCCGCGCCGGGGAGCGCCACGCGCATCCCGCCGCCGCGCGATCGGGTGCCTTCGGGGAACATCAGCACCGCCGCGCCGTTGCGGAGGTAGTTCCGCGCGACGCGCAACGCACCCATGTCGCTGGAGAAACGGCGCACGGGGAACGCGCCGTACACCCAGAACCACCAGCCGATCAGCGGCACCTCGAACAGTTCGCGCTTCGCCATCGGGTGCAGGCGGCGGCGGACGCTGGCCGCAACGAGCGGCGGGTCGAGGATGTCGAGGTGGTTGGAGACGAACACGACGGGCCCCTCGAGCGGGACGTGCTCGCGGCCATGCACCTCCCACCGCGCAAAGGTGAAGACCACCGCACGGGTGAGCAGCGTGGAGGCGGCGTAGGGGAGCGGGGACAGCAGGCGCTTGATCGCGTTCTTCACGCGGACAGCCTACGCCGCCCCGTTCATGGCGCGGTAATGGGCCAGCGTGTGCTCCACCACCTGGTCGATGCCGAGCGCGTCCGTGTCGATCACCAGGGCATCCGCCGCTGCCTGCTCGCGCTTGATCGCTCGATGCCCGGTGTTGTCCAGGTCGTCGCGGCGGCGGGTGGCGGTCAGCACCTCGCCGAAGTTCGTCGAACGGCCCGCGTCCAGTTCTTCGCCGAGACGGCGGCGCGCGCGAATCTCCGTGGAGGCGTCCAGGAACACCTTCGTCCGCGCCTCGACCAGCACGCGCGTGCCGATGTCGCGTCCGGCCATCACCACCGGCTCACGGCTCGCGATGATCCGCTGGCGGTGCACCAGTTCGTCACGCACCTCGGCGATGCGGGAGACGAGCGAGACGGTGCGCTCCACCTCCGGGTCGCGCAGCAGCGACGTGACATCGGCCTCGTCGAGGAAGACGCGCGGGTCGGTGGGTTCCTGCCAGCGCATGTCCAGGTTCAGCGACTGGATGAAGGCGGCGACGTTCGCATCGTCCTCGTTGTTCACCTTCGCGCGCAGCACGGCCAGGGTGCAGGCGCGGTACATGAGGCCGGTGTCGAAGAACCCGATGCCGAGCGCTTCTGCGACGGCGCGGCCCACCACACTCTTGCCGGAGGCGGTGGGGCCATCGATGGCCACGCTTCGGGCGATGGACTCAGGTGGCGCGTCGGCGGTCATCCGGTCCCTCTCGTGCACGGTTCAGGTATTCAGAATCATAGGCAGGGCACGATCTCAGGCGCTACCCGCACCATCGAGGCCCACGGCACGCCTCAGCGCGGCGAGTTCATCGCCGGAGAGCGCGCGGCTCTTGCCGGGTGCCAGGTCGCCGAGGTGGATCGGGCCCACCGAGACGCGACGCAGCACCATCACCCGGTGGCCCACCGCCTCCAGCATCCGGCGGACCTCGCGGTTGCGCCCCTCGTGCAGGGTGATGCGGAGGTGGGTGTCCCGTGCGGTGCTGGCGGCGCGCTCGACGCCGGCCGGGGCCGTGCGCCCATCCTCCAGGTCCACGCCAGTGCGCAGCGTGGCGATCGACCGATCTGACACGACGCCCTCCACGTGGGCCTCGTACACCTTGGGGACCTGGTAGCGCGGGTGGGTCAGCCGGTGGATCAGCTCCCCGTCCGTGGAGAGCAGCAGCGCCCCGGACGTGTCGATGTCCAGACGCCCCGCGTAGCGCAGGCTCGGCGGTGCATCGGGCAGCAGGTCGAAAATGGTGGGGCGGCCCTGCTCGTCAGCGGCCGTCACGACATAATCAATCGGCTTGTGGAGCAGGATGGTCGTGTCAGTTAGGCGAAACGACAGGATCTTGCCGTTGACCTCGATGCGATCGCTCGCCGGGTCGGCGCGCATCCCCAGTGTCCCGACTACGCCGTTCACGCGCACCTGACCGGCGGCAATCAGCGTCTCCGCGGAGCGGCGGCTGCCGTACCCGGCCTGCGCGATGAGTTTCTGGAGGCGTTCCAACGGGGGCGGCGTCAGCGCCGGCGGGTGGTGATGCGCTCCACCACGGTGGTCTCTGTCACCATCGACCGCAGGATGCCGGCTTCCACGCGCCGAGGGGCAGCGGCGACGGCCTCCAGGCCCACGCTGGAGGCGGCACGGAGCGCCAGCCCGGCCAGCGCGCGCTCCGCAGCGAGCGTGGCGACCACGACACTGGCGACGGAGGCCACGACGGGGATGGCACGGCGGACCACGACCGCGCGCAGCGAGCCGTCAGAGCCAACCGGCGTCACGGGGGACGTGGGGCGCAGGATCATCGTCATGGGGGCTCCTCGGTGTCGCGGGGCGGCCCGCGCAAGGTCTCAGGCTACCGCGCGGCGTCGCGCGCGGCTAGATCGACGGCGGCTAGCCCTTCATGCGCCCTCGGACGTCCTCGGTCAGGTCGAGCGGCGGCGGAGGCGCACCGGCGGCCCCGACGATGCGGTCGCCCTCGAGGCGCACACGGCCATCGGCGAACGCCTGGAGCGTCGCCACCAGGAACGGCGCCTCGTGCGCCACCATCGCCTGCCGGATGCGCGCAAAGAGCGGCGTCGCATCCAGCGCGGCATCATCGAGGTCCACGGGGAGCGCATCCCAGAACGCGGCGAACGCATCGCCACGCAGGCTGTAGCGCGCGAAGGCGGCCACCGGGCCTTCGTCGACCGCCGGGATCGCGACGTGCACCATCACGCCGCTCTCCGCCGCACGCGTGCGGATCAGGTATCGAATGACCTCGCGCCATGTCCCGGCAGGGCCGTCTGGCAGTGCCGGGTGCAGGTTCAACAGCGGGTGATGCTGCACGAACGCGGGTGTGAAGATCAGCATGTACCCAGCGAGCACGCCGAGGTCTGATGGGTGCTGATCGACCAGCCGTGCGACCTCGGCGTCATAGGCGCGACGCCACGAGGGCAGCGGCTCGCCGCTACGCGAACGCTCACCGCCCCGCTCGCGACGGAAGCGCACCGACGACAGCGAAAGCAACGGGATGTTCTGCGACGCGACGAAGTCGAAGAACGCATCGGTCACGTCCTCTTCGCCGCGTTCTCGGTTGGAGAAGACGCAGGCGATCTCCGCGTCCAGCGTGCCGGCGCGGATCGCGTCCAGGACGACCTCGAACATGGCGCGCGAAGAGGCGCCGCGGGTGGCGTACCAGGCGATGCGGAGGGTCATCGGTCGCCAGCGCCAGGCCGGGCGGTCACGTTGGGTGCACGCCTACGCCGGGTCGCCGTTGGCCCGCTGGCGGAGCGTCTCGATGCGCTGCTCGACATCACCGAGGAGTGCCTGGCACCGTTCCGCGAGCCGCATTCCCTCCTCGTACAGCGCGACGGATTGCTCCAGCGTCAGGCCACCGGCCTCCAGTTGCTGCGCGACCACTTCTAGGCGGCCGTAGACCACCTCGAACGTCTCCGCGGCGGCCTCAGCGAGGTCGAGCGCGGGTTGGTCGGTGGCCGCAGCATCGGAGCGAATCGCGCGAGGGTTCATGCGTCAGACTCTACACGCGCGCGACGCGTACCGTCCCGCCACGTGACACCCAGGAGGTCGCGCGACTGCACCTCCGAGGCCGAGGCGACGGGGCGGCCATCCTCGTCCGCCACGAGTGCGTAGCCGCGCTCCAGCGTGGCGAGCGGGGACAACGTCCGCAGCCGCGCCGCGACGCCGATCGTCTGCTCGCGCGCCTCGCCGGAGCGACGCAGCACGTCGTGCCGCATGCGATCCGCCAGCGTGGCGACGTGTCGATGCAGCGAGGCCGCCTCCGGCAGCCGGCGCTCCATCCGCAGCAGGCCGCGGTCCACCTGCTGGCGCGCGACGGCGACCTGGCGCGTCACGCGCACGGCGTTGCCGTTCAGCAGCGACCGCACGCTCCGCAGCACTTCGCCACGGTCAGGGGCCACCGTCTCCGCGGCGGCCGAGGGCGTCGGTGCGCGCAGGTCGGCGACCAGGTCCGCGAGCGTGATGTCCGTCTCGTGGCCGACGGCGGAGACGACGGGCAGCGCAGAGCCGAAGATGGCGCGCACCACGGCGTCTTCGTTGAACGCCCACAGGTCCTCGGCGGAGCCGCCGCCACGCCCGACGATCAGCACATCCGGCCGGCGATCCTCGGGCAGCGCGTTCAGCGCGCGGATGCCGCCCGCGACGGCCTCGGCCGCCTGGTCGCCCTGCACGAGGGCGGGTGCGAAGACGATCGTGGCGAGCGGCCAGCGGCGCTCCAGCACGGTCTGGATGTCGTGGAACGCCGCGCCCTGCGCGCTGGTGACCACGCCGATGCGCCTCGGGAAGCGGGGGAGCGGACGCTTGCGGGCGGGGTCGAACAGGCCCTCCTCCGCGTACCCGGCGCGCCGGCGCTCGAACTCCGCCTGCAGCGCACCGACACCCGCCGGCTGCACGAAGTCCACGATCATCTGCAGTTCGCCGCGCGGCTCGTAGATCGAGATCGCGCCATGCACGATCAGCGACGCGCCCGACTGCAGGCGGTGCACTTGCCCGACGTTCTGGCTGCGGAAGAAGGCGCAGCGCAACTGGCTCGCCTCGTCCTTGATCGTGAAGTACGCGTGCCCGGATGAGGCGAGCGTCAGGTTTGAGATCTCGCCCGCCACCCAAATGTCCCGCAGGCGCGGGTCACCATCGAGCGTCTCGCGGAGGTAGCGCGCCACCTGCCAGACGCTCCGGACCTCGGGGCGCGCCACCATGCGAGGACTACCTCCCCTTGACCCGCTCGAGGTACTTCCCGTCGGAGGTGGAGACCTTGATCACGTCGCCCACCTCCAGGAACAGCGGCACGTTCACCACCAGGCCAGTCTCCAGCGTCGCCGGCTTCGTGGCACCGGTGGCGGTGTCGCCCTTCACGCCCGGGTCGGAGTCGGTGATCGCCAGTTCCACGGCGGCCGGCAGCTCCGCGCCCAGTGCCTCGTCGCCGTACAGCACCATCTGCACGTCGTCGCTCTCCTTGATGTAGGGGAGCGCGTCCGCGATGGTCGCGTGGCCGACGGTGATCTGGTCGAACGTCTCCGCATTCATGAACGTGTACGTGTCGCCATCGCCGTAGAGGTACTGCATCTTGCGCCGCTCGACGCGCGCGGCCGGGAGCTTGTCGCCGGCATTGAACGTGCGCTCCGTGATGTGGCCGGCCCGCAGGTCGCGCAGCTTCACGCGGTAGACGGCGGACTTCTTCGTCTTGACGTGCTGCACGTCCTCCATCCGGTAGAGGCTGCCGTCCAGCTCCACGCAGGCGCCTTTCTTGAAGTCCGAGGTCGAAATCACGAGTCGCTCCTCCATCCGAGGCGTCACGGGACGCCTGTGTCTTCCCGGTCCGGTGCTAGTCCCGGTTCAGCTTCGGTGCGGTGGAGAGCGAGCGCAGCCGCCCGTTCTCCATCACGCACTGGTCTTCGATCCGTACGCCGCCCCAGTCGTGGAGGTAGATGCCGGGCTCCACGGTGACCACGTGTCCGTCCACCAGGGGAATCTCGCCCGAGGGCGCCAGTCGCGGATCCTCGTGGATGTCGAGGCCCACCCCGTGGCCGAGCCCGTGCCCGAAGGCGTCACCGTAACCCGCGCGACGGATGATCTCATGCGCGATCTCGTGGCCCTGCTTCCCCAGCATGCCGGCCTCGATGCGCTCCTCCGCAGTCTCCTGCGCGGTCAGTACGATGTCATAGACGCGCCGGAACTGCTCGTCCGGCTGACCGTCACCCACCCACACGGTACGCGTCAGGTCAGAACAGTAGCCGTCCACGATCACGCCCATGTCGATCACCACGCCGGTGTTCGCCTCGATCGGTGCGTCGCTGGCGCGCCAGTGCGGCAGCGAGCCGTGCGCACCGCCGGCGATGATCGTGCCGAACGACATCTCCTCTGCACCGTGGGTCAGCGCGTACTCCTGGATCATCCAGGCGACCTGGCGCTCGGTCATGCCGGGCTCGATGCGCGGCGCGGCGTACCGGAAGGCGTCGTCGCCAAGCAGCACGGCGCGCGTGAGGGCATCGATCTCCTCGGCGTCCTTCACCATGCGGAGATCCTCGATAGCGCGCGGCGCGGGGACGAGATCCGGCCGCGAGTGCGCCGGCAGATCGCCGAGTGCGTGCGCCCACTGGTCGTAGGACGCCACGCTCACGTTCGCCGGCTCGAACCCCACGCGCTTGCCGCCCAGGCCCTCGAGGATGCCGGGGGCGATGCCCGTGGTAGCGCCCGCCACCTGCACCAGCCGGTAGCCGGGGCACTGCTGCGCCACCTGCTCCCAGTAACGGGAGTCCGTCGCGAACCGCGCATCCTCGCGCGTGATGAGCGCGACACCGGCGCTGCCGGTGAAGCCGCTGATCCAGCGTCGGTTCGAGGGCGTGGTGACCAGCAGCGCGTCAACGCCGAGCGCATCGAACCGCTCGCGCAGGCGCTCCAGGCGTACGTCGACGGTCGTCGCGGTGCTCACGCCTCGGGGCCGCCGAGCCGTGAGTAGATCAGGTCAAGCGCCGCCGTGTAGCCGCGCCAGCCGAAGCCAGTGATCTGGCCCCACGAGACGCCGGCTATGTAGGAGTGGTGCCGGAACGCCTCGCGCTTGTGGATGTTGGACAGGTGCACTTCGACGCACAGGATCTCGCAGCCGGTGATCGCATCCGCCAGTGCTATCGAGGTGTGTGTGAAGCCGCCGGGGTTGAAGATCAGCGCGTCCCAGTCACGGTGGTTCTGGATGGCATCGATCAACATGCCTTCGTGGTTGGACTGCAGGAAGGCGACCTCGACGCCGAGTTCATCGGCGCGGGCCTGGATCAGCCGTTCCACGTCGTCCAACGTCTCGCGGCCGTACACCTCCGGCTCGCGCTCGCCGAGCAGGTTCAGGTTCGGGCCATTCAGGACCAGGACTCGCAACGCCATCACTCACCTCAACCGTGCGCGAACCGCGGGCACCTGCGGATTGCTGGCGCCTGCGGAACGCTGGCCCTCGATGGTACCGGCGGGGGAGCCAGCCGTCAGCGGGGACGCGGCACGGGGCGGTGCGGGCTACCGGCGCTCCACCTGGCGCGCCTTCGCCAGCGCGTCCGTGACCAGCCCGGCTTGCTTCCGATGGGCCACGGCCGTGTAGATCTGCGTGGTGTCGGGCGAGGAGTGCCCGAGCAGGTGCTGCACGATCCGCAGATCCGCATTGCCCTCGATCAGGTGGGTGGCAAACGAGTGGCGCAGCAAGTGCGGGTACACGGGCTGGCGAATGCCAGCCTGCATCCCGGCGTTGCGCACGATCGTCTGGATCGAGCGGGCGCTGAGGCGTCCCCCCGAGCGGTTGAGGAACAACGCAGCCTGCGCGCCGGACGCCAGGTGGCTCCGCCCGTCCTCGACGTACGCGCGGAGGGCATCGCGCGCCGGCTCGCCGAAGAGGCAGATGCGCGTCTTGTCGCCCTTGCCGGTGACGCGCGCCTGGCGGTTCGCCAGGTCCACGTCACGCACGTCCATGTTCGATGCCTCGCTCACACGCAGGCCGGCGCCGTACAGCAGTTCCAACAGCGCACGGTCGCGCAGCGCCCCCGGCCCGTCGCCGTCCGGCGCAGACACGAGGTCATCGACCTCGGACGCGTCGAGGAACTTCGGGAGCCGCTTCGTCTGCTTCGGGTAGCGGAGGCGCAAGAGCGAGTCGCCGGGGCGGTTCTTCAGCGTCACGCCCTCGCGATCCAGCCAACCATAGAAGCCGCGGATCGTGGTGGCGATGCGCTTCACCGATCCTTCCGCGAGATCACGCGAGCGGAGCGAGGCGAGGTAGGAGCGCGCGTCGGTGCGGCCGGCCTCGTCGAACGGCGTCTCACGCTCGGCGAGGAACGCCAGGAACGTGGTGAGGTCGGAGCGGTAGTTGCGGAGCGTGTGCTCAGAGCGCCGTCGGACGTCCGCCAGGTAGGCGAGGTAGCGCTCCATCGCCTCGGCGGCCGCGCGTGCCGGCACGGGCGTCGCGCCAGGCGGATCGCCGCGGCGAGCCGGTCGATGCTGCGGTTTGGTCGCGGCCACAGTGAATCCTCGGATGCCCCGCCCGAGGTGTCGCGATCAGCGTACGCGCGCGCCATGCCCGCCGCCACCGCGACGAGCGGCGGACTACGCGGAGCGCCGCGTCCGAGGTGTACGCGGTCGCGTGGTGGTGCTGCGCGGACGCGTGGCGCGGGCCGGCTTCGCGGCGCGCGGGTCTTTGCCCTCGGCGCGCATCTTCTCCTCGCGCCCGGCGATCAGGTCGAGCGCGTCCTGCATCTCAAGCGCGAGCGGGTCGCGTCCCTTCGGCAGCGAGGCATTCACCACCCCGTCCGTGACGTACGGGCCGAAGCGGCCGGAGCGCACCGTGACCGGCTTGCCGTTGTCCGGGTGCACGCCGAGTTCCTTCAAGACGGACTTCGCCGGCTCGCCTCGGGCGGCGCGACGGAAGGTGCGCGGCTGCGCGAGGATCGCGAGGGCCTCGTCCAGCGTCAGCGTCGCCATCTGGGCGTGGCCACCCTCGATGCTGCGCGTCTCGGTACCGCTCTTCAGATAGGGGCCGCTGGGGCCATCCTGCGCGGTGACGGGTTCGCCCTTCTCGGGGTGTAGGCCGAGCACCTTCGGGAAGGAGAGCGCCAACAGCGCGTCCTCCAGCGTGACGGTCTCCATCTCCATGCCCGGCCAGAGCGAGGCACGGCGAGGCTTCTCCTTCGATCCGCGCTCGGGATCCTCGCCGATCTGGAAGTATGGGCCGAAGCGGCCGGTCTTGATGTAGACGGGGAGTTCGGTGCCTGGGTCGGTACCCAGCACGCGGTCGCCCAGGCTCTCCTGGTGCACCAGCCGTTCGACATCTTCGATCGTCAGTTCATCGGGCGCCGTGTCGAGGGGTACGGAGGCACGCTCGCCGTCGTCGCCGATCTGCACGTACGGGCCAAAGCGGCCCACGCGCACCGACACGTCGTGATCGTTCGCGTCCTTGCCGAGCAAGATCGATGAGACAGCGCGTGCGTCGATCGCCTCCCAGCCGGCATCGATCACCCCGTGCAAGCCGGCCTGCGCCAGGGTGCCATCACCCGGGCCCTCGCGGTCGCCGTAGTAGAACTCGCGCAGCCACGGGCGGGACTCGCGCGTGCCCTCGGCGATTTCGTCCAGGCGCTCTTCCATGCGGGCGGTGAAGCCCAGGTCGACGAGCGCCGGGAAGTGCTGCTCCAACAACTGCACCACGGCGAACGCGACGAACGTGGGGATCAGGGCGGATCCCTTCTTCCATACGTAGCCGCGATCCTGGATCGTCTCGATGATCGAGGCATACGTGGAGGGCCGCCCCACACCACGCTCCTCCAGTTCGCGGATCAGGGTCGCCTCTGTCCAGCGGGCGGGCGGCTGCGTCTCGTGCCCCTTCGCCTCCACGGCGCGCGGCTCCAGCGACTGCCCGACGCGCAACGGCGGCAGGATGCGCTCCTGCTCTTCGAGTTCGGCCTCCGGGTCGTCCGTGCCCTCCACGTAGGCGCGGAGGAAGCCCGGGAAGGTGATGACCTTGCCGGAGGTCTGGAAGCCCGTGATGCCCTCGGCTCCCGCATCCGCGGTCAGGCGCACCTGCGTACGCAGGCCGGCGGCGTCCTTCATCTGCGAGGCGACGGTGCGCTTCCAGACGAGGTCGTAGAGGCGGAACGCATCCGGGTCCAGTTCGTTCCGCAGGCGGTCCGGCGTACGGAAGATCTCGCCCGCGGGGCGGATCGCCTCGTGCGCCTCCTGTGCGCCCCGGCTCTTCGAGGCATACCGACGCGGCTGATCCGGCACGTACTCAGCGCCGTACAGGTCGGCCGCCTGGCGTCGTGCGGCCGTCTCGGCCTGCGTGGAGAGCGACGGGCTGTCCGTACGCATGTAGGTGATGTAGCCGTTCTCGTAGAGCCGCTGCGCCACCTGCATCGTCCGCTGCGCTGAGTAGCGCAACTTGCGCGCCGCCTCCTGCTGCAGCGTGGACGTGATGAACGGCTGTGGCGGGCGCTGCGTGAACGGGCGCTCGTTCACCTCGGCCACCACGAACGTGGCACTGCGCAACGATGTCGCGAGCGCCTCCGCGCGGGCGCTGTCCAGCAGCACTACGTCGCCCTGCGAGGCGATCTGGCCGCGCTCCGGGTCGAAGTCGCGCCCGGTGGCGACGCGCTTGCCGGCGACATCCACCAGCCGCACCCCGAACGCTTCGGTGATCGGATCGCGCGAGGCGAGCGTGGCGTCGATGTCCCAGTAGGCGGCGGTACGGAAGCGCATGCGCTGGCGCTCGCGGTCCACGACCAACTTCACCGCGACGGACTGCACGCGGCCGGCCGAGAGGCGCGGGGCGACCTTCTTCCACAGCACCGGGGAAACCTCGTAGCCGAAGAGTCGATCGAGGATGCGGCGGGTCTCCTGCGCGCTCACCAGGTCCATATCGATCTGGCGCGGGTTCGCGAGGGCCGCCTCGATGGCGGGGCGGGTGATCTCGTGGAACACCATCCGGTAGACGGGTACGCGCGGCTTCAGCACCTCGAGCAGGTGCCAGGCGATCGCCTCCCCCTCACGGTCCTCGTCTGTCGCGAGGTAGACCGCATCGGCGTCCTTCAGGAGCGCCTTCAACTTGCGCACCTGGTCGTTCTTCTTCGGCGGCACCACGTAGAGCGGTTCGAAGTCGGAGGCGACGTTCACGCCCAGGCGGGCCCACGCCTGCTTCTTCAGGTCGCTCGGGATTTCCGATGCCGAGGAGGGCAGGTCGCGGATGTGCCCGATCGAGGATTCCACGACATAATCATCGCCGAGGTACTGCGAGATCGTCCGTGCCTTGGCAGGGGACTCCACGATCACCAGCTGGTGACCGCTACCGGTGGCACGCGCACGGGGGGCGCGGCGCGTCGTGCGCGCGGGTGCCGCGTCCGTGGTCACTGGTCTGTCCCATCTGGCGGTCCGGCGGCGTAGCCGGCACCGTCTTCGCGCACTCGGGCGAACTGGTGGCCGCCCACATCGCGGACGAGGCCTTTCAACTCAAGAAGAGCGAGCGTACCGGACGCTACCGCTGCGGCCAAACCTGCCCGCCGGGCCACCTCATCGATGTGGACCGGCTCGCGGGTCAGTACGGACATCAGCCGCCGCTCCTCGTCGCTCCCGGGCGGGGCGGCCCGTCCGAAGTCCAACTGCGCCCCGATCATCGTCAGGTTCAGCGCCTCCAGGATGTCGTTCGCGGAGGTCACCGGCGTGGCACCGTCCCTGATCAACCCTAACGGCCCGCGCGACTGAGGCGAGAAAATGGAGCCCGGGACAGCAAATACCTCCCGATTCTGCTCCCCGGCGAACTTCGCCGTGATCATCGCCCCGGACTGGTAGTCGCCCTCCACCACCAGCGTCCCCAGCGTCAGCCCGGAGAGGATCCGGTTCCGCCGAGGGAAGAAGTCCGCCCGGGGCTTCGTGCCCAGGGGGTAGTCCGCGACTACCGCGCCACGCTCCGCGATCTCGTCTGCCAGCTTCCGGTTCTCGGGCGGATAGATGGTGTCCAGCCCGTTCGCCAGCACCGCCACCGTGCGCCCGCGACTATCGAGGGAGGTGCGGTGCGCGATGGTGTCCACGCCACGGGCGAGGCCGGACACCACGGTCACGCCGTTCGCGGCGAGCCCCCGAGCCAACTCGGCGGTCGCCTGCCGGCCGTACGCCGTCGCACGGCGCGTCCCGACCACGGCCACGCTCCACTCGTCCTCCGGCGCCCAGCGCCCCCGGACGTAGAGCACGGGCGGAGCGTCATCGATCTCCCTCAGCCGCGAGGGGTATGCAGCGCCGTTGCGGGGCAGCGCGGTGACTCCAGCGGTCACCAGGCGCTCGATCTCTGCGTCCGGGTCGATCTCCTGCCGGGTCCGTGCCACTTCGCGGGCGGTGCGTGTGTCCAGGCCGGCCTCGATCAGGTCGCCCTCGGAGGCACGCCACGCATCGGCCATCGTCGCGAAAGAGCGCTCGAGCAGCCCGAAGCGGACGCTGCCCAGCCGGTGGACACGATGAAGCGCCACCCAGTACGGGAGGTCCTGCGGCGAGTCCGCGAGTCCACCGAGGGGCGCCTGCGTCACGAGCGAGAGAGTAGGGCCGGGGAGACGGCTCGCGAAGGTCGCCGCGTCACACCGGTGCGGTTAGGCCGACTCGGCCGCCGGGGCCGTGATGGCCTCGGACTCGTCATCGCCCAGGACGACCACGCGCAGCACGTTCACCTTCTTGATGCGCCGCCCGAGGATCGACAGGACGCGCAGGCGGAGCGCCACCTGGCCTTCCTCCAGGCCATCGATTGGCGGTACTTCAACCTCGTCGCCCGGGACGGCCAGCCGCCCGAGTTCGGTGATGATCAGCCCGCCTACCGTGTCGAAGTCGTCAGATTCGATCTCCGTGCCAAAGATTTCGTTCAACTCATCGATGGTCACACCCGCGTCGACGATCGCCTCGTCGTCGCTCGTGCGCTGCACCTCGATGTCCATCGTGTCGTACTCGTCCGTGATCGCGCCCACGATCTCCTCGACGAGGTCCTCGACGGTGACGATGCCGGCGGTGCCGCCATACTCGTCCACGGCCAGTGCCAGGTGGACGCGGTCGCGGCGCATATCCGCCAGCAGTTCGTTCGCACGCTTCGTCTCGGGCACCACGTACGGAGGCCGCGCGATGGCGGTCAGCGGCGGCGTGACGTTGCCGTTGGAGACGTAGGCCAGCAGGTCTTTCGCGTAGACCACGCCCACCACGCGGTCCAGGGAGCCTTCGTACAGCGGAATGCGGCTGTAGCCGGAACGCGAGACGAGCTTCATCACGTCGCCAAAGGTCGCTTCCGTAGAGACGGCGGTGATGTCCGTGCGCGGCGTCATCAACTCGCGCACGGTCTGGTCGGACATCTCCAGCACGCCGCGGATCATCCGGCGCTCTTCGGTCAGCACAGCGTCCTCGTCCGCCGCCTCAAGCGTGCCGACAAGTTCCTCGGCCGGATCCATCGCCTCCGAGGTGGCCCCGAGGCCCATGGCCCGCATCGGGATCCGGATCGGCGCGCTGAGCAGCCACGCGATCGGGAGCAGCACCACCTGTAGAAGCCGCACGGGGCCATCGATGCGATCGGCGGTCGCCTGTGGCCGGGCCAGCGCCATGATCCGCGCGCCGCTCCGGACGATGCTGACGATGATCAACGCGCCGGCCGCGCTGATCACGACGCGCGGCCCGGTCGCCACGTCCAGCAGCACAGCGAACGCGCCCACGGCGGTGATGATGGCCAGCGCCATGCCGGTGCGCAGTGCACGCAGCAGCCGTTGCCGTTCCCGGACGTACGTGCGGAGCAGGGAGGTCAGACCGGGCGCCTCGGTGCCTCGGAGACGGCGGCGTGCGAGCACGATCACGTTCGCCTCGGCGGCAGACAGCACAGCCAGCAGCAACGTGGCCGCGATCAGGACGATGAGTGGTAGGAGTGAGTTGGTATCCAAAACGAGATGTGACGCAGGCGACCGGTGCCCCTGTGCCTATCGGCCTCCTTCGGCCCCGGGCTGGATTCGAGCGGGGGCGCCCATTACCAGCGCACCATCCGGGACATCGCTCGTGACTACCGCTCCCGCGGCCGTTCTCGCACCCACGCCCAACCGGACTGGCGCAACGAGCAATGAATCGGAGCCGACGAATGCGCCGTCACCAATCACGGTGCGGTGCTTCGCGACCCCGTCGTAGTTCACCGTGATGGTGCCGGCGCCGATGTTCACGCCCGCCCCCACCTCGGCGTCGCCAATATACGAGAAGTGGCCCACCTGTGTGCGCTCTCCGATGGAAGATGCCTTCACCTCCACGTAATTGCCGAGGTGGACGTCGCGCCCGATGACCGAGCCTGGTCGGAGGTGGCAGTACGGCCCGACCGTGACGCCCTCCGCGATGGTGGAGCCTTCGAGGGTCGATCCGTCGATTTCGACGCGGTCGGCCACAGTCATGTCGCGCAGCACGGCGTTCGGTCCGATCCGGCAGCCGGAGCCCACGGTGGTGTTGCCCAGCAGGTGGACGCCGGGGAGCAGAGTGGTGTCAGGCGCCACGCGCACGCCGGCATCGATGAACGTGGACGGCGGGTCAACCAGTGTCACACCCTCCAGCATCAGACGGCGGCGGATGCGGTCGCGTAGCACCCGCTCCGCGTTGGCAAGGCCGATACGGTCGTTGACCTGCTGGACCTCTGCCGCCTCGGTGACCTGGTAGGCCTCCACGCCCCCGTCACGGACGGCGGCCGCGATCAGGTCGGCCAGGCCAACCTCCCCGCGATTGGAGCGAGGCAGGGCCGCGAGGTGATCCCACAGCCAGTCCACGTCTGCGGCGTAGAGGCCCGCGTTGACCTCCGGCTGGCCGCGCATCGCGGCGGAAAGGTCCGACTCCTGGACGATGCCCTGGACCTTGCCGTTGCGGCGCTCCACGCGGGCGTACCCGCGGGGATCCTCCAGGTACGCGGTCATGATCGTGAGGGCGTGCGTCACCGCCACGTGGCGGCCGGCCATCTCCAGCAGGGTGCGCGTGGTGAGCAGCGGCATGTCGGCATGCACGATCAGCACGTTGCCACCGGGACGCACCGCGTCCCGCGCAGCCAGCGCGGCGTCGCCAGTGCCCAGTGGTGACGCCTGCTCCACGAGGTCAACGTCCGCCCCACAGGCCGCGCCCACCGCCTCGCGCGTGCCGGGGGAGGCCACCGCGACGATGCGCTCGCAGCCGGCCTCACGCAGCAGATCGCAGACCAGGCGGACCATGGCGATGCCGGCGACGGGGTGGAGCACCTTCGGAACCGCCGAGCGCATCCGCGTGCCCGGCCCGGCGGCCAGCACAACCGCCGTCCATCCCTTGAGGGACGCAACGGGGTTCGTCATCGGCGAGGCGAGGGCGGTCATGGGCAGAGCCGAGGGTGCCGGCGGTGGCGTGCCGGTGAAATTGACCACCTATCTTCACTATTCTACAGTCGAAATCCGCCCATCCTCCAGCATGTTCAAGCCGCCCGCGGCGACCAGAGAGCGCGTGTCCCTGTGAAGGTCGATGAAGTCCGCCAGGCGTTCCTCACCTTCTTTGAGGCGCGCGGGCACCGCCGCATCCCCTCTTCCTCGCTCATTCCCCACGGCGACCCCACGCTGCTGTTCACCCCCGCCGGGATGGTGCAGTTCAAGCCGTACTTCATGGGCCTCGAAGAGCCGCCCGCACGACGCCTGACCAGCATTCAGCGCTGCTTCCGCACGACCGACGTGGAATCGGTGGGCGACGACACCCACCTGACGATGTTCGAGATGCTGGGCAACTTCTCTGTGGGCGACTACTTCAAGGACGACGCGGTCGCCTGGGCGTGGGAGTTCCTGACGCAAGTCCTGAAGATCGACCCGACCCGCCTCTGGGCGACCGTGTTCACGGATGACGATTACGCCTTCGACCTGTGGCTGAAGCAGGGCGTCCCGGCCGAGCGCGTCCTGCGCTACACGGCGGAGCAGGGGAACTGGTGGGGCCCGCCGGGCGACACCGGGCCCATGGGCCCGTGCTCTGAGATGCACTACGACTGGGGCACGACCCCCGGCTGCGAGGCCTGCGCGAAGGGCGAGTGCCACCCGGACGTTGGCTGCGGGCGCTTCCTGGAGATCTGGAACCTGGTCTTCATGACCTATTTCCGTGAGGAAGACGGCTCTCGGAGCGACCTGCCCGCCGCCAACATTGACACGGGCGCGGGCCTGGAGCGGCTGGCCTCCGTGGTGCAGGGCGTCCGCAACCTCTATGAGACCGATGAGTTGCGGGACATCGTCGCCGTCGCGGAGCGCATCTCCGGCCGGCGGTACGAGCCGGCCGAAAGCCCGGACGTCGCCTTCGCCCTCCGCGCCATGACCGAGCACTCCCGTGCGCTCGCATTCCTCGTCACGGACGGGGTGCTGCCGAGCAATGAGGGGCGTGGCTACGTCCTCCGCCGCCTGTTGCGGCGCGCCATCTACTTCGGCCACAAGATCGGCGTGCGCGAGGCATTCCTGGCGCAGATCGTGGACGCGGCGATTGACCGCTCCATGGCCACGAACCCGGCCCTCGCCGAGCAGCGCGAATTCATCAAGCGCGTCGCCACCGTGGAGGAGGCGCGCTTCCGCGCGACCCTCGACCGTGGCATCACCCAACTGGAAGAGGTCATGGCGCGCGAGGCATCCTCGCACCGCATCCCCGGCCGCGATGCCTTCGTCCTGTATGACACGCACGGGCTGCCGCTGGAGCTCACGCTGGAGGTCGCGCAGGCCGCCGGCTTCGAGGTCGACCGCGAGGGCTTCGAGACTGAGATGGAAGCGCAGCGCGAGCGTTCCAAGGGCGAGGAGCAGTTCCAGAACCGCGAAGACGACCGTGCCGTGCGATACGCGGCGCTGAACATCGAGTCGGCATTCACCGGCTACGACCGCAACGAGCAGCACTCCGAGGTGATCCACCTCACCGGCCCCGCTGGGCCCGGCGAGCGCCTGGAGGCGGGCACGGTCGGGGAACTGGTGCTGCGCGAGACGGCGTTCTACCCGGAAGGCGGCGGCCAGATCGGTGACCGCGGCGCGGTAGTCACCGCTTCCGGTCGCTTCGAGGTGGCGGAGACCCACCGGTACGCCGGGGCGATTGTCCACATCGGTCGGGTTACGGAGGGCTGGGTCGCGCTCGGCGAAGGCGCCGAAGCGCGCGTCGACCCGGTGCGGCGGCTGGACACGGCTCGCAATCACACCGGCACGCACCTGCTGCACGCGGCGCTCCGCTCCGTGCTCGGCACGCACGTCCGCCAGGCCGGCTCCTACGTGGGGCCAGATCGGCTGAGGTTCGACTACACCCATCCGGAAGCACCGTCCGAGGAGGCATTGACCACGATCCAGCGCATCGTGAACGAGAAAGTGCGCGCGGACATTCGCAGCGCCACGTTCGAACTCGACTACGACGAGGCGATCAAGCGTGGGGCGATCGCGTTCTTCGAGGACCGGTACACCGACCGCGTCCGCATGGTGGAGTACTGCGACACCCGCGGCCTGGACCCTGAGCACATCCATTCCGCCGAGTGCTACAGCCGTGAGCTCTGCGGCGGCACGCACCTGGCCGCCACCGGCCAGATCGGTACGTTTGTCATTGTCGCGGACACCAGCATCGGTGCCGGCCTCCGGCGCATCGAGGCGCTCACCGGGCCGTCCGCAGAGGCCTACGTCGAAGATCGCCTCGCGCTCGTCGCATCGCTCGCGCGGCGCTTCCGCGTCCCCGCGACCGAGGTCGGTGCGCGCATCGAGGCGCTGGAACACACCGTCGTTGAGGAGCGCAAGCGCGCCGACGAAGCCACCCGCCGGGCCTCCGCCGGTGCCGCAGACGACCTCGCCGGCCGCGCGGTGCAGGTTGGCGGCGTGGCGCTCCTCATCGAGCGGGTCGCGGTCGACTCGATCGATGCGATGCGGCCCATGGTGGACCGACTGCGTCAGCAGCTGAAGAGCGCGTTCGTCGTGCTCGCGGCGGAAGTAGACGGCCGCCCGAACTTCATCGCGGGTGCCACGGACGACGTGGTGGCGCGCGGCCTCCGGTCAGACGAGATGGTTCGCGTAGCCGCCTCGATTGCCGGCGGCGGCGGCGGCGGACGGCCGCAACTGGCGCAGGCGGGGGGACGTGACGCCTCTAAGATCGCAGAGGCGCTGGAGGCTGTCCGCGTGGCGGCCACGGAGCGACTCGGGAGCGGCTGACCCTCATGCGTGAACTCATCGAGCAACTCCGGGAGTGGTTGGCGCAGCAGATGCGCCGCGTCCCGCAGCGTGGCGAAGGCCCGCACGATGACGTTGAGCAGGATCCGCGACCGTCCGTGGCCGCGCCGCGCGCACCTCAGCCGTTCGGCGGCGAGGCGACCGTGGTCAGTGTCACCCCGCAAGACGATGTGCCCTCCGTCATCGGCCGGATCGATGTCGCGGACGACTCGCAAGTCGTCCTGATCGTCCCGCGCGACTCGCGTGCCCTCCGCCAGGCCACCGCCTGGCCGCACATCGCCGCGTACGTCCGCCGAGCCGGCATCTCGCTGGGCGTCATCAGCCCCAGGCGTGAGGTGCGGACGCACGCGCGCGCCAACGGGCTCGTAGCGGCATCCTCCGTCGCCGGGCTGCGCCGCGCGCGGCCGCGATCGAGGCTCGAACGCCGCCGCGCGACCGCGACCGGGATGCTCGTACGCCTGGGCGTATTCGTAGCGGCGATCGGCCTCGCCACCGTGGTCGCATGCTACCGGGTGCCCTCAGCGGTGATCGTCGTCGTCCCTCCGTCCGAGGTGTTCGAACTGACGGCTGAGGCGGTGCCCAACCCGATCATCGGGCGTTCGGACGCTGTGCGCGGGATCATCGCTGTCTCGTCCATCCGACGGGACGTGGTGACCGTGGTCTCCACGGCGACCTCCGGCACGACCGAGGTGGGCGACGAGTACGCGACGCTGGAACTGCGGTTCGACAACGAGGGCGTCCAGGCCGTCATCATCGACGCCGGCACACGCGTGGCGACGGAAGAAGGGACGGTCTTTGTCACCGACGAGGACATCGAGGTTCCCGCAGGCGAATCGGCGGTGGTCGCCGCAACGGCGGACCTGCCCGGCACCGATGGCAACGTGGCGATCGGCGCCGTGATTGACCCGGTGACGCCGCTGCCGGTGACCATGACGGTGGTGAACCGCACCGCAGGCACAGGCGGCACGGATCAGACCGTTCCTGCCGTCGATTCCGCAGATGTTGCTCGGGTGAACAGCATTGCGCCAGGCGTCCTCGAGCGGCTCGCGCTCACCGCGTTGCGCGAAGAGGTGACGGGCGGTCGCCTGATCGAGGGTTCCGTGACCGCCTCGATCTTCCGGGCGACACCATTGCAGCAATTGGAAGAGCCGGCGGACGCGTTCCTCATGGAATACGTCGTGGTCGCATCCGGGTTGTGGATCCCGGACGGCGAGGCAGCCGCGTACGGCGCGATGTTGATCCGCGAGGCGCTCGACGACGATCGCGTCCTGCTCGCCGGTACGACCACGGTGACGTTCACGGAGTCCGACGAGGCGGGCGGCCCGGTTCAACTAACGATCACGGGCCTCGTCGCGGCAGCGGAGGTGCTGGACGATCTCCCGGGGGCAATCGCGGGCAAGAGCCCGGATGCGGCCATCGCGATTATCGAGGAACGGCTGGCGCCGGCTGAGACGCCGCGCATCACGATCACGCCCGACCTGTTCCCGTGGCTCTGGCTCCCGCGCCGCGCCAGCAGTATCGAGATCCGGCTCGAGGGGCCGACCATCGCGGAAGAGTCATGACCGGAGGGCGCTGGCTGGGGGTGGACCCAGGGCTGGCGCGTGTGGGGCTGGCGGTCTCCGATCCGGATGGGCGCTACAGCATCCCGCTGGAGATCGTGACGGCGAGCGCCGCCTTCCCGGCGATCCGCGCCATTGTGGAGCGCGAAGGCATCGAGGGCATCGTGGTCGGGATCGCGCGGTTACCCTCGGGTAACGAAGGCGACGCCGCACGCACGGCGCGACGCCTGGGCGAGCGCCTGCGGCGATCGCTGGGACTCCCGGTAGAATACGAAGACGAGGCGTACACCTCGCACGAGGCGGAGCGGCTGGGCGGTCGAAGCCGCCCGAGTGATGACCTGGCCGCTTCGATCATGCTGCAGCAGTTTCTGGACCGTCGCACTGGCGGCCATGAGCACCCGACGACGGAGGACGCGCCGGATGCGCATCCGTGACCCCCTGACCATCGCAACACTCGCCGTTGCGGCGTGGGCGCTGATCGTGGGCGTCGTCGCGGGTGCGCGCCTCACCGGTGTGCCGGTGGCCCTCGCCGCGAGCATCGAGGCGGGCGCCGCACCGGCGCCGCCGATGGAGGGCACCGTCCGCGTCGACATCCCGGAAGGCGCGTCCTCCGACCGCATCCTGGACCTCCTCTACGGCGCCGGTGTCGCGGAGGATCGGGAAGCGCTGCGCACCTGGCTCCTCTACACCGGGGTCGGGAGCGAACTCTCCGCCGGTCGATACGACTTCGCGCTCAACACCCCGCCCGCCGAGATTCTGCGACGCCTGCGCGCCGGTCCGGACCGCATCGAGCGGATCACGTTCCGCGCCGGGCTGCGCACCGAAGAGATCGGCGAGATCCTGGAGCGCGCGCGGATCTTCACGGCGGCCCAATGGAACGCCGCCGTGGCCAATGCTGTCCCGCGCGAGTTCATGGAGGGTGGCGACCTGCTGGGCTATCTCCTGCCTGACACCTACGAACTCGAGGAGGACACCACGGCCGCCAGCCTGCTGGAGGCGATGCTTGACCGCTTCGAGGCGCAGGTGACGCCCGACCTGATCCAGGAGGCGGCCGACCAGGGCTGGTCGCTGTACGAGGTGCTGACGCTCGCTTCGGTCGTGGAGCGCGAGGCGGTGCATCCCGAGGAAAAGCCAGAGGTCGCGGCCGTCTTCCGGAACCGGCTCGCCGACGGCTGGGCGCTACAGGCCGACCCCACCGTGCAGTTCGCAATCTCTCTCGGTCCCGTCAACGGCCAGGGGTCGGTCCTGCTCTACAGTTGGTGGAAGTCGGAACTAACGCTGGACGACCTGGCGTACGACTCCCCATACAATACCTACCTGTACCCCGGCCTGATGCCCGGCCCGATCGCGAACCCGGATATCGACTCGATCCGCGCGACGATCCGCCCCGCCTCCAGCGCACTGTTCTACTTCGTTGCCTCGCCGGCATGTGATGGTCGCCATCTCTTCGCGGAGACGCTGGATCAACACAATGCGAACGTGGAAATCTTCCGCGCCTCCGACTGCGGCAATTGACGGTGACCCCGTGACCCCATCCGGCCGTACGCGCACGATCGCGCTGATCGGGCACCCCGTGGCGCACTCGCTCTCGCCGCGCTTCCAGCAGGCGGCGCTCGATGCGCTCGGTGTCGACGCGCGGTACGAGGCGTGGGACGTGCCGCCGGAGGAACTCTCGATCGCCGTGGAGCGCCTGCGCTCCGGCGACCTGCTGGGAGCAAACGTGACGGTGCCGCACAAGGTCGAGATCATGCGGTTCGTCGACCGCCCGGATGCGCTCGCGGAACGGGTCGGCGCCGTGAACACCATCGTGAACCGCGGCGGGGCGCTGGAGGCGACGAACACCGATGTGGCTGGCATCGTGCGTTCGCTGGAGGCCGCAGGTGTGGAGTTGCAGGGCAAACGCGTCACGCTGATCGGCGCCGGGGGTGCCGCGCGCGCGGTGGTCGTCGCGATGCGGTCGGCAGGCATCGAGCGTCTGACCATCGTGAATCGCACGCCCGGCCGTGCCGCCGCACTCCTCGACCTCGGCGGCGGCGATCTCGACATGCGGTACGCGCCGCTCGATGCGTCCGATGGGACGTTCGCGTCCTCGATCCGCACGGCAGACGTGGTGGTGCAGTCCACATCGGTCGGGATGGCGCACGGGCCGGCCGAGGGGGAGTCGCCCGTGCCAGCCGAGTGGTTCCGGCCTGGACAGGTCGCCTTCGACCTCGTGTACGTGCCGGAGCAGACGCCATTCCTCGCCGCGGCGGAGGCGGCCGGCGCCCAGCCGGTGGGCGGGCTTTCGATGCTCGTCCACCAGGGCGCGGAGTCGTTCCGCCTCTGGACGGGTATGGAGCCACCGGTCGATGTGATGTTCGCGGAGGCCCGGCGCGCGCTTGCGGAGCGCCAGCACTCGACGTGAAGCACCGCCACCGCCGAAACTGAGGATCGCCCCGCGCTGGGGAGTCGGAGAGCACATGGGCCTGGGACACGCCATCTTTGCCTGCCTGGCGATCTTCCTGATCGTGGGCGTGATGGTGTTCCAGGCGCGCTCGGCCGCGCGTGCATGGCGGAAGAGCATCGCGGGGGGAGACCGTGGCGCGCTGATGCAGCTGCTAGACGCCACGTTCGAGGACTGGCGGCGCGCCCGGCCGGCACGTGGCATGCCGCCGGCGGACTGGCGCGCACTGCACACGGCCAGCCCCGTGGCAGCCAACCACCGCCACATTCGTGTCTCCTTGCTCGCCGAACCGGACGTGCAGGTGGTAGAAGGCCAGCGGGTGGAGGTTCAATCTGCCCAGGAGGTCGCCCGCCGGGCCGCCGTGCGCATGGTGGAGCGCCTGCTGTACGAGGCGCCGTATGTCTCATTCCAGGCTGTCCAGGTGGACGTGCTGACCGAGTTCCGCGACCAGGACGGCACCGTCACCACGCGCTGCCTGCTGACGACCCGGACGGGGCGCGACGTGGCGTCCTACGCCGACTGGGATCACGGCACGGCGGAGGAGATCCTCGGCGAGTGGGCGACCCGAGAAGCGGAGGGCGGGCGCTGGCCCGACCCGGATATCGATGCGTTGATCACCGTGGAAGATGCGGCCGCAGAGGCTGAAGCGCACGAAGCACTGCGCAGCGGACGGCACACAGACGGAACGAAGGACGGACGCTGATGACACAGTTCCGCTGGCTCACCTCCGGCGAATCGCACGGCAAGGGCCTCCTCTCCATCGTGGAGGGCATCCCCGCCGGCATTCCGATGTCTGAGCAACTGATCGTGGAGGACCTCCGCCGGCGGCAGGGTGGCTACGGCCGCGGCAAGCGCCAGCAGATCGAGACGGACGTGGCGGAGATCGTCTCCGGCGTCCGCCACGGCCTGACGATGGGGTCACCCATCGGTCTGCACATGGTCAACAAGGACTGGGAGAACCAGAACTGGCGCGTCCGCATGTCCGTGGATCCCGTGGAGGCGGAGGTGGAGCGCGTCACGCTGCTCCGCCCTGGCCACGCAGACCTCGCGGGCACCCAGAAGTACGGTTTCGACGACGTCCGACCGATCCTCGAACGGTCGAGCGCGAGAGAGACGGCGGCACGCGTGGCCGTGGGCGCGATTGCGCGCGCCATCTGCCGCGTCATTGGCATCGAGATCCACTCGCACACGCTTCAGGTGGGCGAGGTGCGCGCCAACCCGCCGGCCCACATCGACTGGGAGGCCGTGGACGCCTCGCCGATGCGCGTGGCCGACCCCGTCGCCGAGGCGGCGATGATCGCCGAGGTCGACCGCATCAAGGACGCGCTGGACACCATTGGCGGGGTGTTCGAGGTGCGCGCGACCCACGTTCCGTTTGGCCTCGGTAGCCACGTGCACTGGGATCGGAAACTGGACGGCCGGATCGCACAGGCGATCATGTCGATCAACGCGATCAAGGCCGTGGAGATTGGCGACGGCGTCGCCAACGCCGCGAAGCCGGGCTCGCAGGTGCAGGACGTAATCCTGCCCGCCTCCAAGTGGGCGGAGCGCCCGTGGGAACGCGCCACGAACCGTGCCGGCGGCCTGGAGGCGGGCATCTCCAATAGCGAGGACATCGTGGTGCGCGGCTTCCTGAAGCCGATCTCCACGGTGCCACAACGCCTCCCCACCGCTGACCTGCTCACCGGCGAGGAAACCATGTCGTTCTACGAACGCTCAGACGTGGCGGTCGTTCCGGCGGCCGGCGTCATCGGCGAGGCGATGCTGGCGATTGTGCTGGCGGACGCCGTGCTGGAGAAGTTCGGCGGCGACCACGCCGATGAACTGCGCCGCAACTTCGAGGCGTTCCAGGCGACCGTGGGCCCGCGCGAGCCGCGCGCATGAGCGACACCACGTCACCCGTACAGCAGATCGTCTTGGTCGGTCTGTCTGGCGTTGGCAAGTCCTCCGTCGGTGGTGCGCTCGCGAAGCGCCTCGGGTGGCCGCTCATCGACACCGATGACCTGGTCACCGCGCGCGAGGGCAAGACGCCCGCCGATCTGATCGTGGAGAAGGGGGAGCCCGCATTCCGCGAGATCGAGCAACTCGTGATTGCGGAGGCCGTGAAGCAGGCGCCCGCGGTCCTCGCCACCGGTGGCGGCGCCTTCCAGCGTGCCGCGAACCGGCGTGCGCTGGGTGAACGCGGCTTCATCTGCTATCTGGACGCGACCACCACCGAGATTGCACGACGCCTGCGTGCCAACCCGGACGGGGCGATCCGCCCGCTGCTGGGTGACGACATCGATGCACGCCTTGAGACGCTGAACCAGGAACGCCGGCCGTTCTATCTGCATGCCGACCTCTGGGTGCCCGTGCAGGGCTCGCCGGAGGCCGCAGCGCAGACGACCGAGGCGGCCGTGGCGCGCATCATCCGCGCGTGGGTGACCGAGTCCGGCGCGATTGCCGGCAACACTCGGCGCCTGGATCGCCTCGGTGCCGCGCAGCCGGCGCGTGGCCCGGCCGCGATCGTCGACACCGGCGACCAGAAGTACCCGATCTGGGTCGGTACGGGGGAACTCGGGCGGCTGGGTGATCGTTTGCGCCAGATCGGACTGGACGGCCGTCGGGTCTTCCTGATCTCCGACGACCGCGTGGTCGAGCAGCATGGTCAGACCGTGGCGCAGGCGCTGGACGCCGCGGGCATCCCCGGTGCCTCGTACGTCATCCCGGCTGGCGAGCAGTCCAAGACACAGCGCGTCGCCGCCGAGTTGTACGCCTGGCTGGCCGCCGAGAAGGCCGAGCGGCGCGACGTGATCGTGGCGCTGGGCGGCGGCGTCGTGTGCGACCTCGCCGCGTACGTCGCCGCGACGTACCTGCGCGGCATGGCGATTGTGCAGTTGCCGACCTCCGTGCTGGCGATGAACGACGCGGCGATCGGCGGCAAGGCCGCGGTGGACCTGCCGCAGGGCAAGAACCTCGTCGGCGCGTTCCACCAGCCCGCCGCTGTGATCAGCGACATTGACGTGCTGAGGACGCTGCCACGCCGCTCGTACATCGAGGGCTTCGCGGAGGTCATCAAACACGCGCTGATCCTGGACCCGGCGTTGCTGAAGGTGCTCGAAGAGAACGCCGCAGGCCTCTCCTCCACGTCGCCGGACTGGGATCTCGTCACGGAAGTCGTCGCGCGTTCGTCGCGGCTGAAGGCGCTGATCGTCTCCAGCGACCCAAAGGAGCAGGGGATCCGCGCGATCCTGAACTACGGCCACACCATCGGACATGGCATCGAGCAGGCGACTGGCTATCGCGACTACATGCACGGCGAGGCCGTCTCGGTGGGCATGATGGGCGCCGCGAAGATCTCGCAGGCCATGGGTCTGATCGACCAGGCGCTCGTCGACCGGCAGGGGGACCTGCTGCGGTCGTTCGGCCTGCCGCTCGTGGCGCCCGATGTGAACACGACCGTAATCATGGACGCGATGACGCGCGACAAGAAGGTGGAGCAGGGGCGCCTCCGCTTCGTGCTGCTGGAGGGCCTCGGGCGCGCGGTGGTGCGCGGCGATGTCTCCGGCGAACTCGTCGCGCGCACCGTCGCCTCGCTCGTGCGGGGCTAGGCGATGGTCGCCGGGCGTCGCCAGCGCCAGATCGTGGCGCACGCCCGAGGGCGCGTGCAGGGCGTCGGCTACCGCGCCTTCTGCGCGGACGAGGCGATGCGTATGAACATCACCGGCTTCGCGAAAAACCTCGATGACGGGCGCGTGCAGGTGGTCGCCGAGGGCGAAGAGGCCACCCTGCGCCGCTTCATCGAGCGGCTGCGCGAGGGCTCGACGATGGCGATGGTGCGCGATGTGACGTACCGCTGGGAGGATCCCACGGGCACCTACCAGGGCTTCGAGTCGGTGATCTAGGACTTCCCCCGCAGGCGCGCCGCCAGCCGTCCGAGCGCCCCTAGGCGACCCGTCGCCGCGGCCTCTGCCGCTGGCACCTCCGCTGAACTCCCGAGCAATCCCAGCACCTCGCGCTCCACGCGCTCGGCGAGGCCGTTCGTCTCGCCGGGGCCGGAGCGCGCGAACGTGGCCGCGAACTCCTCGCTGTCCACGACGGCGAAGAGGTCGGCCCCCGCCAGCATCGGCACCGCACCGGGCGGGCGCAGTTCGACCGCCGGGAGACCGGCGTCCTCGTACCCCTCGGCGAGCACGAGGTGGATCGACGGGTCGACGCCTGCGATCACACCGAGCAGCGCATCGAGCGCCAGCGGCCGTTCGAGGGTGACGCGGCCGCCGTGCGACAGGATCACCACGGTCACGCGCTCGTCGCGGCGGACGGCGGTGGCGACGCGGTAGCCGCGCACCCTCAGCGCCTCGACCAGCGAGGTGATCAGGAGCGACTTACCGGAGCCGGGCGGCCCCACCACGCGGAGGACAGGTGGCGTCATGCCTCGATCCTATGGGGGATCGTGTGGCGAGCGGTTAGGATGCGGCTCTTCCCGGCCGAAAGGAGCCCGTATGTCACGCCTGCGCCCGATCCCCGATGACGAAATGACGCCCGAGGTGCGCACGGAGTGGGAGAGCCTCGCCCGCTGGCGGAAGCCTCAGGCGGACGGCCAGATCGGCGGGCCGTTCGATACCTGGCTCCGCAGCCCGGAGATGTCGAACCAGATGCGGCGCTTCGGCGGGTTCCTCTGGGAGCGCACCTCGCTCGACCGGGGAATCGTCGAGTTCGCGATCGATATTGCATCCGTCCACTGGCAGTCGAACTACGAGTGGAACGCACACGGCCCGCGCGCCGTGGAGTACGGCATCCCGCAGGCCGTGATGGACGAACTGATGGCCGGCAAGAAGCCGTCCTCGGACCGCAACGACATCAACGTGGCGTACGACGTCTGCCGCGCGCTACTCGATGGCAAGGCGCTGTCGAGCGCCCTCTACGACCGCGCGATCGCCGAGTTCGGTGAGCGCGGGTTGGTGGAACTCTGCGGCACGATAGGCTTCTACACGACGGTGGCGTTCACCCTCCGCGCGTTCGATGTGGAGCCGGCCGAGGGCCAGCCGCGCCCGTTCGCGGCACC